>JBJDYP010000001.1:0-4445 GCA_051867435.1 Faecousia sp.
ATGGGACTGCTGGCCTATTTTTTTGCGGTTGCCGGATTCGTCAGCAACGCGGACTCCGTGATCATCGGCGCGCTGATGCCTCTGGTTCCCGGTCTGCTGTTCGTCAACTCCATCCGGGATGTGATCTACGGTGACACCAATTCCGGCATCAACCGGCTGATCCAGGTGCTTCTGGTGGCGCTGGCCATTGCGCTGGGCACCGCCGGCGCCCTGACCGTGATGGGAAAGCTGTTTGCCCTGCCTACCCCTGCCGAAACCGTCGCCTATTCCTTCCTGACGGAAAATCTTGCGGCGCTTGTGGGCTGCATCGGATTCGCGATCCTGTTCAATGTGCATGGAAAGGGCTTTGCCCTGTGCGTGTTGGGCGGTGTGATCGCCTGGTGTGCCTACCGCCTGACCCTCTGCCTGGGCGGCAGCGTCACCTTCGGTTTTCTGATTTCCGCGGGCTTCAGCTCGCTGTACGCGGAAATCATGGCCCGTGTCCGCAAATGTCCCGCGCCGCCTTATCTGCTGGTCTCCATCTTCCCCATGATCCCCGGCGCCGGTGTGTACTATACCATGACATTCGCGGTTTACAACGACATGGCAAATTTTGTCAGCAAGGGGATGCAGACCGTTGCTTCCGCCGGTGCCATGGCGCTGGGAATCATCGTGGTTTCCTCTCTGTTCCGGCTTTACGGTGTGTGGCATACCCGGCGTTATTTTCTGAAACACCGGTAATTTTCCCATTTTGCTGATGTGTACTTGCATAATGCGTCAGTCTGTGGTATAATTTGGAGTAAGTTTTTTCACGGAGGTCCAGATATGGATACAAAAACCTTTGAGACATATGAATCCTCTGTCCGTTCCTATTGCAGGCACTTCCCTGCCGTGTTCACCAAGGCCAAGGGAGCCATGATGTACGATGAGGACGGCAATGCATATATTGATTTCTTCTGCGGTGCCGGCGCGCTGAACTACGGTCACAACAACGACTACATCAAAGAGCGCATGATCTCCTACCTGATGTCCGACGGCATCATGCACAGCATGGATATGTACACCGTGCCCAAGCGCGAGTTCATCGAAACCTTTGAAAACCGTGTTCTGAAGCCCCGGGGACTGGACTATAAGATCATGTGCTGCGGCCCTACGGGCACCAATGCCGTGGAAGCCGCGCTGAAGCTTGCCAGAAAAGTCACCGGACGCAGCAATGTGTTCGCGTTCATGGGCTGCTTCCACGGCATGACCATCGGCTCCCTTTCCCTGACCACGGAAGCCTATGCCCGTGACGCGGCAGGCGTGACCCTGGGCAACTGCACCCACATTCCCGCTCCCTATATGTTCCCGGAGCTGGATGTGCTGGCTTATATGCAGCGTCTGCTGGACGACGATCATTCCGGCGCGGCAAAGCCCGCTGCCCTCGTGATGGAAACCGTGCAGGCGGAGGGCGGCATCTATCCCTTCTCCCCCGAATTCCTGCGGGGATGCCGTGCGTTCTGCGACAGAAACGACATTTTGCTGATTGTGGACGATATTCAGGCAGGCTGCGCCCGGACCGGCACCTTCTTCTCCTTTGAGCGTGCCGGGATTCAGCCCGACATGGTCACCATGTCCAAGTCCATCGGCGGCTACGGTATGCCCATGGCGCTGCTGCTGATCCGTCCGGACAAGGACATCTGGAAGCCCGCGGAGCACAACGGCACCTTCCGCGGCAATCAGCTTTCCTTTGTGGCGGCAAAGGCCGGTCTGGAATTTATGCTGGATCAGCAGGTGGAGCGGCAGGTGCGGGAAAAAGCGCTGATTGTGGAGGAATATATCAAGAATGAGATTCTTCCTCTTGACGGCAGGCTTACCTGCCGGGGCATCGGTCTCATGTGGGGCATTGACTGCTCCGCCATCGGCGGCGGCGACTTTTCGGATGCCATCTGCGACGCGGCGTTCCGCAGAGGTCTGATCATGGAGCGCTCCGGCAGAGACAGCACGGTGGTCAAGCTGATGCCCCCGCTGGTCATCGAGCCGGAAGTGCTGAAAAAGGGTCTGGAAATCGTAAAGGAAGCCTTTATCGAGATTCTGAACAAGTAAACCGGATGCAAGACACCCCATTCGCAAATTTGCGAACGGGGTGTCTTTATGGCAATTGTCTGAATATTTCACCCATGGATTCGTGGAAAACCAGATCGGCGCTGCGGTCATAGGGTGTTTCGTCCCGGTTGATGAGCACCAGACGGTTACCCCGGTAGTAGTTCACCAATCCGGCAGCCGGATAGACCGTCAGGCTGGTTCCTGCCACAATGAGCAGATCCGCGTTGGCAATGGCGCGCACGCTCTTTTCGATGGTCGCCCCGTCCAGGCTCTCCTCGTAAAGCACCACATCCGGCTTCACAATACCGCCGCAGTCGCAGCGGGGGATTCCCCGGGCGGTTTTTACAAATTCCGCCGTGTGGAACTTGCCGCAGCGGGTGCAGTAATTCCGCAGCACACTGCCGTGTAGCTCATAGACCCGTTTGGAGCCGGCTTTCTGGTGCAGGCCGTCAATATTCTGGGTCACCACCGCATCCAGCTTCCCCTGCCGCTCCCATCTGGCCAGGGTCAGATGCGTCACATTGGGTTCAAAGCCCAGGGGCAGCATTTTCTCCCGGTAGAAGCGGAAGAAATACTCCGGCTTTCGCTCATAGAAGCTGTGGCTGATGATGGTCTCCGGGGGATACTCGAATTTCTGGCTGTACAAGCCGTCCACGCTGCGAAAATCGGGAATTCCCGACTCCGTGGACACCCCCGCGCCGCCGAAGAAAACGATGTGGCTGCTTTCTTCCACCCATTTGCGGAGGGTTTCCAATTTACCGAAGTCCATCTTCCTCGCTCCATCCTTCCTCATCGATCTGCGAAAGCAGCTTTTTGTCCTGCTTGGAGGTCAGCTCCAGCTTCCCGTACATATCCGGTCTGCGAGCCTTGGTACGGCGTAGAGACTGCTTCCTGCGCCACTGGGCAACCTTTTCATGGTTGCCGGAGAGCAGAATCTGCGGCACTTCCCTGCCGTGCCAGACCGCCGGACGGCTGTACTGGGGGTATTCCAGCATTCCGTTGAAATGGCTTTCATCCTCAAAGCACTCCGGATCCGCCAGAACCCCGGGAACCATTCTGCACACCGCGTCCGTCACTGCCATGGCAGCGATTTCCCCGCCGGTCAGCACGAAATCCCCCAGGGAGATCTCCTCGTCCACACACTCGTCGATGAACCGCTGGTCGATGCCCTCATAGTGGCCGCAAACCAGAATCAGATTTGGCATCGCGCTCAGGCGAATGGCATCCGCCTGTGTAAACCGGTGCCCGCAGGGAGACATATAGACCGTATGCACCGGGCCCGCCGCTTCGTCGCAGACGGCTTCCCAGCAGCGGTACAAAGGATCCGCCTGCATGATGGCGCCCCGGCCCCCTCCATAGGGGTAGTCGTCCACCTGGCACTGCTTGTTCGCCGTATAATCCCGGATCTGATGGGCTTCAATGCGGATAAATCCCCGTTCCTGCGCCCGTCCCAGAATGCTTTCGGAAAGCACATCTCCCAGAGATTCCGGGAACAGGGTCATAATGTCAATTCGCATCGGTTCCCATCCCCTCGATCATGCGGACATCCATCCGGTTGGCATCCAGATCCGTGCGGAGAATAAACGCCTTCACCGCGGGGATCATGTATTCCCCCTCGCCGGTGACCACATAGACCTTATTTCCCGGGTAATCCAGCACGTCGCTGATCTTACCCACAAGCTTGTCCTCTGCGAAAACCTCAACGCCGATCAGCTCATCCGCGAAAATCAGATCCCCGGGAACGTCCTCCCGGTAGACCTCCACGGTCTTGCCCCGCAATGCCTGTCCGGCCTCCACGGTATCCACGCCGTTGAGCTTCACCAGGGCGCAGTTCTTCTGCACCCGGCAGTCCTCCACCCGGAAGTCAATACCGCCTACCCGCACCCTGTCAAACCCGCAGAGAAAATCCGGGCCGTCCGTCCAGGGCAGCACCTTGACTTCGCCCCGGACACCGTGGGTGGTGACGATCTCACCGGCCTGTAAAAATTGAAGCTTCATAGGGGTTCCTCCTATCTGTCTTACGAGAAATGCGTGACGCAGAAACGTCACGCATAATCATTAATCGACAATATCGACCGTGACCTTCTCGCCGCTGCGCTGGGCTGCGGTTTTGATGATGGTACGGATTTCCTTGGCGATCCTGCCCTGACGGCCGATCACCTTGCCCATGTCCTCGGATGCGACGTGCAGTTCGAGAACCTTGCCATCCTCGGAGGGGATCTCTTGAACGGAAACCGCGTCGGGATTATCAACCAGATTTTTTGCCATATACAGCAAAAGTTCTTTCATTGCGTTTCTCCTTTGCGGGGCTTACAGGACACCAGCCTTCTTCAGCAGGCCGCGAACGGTATCGGTGGGCTGTGCGCCGTTCTTGATCCAGT
>JBJDYP010000002.1:0-19024 GCA_051867435.1 Faecousia sp.
ATGGCAGCCTGTGCGCCGGAAGTGGTGTTGTCACCGGACAGCTCGGCAACGACGGTTGCGCCGCCGTTCTCCAGGCCCTTCTTGTAGCCGCTGCGGCGCATATTGGAGGTGTTCTCACCTTCCTGGCCGTAGATGATAGCGACCTTTGCGCCGGGGATCTGCTCAGCGACGTAGGCACCGCCGATGGCAGCAGCGTCTTCGTTGTAAGTGCCAACGAAAGCGGTCTTGCCTTCCAGATCAGCATCGGTATCCACGAACACAACGGGAATCTTCTTTTCAACAGCGACCTTCAGCTTTGCGGCTGCGGCGGTGCCGTCGTTGGGAGCGCAGACGATAGCGGAAACGCCGGAAGCGATCTGCTGCTCGATGATGGTGCACTGCTCGTCGATGTCAGCCTCGGTCTGTGCGCCCAGAATGACAACTTCGATGCCCAGGTCCTTGGCAGCCGCTTCGCAGCCGTCCTTGACCTTGCCCCAGTACTCGGAGTTCAGAGTCTTCAGAACAACGGCGATCTTGACCTTGCCGTCATCCTTCTTGCAGCCCGCGAACATACACATGATCATGATGACTGCCAGAGCAATTGCGATGATTCTTTTCATTTTCGACACTCCTTTTCATTTTTCGCCGAATATATTCGGCAATATGCAATTTGAATGCGTATCCGCCTTCAAATCACAAAAACAGTATAGAACTTACAAGGGCAAATGTCAAGGAAGAAACAGGAAAAACAAGGGCATTTCCAATTATTTATGAATGTTCACCAAAATGCATAGGGGAAAACTGTGTAAAGGGACGATACCTAAATATGTTGTAAATTTGCACAGAAATCAAAAAATGTTCCAGATATATTTGACTAAATCCGATAAAGTTTTTGGTTGTTTTTTGGTAATTCTGGGTTGTGTTATTGGATGCCCCGGAATAAGCTGAATTTTCCAAATATATAAACTTTCTATTTTATTTTACGATTAACGAAAATAATCGGAGAAAAAACGAGAATTTTCCACTGTTTTTTGCAATTCTTTGCGTATGCATAAATATACAGAAAATGATTGTTTATGTATATGTTTGCTGTTTTCCGTTATTGCGTGGCGGATTGGTGTGTGATATACTACATCTATCCTGATTTTTCCAATGAAAGAAGGGTGCTTCGATGATGGGAAAACATAAGGGAAAACCCAATACGATCCGATACTATTGTCTTGAGGCGCTTCCGCTTCTGGCTGTGATAACCGTTACCGGACTGGTCTATAATATTGGTCTCGCGGCCTCTCCCTGGTTTGAGGGACAGCTTGTGCAGCGGCTTCTGGATATCATGCAGAATCAAACGCCGCCCAACCGTATGCTGCCCCTGGCCGCTGCCTATGTACTGACCGTTCTTTTCGTGCAGTTTACCCGGTTCCTGAAGCGGCTGTTTGTGCGGAAATTCGCCAATCACATCAACCGCTCCATGAAAATGCGGCTGTACAGGGCCCTGATCCGAACAAGTAAAGCGGAGCTTTCCAATCAGTCCGTTGGCGCTGCCCTGACAAAATCCATCGCGGATGTGGATACCTGCGTGGAGGGCATCCGAAAATTCACCACCGAGGTATTCGACACCGGCATCGCCTTTCTCACTTATTTCGTGATGCTTATGGTTTATGACTGGAAGCTGGCGCTGATTTCCATGGTGTTTCCCCCTGTGGCGTGGTTTCTGGCGGAGTCCATGAAGCACCTGGCATCCAGTGCCGCCTCGGCCTATAAGGAAAGCACCACGGCGCTGAACAACGCCACCATGGACCGGATCGAGAACGCGATTACATACCGGGTCTACGGTCAGGACGAAAACCGGAACCGTATTTATGAGGGAGATCTGGAGGATTACGAGCGGAAAGCCACCCGATCCGGCATTCTGGAGACCAGCCTGCAGCCGGTCTACCAGTCCATTGCCATGTTGGGCGCGCTGTTTATTCTCTGGCTTGGTGGTAAAAATGTGGCAGGTACCGGGTGGACGACCTGGGATATTGCGGCGTTTACCGCGTTTTTGTCCTGTTTTACCAAGCTTTCCGTCAAAAGCTCCAAAATTGCCAAGCTGTTCAATTCCGTGCAGAAAGCCCGGGTGTCCTGGAAACGGGTGCAGCCGTTCCTGGAGGATTCCGAGGAGATCCCAAAAAGACCCGCGGAGCCGGCAGGGGATCTGGAAGTCCGAAAGCTGCGGTTTGCCTATCCCGGCTGTGATCCGCTGTTCGGGCCGGTCAGCTTTACGGCCCACCCGGGGCAGATCATCGGCGTCACCGGGCCGGTGGCCTGCGGAAAGTCCACCCTGGGCAGGGTATTCCTGTGCGAATATCCCTACGAAGGCTCTGTCTTGTTTGGCGGAGAAGAATTATCCGGGCTGATCCGGGAGCACCGGGGCGTCGTGGGCTATGTGGGACACGACCCGGAGCTGCTGCAGGATTCCATCGGGGAAAACATCCTTCTGGGAAAGGAGGGGTCCGCGGAACCGTATCTGGAAGCGGTGTGTATGTTAGATGAGGTGCTGGGAATGCCCCAGGGGCTGAATACGCCCATGGGCAGCAGCAGGGAAGGGCTGTCCGGCGGACAGCAGGCAAGGCTTGCCCTGGCCCGCGCCCTGTGCAACAAGCGTCCGCTGCTGATTCTGGATGATCCCTTCTCGGCAGTGGATCAGAAAACGGAGCGGATCATCTTTGACAATCTGCGGAGCCTGCTGCCGGATACCATAATCATTCTGATTTCCCACAGGCTGAGCCTGTTTCCCCGGATGGATCAGGTGCTTTGGATGGATGAGGGAAAGATTGAAGTCTCAACCCACGAAGCGCTGCTGGATCGGAATGAAAAATACGCCGCCCTGTTCCGGGCGCAGACCGGGAAGGAGGCAGCGGTGAGATGAAACGGAAAAAAATAACGGTTCTTGGCGTGTTTCTCTCGGTGCTTCGCCGGAATATCCTGCTGTCGGCGGTGCTTCTGGCTGCAATCGCCGGCTCGATCCTCACCGGGATCCTGCCGCCTCTGGCGCTGGAGGCGTTTGTTGCCCATTTGACGGAGGGAAATGAAGCACCCTTCTATCTGGTGCTGCTTTATGTGGGACTGCTGGTGCTGTCCGGCCTGTCGGATACCGCCAGAGAGGCGCTGATCATCCGGTTCGGGCAGAAGATCACCCACGGACTGCGCAGCGCCATGTGCGATAAGCTGACCCGGATGCAGGCGGATTACTTTGTGTCCAACAAGCCCGGGGCAACGGTTTCCCGGTTTGTGAACGATGTGGACACCGTGGAGGCGCTGTTTACAACGGGCATTGTCAGCATGGTGGTGGATGTCTGTAAGGTCGGCAGTATCCTGGCGGTGATTTTCGTAAAAAGCGAAGGACTTGGACTGCTGATGGTTGCGGTGGCCATTGTGCTGTTCGCTCTGACCCGGCTGTTCCAGAAACGGATGCTGCTGGCGCAGATGGATAAGCGTGCCGCGGTTGCCCGGACCAGCGGTCATATCCCGGAGACCATTCGGAATATCCGCATGATCCACACCTACTCCCGGGAGCGCTTCATGGAGGAGAAATATCAGTCTTACATCCAGCAGGGTTTCGAGGCCATTGAAAAGAACAATGTTTACGATTCGGTGTATTCACCCATTGTCATCGTGATCAGTGCCGTCTTGGTTGGGGTCATGATGGTGCTCTCCGCCCTGGGCGGTGGTTTCCGACAGCTTTTCGGCATCTCCGCAGCCACGGCTGTGGCGGTCATCGACTATGTGAGCAAGGTGTTCGCGCCGCTGGAAAGCATTGGCATGGAGCTGCAATGCCTGCAATCCGCCATTGCGGGGCTGAGAAGGCTCCGGGAGTTCTTCGGAGAGCCCGAGCGGGAGATCGGGGAGGAAATCCCCGGGAAGACGGAAAAAACCGATTTGGAATTCCGGGATGTGCATTTCGGATATTTGCCGGACCGGGAGATCCTCCACGGTACTTCCTTCCGCATGGAAGCAGGGGAGAGTGTCACCCTGACCGGCAGAACCGGCGCGGGAAAAAGCACCATGCTGCGGCTGCTGCTGGGGCTGTACAGGCCGCAGAGCGGCAGGATCCTGGTGGGCGGCAGGGATGCGGACCGGATCCCGGATAGCAGGAAACGCAGGCTCTTTGGCTATGTGGAGCAGAATATCCGGCTGATCAGCGGCACCGTCCGGGATCAGATCACACTGGGGGATCCCGCCATCACGGAACAGCAGGTGCAAAAAGCGATTGCCCTGTCCGGTCTGGGCAGCCTGATTCCATCGCTGGAGAACGGACTGGATACGGTCTGTAAGCCGGAGCTGTTCTCCCAGGGGCAGCTTCAGCTTCTCTCCATTGCCCGGGCGGTGGCTGCCGACCCGGAGATCCTGCTGCTGGACGAGATCACAGCCAATTTGGACTCGGAAACCGAGGGGAAGGTCATGGACGCGCTGCGGGAGGCATCCCAAAACCGCACGGTGCTTACCATTTCCCACAGACTGTTCGATAAGGGCCGGTTCAAGACGGTCAGCATCGATTCCATCAACTGAACACCGCGTACAAAAACCCCCGGTCACCGAAGTGACCGGGGGCAAATGTTTGCTGTGTGGGCCCCAGCAAGGGTCAGGACTTACTTGCAGAGCTTCTTGAACTCGTCAGCAACGAACTGAACCTTGGTGCCGATAACGACCTGAACGCTGGTCTTGCCCGGGCGGATAACGCCGGCAGCACCGGAGCTCTTGATCTTCTTCTCGTCGACCAGCAGGCGATCCTTCACTTCCAGACGCAGGCGGGTAACGCAGTTGTCGATGGAGGCGATGTTCTGCTTGCCACCGCAGCCTTCCAGGATGATGGAAGCCATGGCAGTGAAGTCATTGGTAGCCAGCTCGATCTTCAGTTCTTCTTCCTGATCATCCTCGCGGCCAGGGGTCTTCAGATCCCACTTCTTAATGGCAAACAGGAACACCAGGTAGAAAATGACGAAGGTAACGATGCCGATGGGGATGATCAGCCAGGTCTTTGCCGCAGCGGGAAGCTGAGAAGACAGAACCAGGTCGATGGCGCCGCCGGAGAAGCAGAAGCCGCCACGGAAGCCCAGAGCGACGGTAATGGCAGCAATCACGCCATACAGCAGAGCGTAGATCAGGTACAGAACGGGAGCCAGGAACATGAACGCGAACTCGAAGGGCTCGGTCAGCCCCAGCAGGAAAGCGACGATCGCGGCGGAGCCGACAATGCCGATGGCAACCTTGCGCTTGTTGGTCTTGGCGGTCTGGATCATAGCCAGAGCGGCGCCGGGGATACCGAACATCATGCAGGGGAAGAAGCCGGCCATGTACATACCCAGGCTCCAGGAGACATCCGCGGAGGTCTCGCCTGCCCAGAAGTGGGACAGGTCGCCCAGGCCGATGGTATCAAACCAGAACACGTTGTTCAGAGCGTGGTGCAGACCGGTGGGGATCAGCAGACGGTTCAGGAAGGCATAGATGCCAACGCCGATATAGTCCAGCTTGGCGATGCCCTGACCCAGAGCAACCAGCGCGCCGAAGACGATGGGCCAGACAACCAGCAGAATGGCGGAAACCACGATGGAAACCAGGCCGGTGACGATGGCGACGCAGCGCTTGCCGCTGAAGAACGCCAGCACGTCAGGAAGCTGGGTGCCCTTGAACTTGTTGTAGCACAGGGCGCCGATCAGGCCGGACAGAATGGCGATGAAGGGGTTCTGGATCTTGTTGAAGGCCACGGTATTGGTGGAGGACTCGACCAGCTTGGGGAAGAGGATGGACACCGTACCGGTGGACAGCAGGGTGGTGATCATCAGCCAGGAGACCAGGGATGCCAGAGCGGCGGCGCCGTCGCCGTCGTCAGCCATGCCCACGCCGACGCCGATGACGAACAGCAGAGCGATGTTGTCGATCAGGGCGCAGCCAGCCTTGATCAGGAAAACACCGAGAACATAAGCGAAACCGGAAGTCGCGCCGGAAGCACCCATGAACGCGGGAGCGAGAGCGTAGCCCAGACCAGTCAGAATACCGCAGATAGGCAGAGCGGCAACCGGCAGCATCAGGGACTTGCCCAGCTTTTGCAGGAATTTCATCATAAAGATTAACCTCCTTATTTTCTTGTGCGTCTCGTTTTATTTCATAGCCATCGGCCCACGACGGCTAAGGGAGACCGTAAGTCAAAGATCCGGTGGGGGTTGGTATGACCGGATTCACGCTGATTTTATCTTACCATTGCCGAATCCTGTTGTCAATTTGTTTCGGAATGATAAAATAATTTTGGAGATTTACATAAAAAAGTAAAAATCAACTTGTGATATGTGACAAAGGACATTATTACAGCTTTTCCAACTGCCGCTTCACGGCAGCGAAGCTCTCGTCGCTGATGTCGTGCTCAATTTTGCAGGCATCTTCGGAGGCGGTTTTCTCGCTGACGCCCAGCCGGATGAAAAATTCGGTCAGAACCCGGTGCCGCTCGTAGGTTTTCTCGGCGATTGCCCTGCCCGTATCGGTAAGCAGCAGGTAGCCGTCCTCGTCGGTGATGAGGTAGCCGCCCTGCTTCAGAAGGCTCACCGCCCGGCTGATGCTGGGCTTGGAATAGCCCATATATTCGCTGACATCGATGCTGCGGACGTTGGGGTTGGTTTCAGAGAGGATCAATATGGTTTCCAGGTACATTTCCCCGGATTCTTGGAGCCGCATAGGATAACCGCCTTTCCATGATTTATGTACAATAATACCATATCCGAATCGGGTTTGCAAGGTGCTTTTATGAAAATTGGCGGCATTTCTTTCGAAATGCCGCCGGAACTGGTTATGTTTCCGTTTCAGGGGTGGATTCTTCAGGGGATGGCGTGTCAGCCTGCCGGCTATCGTTTACAAAAGCCATCAGCTCGTCGCCGGTAATGGTTTCCTTGCTGAGCAGATACTCCGAGATCTCGTTCAGCAGCGCCCGGTTGTCGATGAGCAGCTTTTCCGCGTCCTGATAGCATTCGTTGAGGATCTGCCTGATCTCGCGGTCAACGGCGGCTGCGGTTTCCTGAGAGCAGTTCAGATAGGACTGCCCATCCAGATACTCATTGGCTACGGTGGCGGCGGTCATGAGCCCCAGCGTGTCGCCCATGCCGTACTGGGTGACCATCCGCTTCGCAAGCTCCGTTGCCCGCTGCAGGTCATTGGACGCGCCGGTATCGCAGGTTCCGAAGACGATGACTTCCGCCGCCCGTCCGCCCAGCAGAGAGCGGATGTTGGTCAGCATCTCTTCCTTGGTTACCAGGAACCGCTCTTCCTCCGGGGTGTACATGGTGTAGCCCAGCGCGCCGGTGGTATGGGGGACAATGGTAATCTTGGAAACGGGCATTGCTTTCTTTTCCAGTGCGGAAACCAGGGCGTGACCCACTTCGTGGTAAGCAATCATCCGCTTTTCAATGTCGCTGAGGACGGTGTTTTTCTTTTCGGTGCCCGCAATGACGGTCTCATAGGACACCAGCAGGTCTTCCTGATTCACGGTACCGCGGCCATTGCGAACGGCACGAAGGGCGGCTTCGTTGACCAGGTTCGCCAGATCCGCACCCACCGCGCCGGCGGTTGCCTGGGCGATCTTCTTCAGATCCACATCCTCCGCCAGACGGATCTTCCGGGTGTGAACCTTCAGCGTATCCAGACGGCCCTGGAGGTTGGGCAGATCCACAATGATCCGGCGGTCAAAACGTCCGGCACGGAGCAGCGCCTTGTCCAGAATTTCGGGCCGGTTGGTTGCCGCGAGGATCACAACGCCCTTGGAGGAATCGAAGCCGTCGATCTCTGCCAGAAGCTGGTTCAGGGTCTGATCGTTGTTGCCGAAGCGGGCATCCCGGGTGTGACCCACCGCATCGATTTCGTCGATAAACACGATACAGGGGGCAACCTTGGAAGCCTGCTGGAACAGGTCACGGACACGGCTCGCGCCCACGCCCACGAACATTTCCTCAAAATCGGAGCCGGAGATGGAGAAGAAGGGCACATTTGCCTCGCCTGCCACCGCTTTGGCGAGCAGGGTCTTGCCGGTACCGGGGGAACCCACCAGCAGGGCGCCCTTGGGCAGTTTCGCGCCGATTTCGGTGTACTTCTGGGGGTTGTGGAGGAAGTCAATGATTTCCACCAGGGATTCCTTGGCTTCATCCTGACCTGCCACATCCGCGAAGGTCACACCGGTCTGCTTTTCCATGTAGACCTTGGCCTTGTTCTGCCCGAAGCTGCCCATGCCCGCGCCGCTCATGCGCTTCATCAGACCATTCATCAGGAAGAAAATCAGCGCGCCCATGGCCACATAGTAAAGGATCACGAGAAGCGTGGAGTTGTCCTCCACGATCTTTTTGTTGGATTTGACACCGGCGGCATCCAGCCGCTCAAGAAGTGCCATGGTGTCGCCTCCGGTGGGAAGCCCGGTGTAGCAGGCTTTCTGCTCCGCGGCAGGCTTGGCTGCCTCGTCTCTGGTCATGTAGATGATCCGGTCGTTGCGGATCTCCACTTCGGAAAGATTGCCCGCTTCAAATTCCGAGAGGAAGTCCGAGTAGGTCTTTTCGGTATATTGACTGTTGGTGACGGCATTGTAGACGGTCATAATAATGACAACCAGCATAATCGTGACAACAAGCGCGATGCCGACGCTGGTTTTCGACCGCTTTCCGCCGTCTTCGCCGTCTTTCTTCGGCGGGGTGCGTTCCTGATCCATGCTTCACCCTCCTTATATTAATAGGTGTGCTGTGCAATTTGAGCCATTATATCATAGTTATTTGCGATTCGCAATTCACAATTCTCCAACTTGCCGTGAATTTTTTGTGAATTGGTGGGTGATTTTATAAAAAATCCCTTTGTTGGACGGTATCGTTGACAAATCGGGAAAAAAAGAATAAAATATGGAAAAACTGCGCTGGCAGAATACCTGAGGTGACCGATTATGAACCAATCCAATCTGCATCCCGAAACGTTGTGCATCCAGGCGGGCTATACCCCCGGCAACGGCGAACCCAGACAGATTCCCATCGTGCAGAGCACGACCTTCAAATATTCCACTTCCGAGGATATGGGCAAACTCTTTGACCTGGAAGCGGAGGGCTATTTCTATTCCCGGCTGCAAAATCCCACCTGCGACTATGTGGCGGCCAAGATCTGCGCCCTGGAGGGCGGCACCGCGGCCATGCTCACCGGCTCCGGTCAGGCAGCCAACTTCTATGCGGTTTTCAACATTGCCTCCTGCGGCGACCATGTGGTGTCTTCCTCCGCCATCTACGGCGGAAGCTACAACCTGTTCGCCGTCACCATGAAGCGCATGGGCATCGAGTTCACCTTTGTGAGCCCGGACTGCACCGAGGAGGAGCTGAACCGCGCTTTCCGTCCCAACACCAAGGCGGTGTTCGGAGAGACCATTGCCAATCCTGCCCTCCGGGTGCTGGATATCGAGAAATTCGCGAAAGCGGCCCATGCCCACGGCGTGCCCCTGATCGTGGACAACACCTTCGCGACACCCATCAACTGCCGTCCCTTTGAATGGGGCGCCGATATTGTGACCCATTCCACCACCAAGTATATGGATGGTCATGCCGCCGCGCTGGGCGGCTGCATTGTGGACGGCGGCAAGTTCGACTGGACAGCCCACGCGGACAAGTTCCCCGGGCTTTGCACCCCCGACGAAAGCTACCACGGCGTGACCTATACCCAGCGGTTTGGTCTGGGCGGCGCGTTCATCACCAAATGCACCGTGCAGCTCATGCGGGACTTCGGCTCCGTCCAGTCTCCCCAGAATGCTTTCATCACCAATCTGGGACTGGAGAGCCTGCCTGTGCGGATGCATCGGCACTGCGAGAACGCCCGGAAGATCGCCATATTCCTCAGCACCCACGAAAAGGTGGCATGGGTGAAATACAGCGGGCTGCCCGGGGATCAGGATTATGAAACCGCGCAGAAGTATATGCCAAACGGCACCTGCGGTGTCATTTCCTTTGGTCTGAAGGGCGGCAGAAAGGCGGCGGAGACCTTCATGAAGCACCTGAAGCTGGGCTCCATCGAGACCCATGTGGCGGACTCCAGAACCTGCTGCCTGCATCCCGCCAGCTCCACCCACCGCCAGATGTCCGACGCGGAGCTGGATGCCGCCGGCGTAGGCGCCGACCTGATCCGCCTGTCCTGCGGCCTGGAGAACAGCGACGATTTGATCGCGGACATCGACCAGGCGCTCTCTGCTCTGTAATCATCACTTAGGAGGGTACTTCGTTGCCAATTCAGATACCCAATGATCTGCCTGCCGCGGGTACGCTGCAGCAGGAGAACATTTTCGTCATGACTCAGAACCGGGCAAGCACCCAGGACATCCGTCCTCTGGAGATCGTCCTGCTGAATCTGATGCCCACCAAAATCGCCACGGAAACCCAGCTTTCCAGACTGCTGGGCAATACGCCGCTGCAGGTGCATCTGGAGCTGATGCACACCGAGTCGCACCAGTCCAGAAATGTGTCCAGCGAGCATCTGCTGAACTTCTACAAGACCTTTGACGAGCTGAAAGACCGCAAATTCGACGGCATGGTCATCACCGGCGCGCCGGTGGAGAACATGGAATTTGAGGAAGTGGACTACTGGGAGGAGCTGACCAAGATCATGGAGTGGAGCAAGACCCATGTCCACTCCACCTTCCACATCTGCTGGGGTGCCCAGGCGGGTCTTTACTACCACTACGGCATCCAAAAGCACCCCCTGGAAAAGAAGCTGTTCGGCGTCTATCCCCACACGGCGGACTACAAGCGCGCCATATTGCTGCGGGGCTTCGATGATATCTTCTGGGCACCCCATTCCCGGCATACCACGGTGCTGCGGGAGGATATTGAGGCGGTTCCCGGGCTGCGGGTGCTGGCATCTTCCCAACAGGCCGGCGTGTATGCCGTGATGAGCAGGGAGGGCAGACAGATCTTTGTCACCGGACATTCGGAATACGATCCCGACACCCTGGAGCGGGAATACCTGCGGGACAAGGGACTGGGGCTGCCCATTGATGTGCCGGAAAACTACTATCCCGGCGATGATGACACCAAAGAACCCATCGTCCGCTGGCGCGGTCATGCCAATCTGCTGTTCTCCAACTGGCTGAACTATTTCGTCTATCAGACTACGCCCTATGACATTATGTCCATCGGCAACCAGGAATAACAAAATGGCAGGTCCTTTCGGATCTGCCATTTTTTTGACTGTTTCAGCCCACGGCATCCATGCCGTCAACCTGCTGACTGGCACCGGAGGTGCCGGAGTCCGGGGTAAAGGGCTTGGGAGCGGGGTAGTGCAGCAGCATGGAGACCAGCAGCACGGCAATGATGGAGCCGAGCGCGGCGGTCATCCACAGGCTGCGCTTGCGCATCAGCTCCCCGGTCATGTACAAATAAACGATTCCTGCCGCGCTGGCCACAAGGGTCACAATCGCGGTGATGGCAGAAAGCCATACCACGCCGTTGCCTGCGGCAATCAGGTAGATCAGGAACAGTCCGGCGCTCGCCAGAATGCCATATGTCATAATCTGCTCCATCTGGCGGTATCTGCGCCGGGCAGCAGCTTTTCTGTTTTCCATGGGAATCCCTCCATCTGTTTCTATACAAAATGCATTATAGTACATCCCGATGAAAAATGCAACGATTTTCCGGAAATACTTGCACATTTCAAAATTCAATGGTATAATCGATCCGTGAAAATGGGTAAATCCCATAATGGAGGAGGATTCGGCAGCTTGAGCGGCTTTGCACAGTGGTTTCATCAATTGAATTTTGACCGGCTGATCGTCATGCTGATTACGGCGGCAAGCTGCCTGCTCTGCATCTGCGTCCATGAGACCTGCCACGGACTGGCTGCGCTGGCGATGGGGGATACCACTGCCAAAGACGCGGGCAGACTGTCCCTGAACCCTCTGCGCCATGTGGATCTGTTTGGCTTTCTCATGCTGGCCATTGTCCGCTTCGGCTGGGCAAAGCCTGTGCCCGTGAACGCCAGCCGGTTCCGCAACCCCAGGCTCGGTATGGCAATCACCGCCCTGGTCGGGCCGGTTTCCAATGTGATTCTCGCCGCGGTGTCCCTGCTGATAAGCTACATTTTGCTTTTTTTCCAGTTTCGGCATTCGTGGCTCGGATACTTTACTGCGTTCTTTTCCTATACCGCTGTGATCAGCTGCGGCCTGGCGGTGTTTAATCTGATTCCGATTCCGCCGCTGGACGGCTCGAAGGTGCTTTTTTCCCTGCTGCCCGCGAAGCCGTTTCGGATGCTTCTGCGCTACGAGCGGTACGGAATGTTCCTTTTGATGGGACTTCTGCTTCTGGGCGTGCTGGATACCCCGCTTTCCGTCATGCGGGACGGCCTGCTGTCGCTGCTTGAGCGCGTGTGCTTTTGGCCTGTGAAGCAGCTGCTGCAAATCTGACGATTGGGAGAAACTATGAGCGAACCGCAATACCGTCTGCAGGGGATCATCCAGACCCGAACCGAGGAACGGGAGGATTTTGAAGGCCCGCTGGATGTGATCTTCCTGCTGCTGAGCAAAAATAAAATCGAGATCCAGGACGTGAGCATCACCGCGATCCTGGAGCAGTATCTGGCCTATCTGGATGAGAGGAAACGGCTGGATATGGAGATCGCCAGTGAGTTCATCACCATGGCATCCCACCTGATGCTGATTAAAACCAAGATGCTGCTGTCCGCTGCCGAGCAGGCAGAGGCGCAGACCGAGTTGGATCTGCTGCGCAAATCCCTGGAGGAGCGGGCAAGAAAGGAAGCCATCGAGCAGATCCGCAGCGCGATTACCGTGCTGGAACCCAGAAACGAGATCGGAAGATGTGTGTTTACCAAGGAGCCGGAGCCTCTGCGAAAAGATCGAACCTACCGCTATCAGCACAGCAGCATGGATCTGCTCCGGGCGCTGGATACCATCGCGGAGCGGAACCAGCGCCAGCTTCCGCCGCCCACCACCAGCTTCCAGGGCATCGTGGGCAAAGAGCCTTATCCCGTGACCAAAAAGTCCGGTGAGGTGCTTCGAAAGCTGATTTTGAAGGGCGTTGCCAAGCTGAAGAGCTTGTTCAAGGGGAGCAGATCCCGCTCCGAGATCGTGGCGACATTCCTTGCCATTCTGGAATTGTGCAAGACCAATTCCGTCACGCTGGAGGATGACACCAGCGGAGAAAATCCCAATGTGCGGCTGCTGCACAACCCGGAAGGGGGAGCCTGATGGAACAGGAAGAATTACAGCGTGTGATTGAGGCCATTCTGTTTGCCGCCGGAGAGCCGGTGGAGATCGAAAGGCTGGCAGCATCGCTGGAAACAGAAAAAAGCGAGATCACTGCCGCCGCCGACGCGCTGGCAGACAAATTGGCCTTTGACCGCCGGGGCATTCGGATCCTGCGGCTGGAGCAGGCCTATCAGATGGTATCCTCCGGCGAGATGGCAGATTATGTGACCAAAACGCTGGAGACCAGAAAGCCGCCGAAGCTGTCATCCTCCCAGTTGGAGACGCTGACCATCATTGCCTATTATCAGCCCGCGACCAAGGCCATGGTGGAGCAGATCCGCGGTGTGGACAGCGCCTATTCCGTGTCCGCGCTGCTGAACAAGAAGCTGATTGAGGAAGCGGGGCGGCTGAATGTGCCGGGCAGACCCATCCAGTACAAAACCACGCCGGACTTTCTCCGAACCTTCGGCCTGACCTCCCTGGAGGAACTGCCGGAGATCGAGAAGGTCTCCTTCGGGGAACCATTGCCTGCGCCCGGAGAGCAGACACCGGCTGCGGAGGAGGGAACCTGATGGGATGGTGGATTGCCCTTGGCATTCTGACCCTGCTTGCGGTTCTGCCTTTGGGGATAGCCGCCCGGTATGATTCCGGCGGCGCGGTCATCCAGGTGATCGCCGGGCCGGTCCTGTTTCCGCTTTATCCCTCGAAGCGGAAAAAGGGCGAAAAAAAACCCCGGAAAAAAGCTGAGAAAAAGAAGAAAACCGGGAAAAAGACCGCCGCTTCCGGGGAAGAAAAGAAAACCGGCGGCAGTGTTACGGATTTTCTCCCGCTGCTGCGGGTGCTGCTGGATTTTCTCGGCAGCTTCCGCAGGAAGCTCCGGGTGAACCGGCTGGAAATGAAGCTGATCCTTGCCTCCGATGATCCCGGTGCCCTTGCCATGAACTACGGCAGAGCCTGGGCAGCGCTGGGCAATCTGCTTCCGCAGTTGGAGCGGCTGTTTGTGATCCGCAAGCGGGATTTGCAGGTAGAATGCGACTTTACCGCGAATCAGACAACCATTTTTGCCAGACTGGATCTGACGATCACCCTGGGCAGGCTGCTTGCCCTGCTGACGGTATACGGGATCCGTACAGCGTCTGTGTTTTCCAAAATTCAAAATAAACGAAAAGGCGGTGCTTGATTTATGAGCCAGAATCTTCCGAATATGTTAGAGAATACCATTGCCAAGATCCGTGAAATGGTGGATGTGAATTCCGTGATCGGTACGCCCATTACCACCCCGGACGGCGTTACCATCATCCCCGTGTCCAAGGTCAGTGTCGGCTTTGCCGGCGGCGGATCCGACTTTACCACCAAATCCGTGACCAAAACCGAGCCCTTCGGCGGCGGTGTGGGCGGCAGTGTCAGCGTGACTCCCATTGTCTTTTTGATTGTGAAGGATGGCGCTGTACGGATGATGCCTGTGGCGGCCCCTGCCAATACCACCGCGGACCGGATCGTGGAAATGGTGCCGGACGCGCTGGACAAGATCGCCTCGTTTATTGACAGCCGCACGGAGAAAAAAGCGGAATAATCTGCCCATACCGGGAAAAACTAGCCCCGGGTGAGTGAAATGAAAAACATTCTTTACAGAACGGCGGCAGCCCTGCTTGCCGCCGTTCTGCTGTATCCGGTTCCCGCGAATGCCATCAACGCCCAGAAAGCGATTCTGATGGATGCCACCACCGGGCGCATTTTGTATGAAAAGGACGCGGATTCCCGCAGCCTCATTGCCAGCACCACGAAAATCATGACGGCTCTGGTAGTCTGCGAGCAGTGCAATGTGCTGGATCAGATGAAGATCCCCAGGGAAGCCGTGGGGATTGAGGGCTCCTCCATGTACCTGAAAGAGGGAGAAGTGCTGACCATCCAGGAGCTGCTGTACGGGCTGATGCTCCAGAGCGGGAACGATGCCGCCGTGGCGCTGGCCATCTACTGCGGCGGGACGGTGGGGGGCTTCGCGGAGCTGATGAACGACAAGGCGAGGGTTCTGGGCATGACCGGCTCCCACTTTGAAAACCCCAACGGGCTGGACGCGCCGGGACATTATTCCACCGCCCGGGATCTGGCGATTCTGGCATCCTATGCCATGGAAAACCCGATCTTTGCCCGGACGGTATCCACAAAGCAGGTGACGGTGGGAAACCGCTGCCTGACGAATCACAACAAACTGCTGTGGCAGGTGGACGGCGCGGACGGCGTGAAAACCGGCTATACCAAGGCCGCCGGACGGATCCTGGTCTCCAGCGCCCTGCGGGACGGCAGGCGGCTGGTTGCCGTGACCATCAACGACGGGGACGACTGGCGGGATCATGCCGCGCTTCTGGAAAAGGGCTTCGCGGATTATTCCACCCGGGAGATCATCCGGGAAGGGGAGCGCCTGGGGCAGGTCAGCGTGGTCTGCGGGGAAGAACCGCAGGTGGGTCTGCTGGCAGCCGATAGCTTTGTCTTTTCCCTGACAGCGGAGGAAGCGCCGGAGATCCGCATCGTCGCGGGAGATTTTGTCTATGCCCCGGTTGCGGAGGGCGCCGATGCCGGCGTCGCCTATGTGATGCTGGGAGACCAGGTGGTCGGAAGGGTCAGACTGGTGTACGAAAGCACCGTGGAATTGAAGGCGGAGCCAAAAAAGAGCTTTTGGCAGCGAATATTCGGAGGATAAAATGACGGAACGCTTGCAGAAAATCCTGGCGGCCAGGTCGGTCGCGTCCCGGCGGAAGGCAGAGGAAATGCTCCGGGAGGGCAGGGTGACGGTCAACGGAAAAACGGCATCCCTGGGCGACAGTGCCGATGCCGAAGCCGATGAGATCCGGGTGGATGGGAAAATCATCCCATCCCCGGAAAAGAAAGTGTACATGATGCTGAACAAACCCCGGGGGTATGTGACAACCCTGTCCGATGAAAAGGGCAGAAAGACCGTGGCAGAGCTGGTTGCGGACTCCGGAATCCGGGTCTATCCCGTCGGCCGGCTGGACATGGACTCGGAGGGACTTCTGATCCTGACAAATGACGGAGAACTGGCAAATTCGCTGATGCATCCCGGAAAAGAAGTGGAAAAGGTTTACCGGGTTTGGGTGAGAGGCTACGAGCCAGGAAAGGAAAAGGCGCTGATGAAGCGTGTGACCCTGGACGGCTATACCATCCGAACCCCCAAGGTGGAGCTTCAGTCCCGGGAGGCTGACCGGGCCCAATTCCTCATCACCATCCACGAGGGCAGAAACCGCCAGATCCGCCGGATGTGTGCGCTGTGCGGCATGGAGGTTCTGCGCCTGAAGCGGGTGCGGGAGGGAAAACTGGCGCTGGGGGACCTGAAATGCGGCTCGTGGCGGTACCTTACCCCGGAAGAAAAGGCGAAATTGACAGACTAAAATGGGGTTTTTGCAGAATGCTCTTGCAAAAATCACGGTATCCTGATAAGATACAAAGGAAAAATGCATGAAGAATTTCATGGAGGGAGCAAAATGGCGAATGACATCCTGACGCTGCTGCAGGCAAAGGCACCTGAATTTTCCAAGGGTCAGCGGCTGATCGCGAAATACATAACGGAGACCTATGACAAGGCGGCCTTTATGACCGCCAGCAAGCTGGGCAAGACCGTGGGTGTTTCGGAATCCACGGTGGTGCGTTTTGCGGTGGATCTGGGCTTTGAGGGCTATCCTGCCATGCAGAAGGCCATGCAGGAGATGGTGCTCAACCGCCTGACCTCCGTGCAGCGCATAGAAGTGACCAGTGACCGGATGAAAAATCAGGATGTGGTGTCCATGGTGCTGCACAACGACGCGGAACGGCTGCGCCAGACCGCGGAAAAGCTGGACCGGGAGGATTTTGACGCGGCTGTCAACGCCATTCTGAACGCCAGGCGGGTGTTTATTCTGGGCGTACGTTCCGCCACGGCTCTGGCGAACTTCCTGGGCTACTATTTGAGCTATATGTTCTCCGATGTGCATACCATCACCGCCTCCGGCACCAGTGAGGTCTTTGAGAAGATCGTGGGGGTTACCTCGGAGGATGTGGTGATTGCGATTTCCTTCCCCCGGTATTCCTCCGCGACGGTGAAGGGCGCCCAGTACTGCCGCAGTACCGGCGCCACGGTCATCGGTCTGACGGACAACCGCCTGTCCCCTCTGGGGCAGAATTGTGACCATGTGCTGGTTGCCAAGAGCGGCATGGTGTCGCTGGTGGATTCTCTGGTCGCGCCTCTGAGCGTGATCAACGCCATCATTGTGGCGGTGGCAAACCGCAGGGAAGAGCAGCTTTCCCAGACCTTCAGCAACCTGGAGCGCATCTGGGAGCAGTATCATGTGTATGAGAAGTGGAACGATGGCAGCGAATTTTGACGGGATTGTGGTCGGCGGCGGTGCCGCCGGTATGATGGCGGCCATTTTTGCCTCCATGCAGGGAAGCCGTGTGCTTTTACTGGAACGAAACGACCGTCTGGGGAAGAAGCTCCTGATCACCGGAAAAGGCCGTTGTAATGTGACGAACTGCTGTGCAGCGGAGGAGGTGCTTGCCAATACCCCCAGAAACAGCCGCTTTCTTTACAGCGCAATGACCGCCTTTCCTCCCAGGGATGTGATGGCGTTCTTTGAAAACCTGGGCTGCGATCTGAAGGTGGAGCGGGGAAACCGGGTGTTCCCCGTTTCCGATCGCTCCGCGTCGGTGCTGGACGCGCTGAAAGGGGAACTGCGCCGCCGGAATGTGACGGTGCGTACCGCTCGTGTGAGCAGGATCCTGACAGAAGATGGCGCGGTCTGCGGTGTGGAGACCGAAAACGGCTCTTTCCGCGCCCGATGGGTGATCCTGGCAACCGGCGGCGCGTCCTATCCGCTGACCGGCTCCACCGGAGACGGCTACCGTCTGGCGGAAGCGCTGGGGCATACGGTGATCCCGGCGGAGGGCTCTCTGGTACCGCTGGAGGTGCCGGGTGCCGACTGCCCGGATATGCAGGGGCTGTCCCTGCGGAATGTGGGTGTCCGTCTTGTGGACGGGAAGGGAAAGACCGTATACAAAGATTTCGGTGAGCTGCTGTTCACCCATTTCGGCCTGTCCGGCCCCACGGTTCTGAGCGCCAGCGCCCATATGAAAAAGGGAACGACCTACAAGCTGGTCATTGATCTGAAACCTGCCTTAGAGGAAGCCAGGCTGGACGAGCGGATCCTCCGGGATCTGGAGCAGTATCAGAACCGCTCCATGGAGAACGCGCTGACGGATTTGCTGCCCAGATCCATGATCCCCGTGGTGCTGCGGCGGCTGGGAATTGACCCGTCCATGCAGGCGAACTCCCTGAAAAAGCAGCAGCGCAGGCAGCTTCTGGAGCTGCTGAAGGGTTTTTCCCTGGAAATCAGCGGCAAGCGTCCGGTTTCGGAGGCCATCGTCACCTCCGGCGGCATCAAGGTCTCGGAGATCGACCCCAAAACCATGGAATCAAAAATGGTTTCCGGGTTATACTTTGCGGGAGAGGTCATCGACTGCGATGCTTACACCGGCGGGTTCAACCTGCAGATCGCCTGGGCAACGGGCCGGGCTGCCGGAATTGCCGCCGGAGAAAAACGGCATTGACAAAAGACGGAACTTGTACTAAAATGACATACAGCCAATCCTGAACTTGAGAAAGGGTGCGAATTATGTACGAGAAAATTGTTTCTTACGCAGCGCGCCAGTTGGAGCTGGATCCTTCCATGATCACCCGGGACGCAACCTTTGAGACCCTGGGCATTGACTCTCTGGACATCGTGGAGATGATCATGGATCTGGAAACCGAGCTGGGCGTGGAGCTGG
>JBJDYP010000003.1:0-18851 GCA_051867435.1 Faecousia sp.
CATTGAGCTGAGCCTGCTGCAGCGCTGCGCTGCCCACTGCGCTTCCGGCACCGATATTGCCGAGTCCTTCCTGTCCGGCAAGACCGCTGTGGAAGCTGCCGTTTCCGGTCAGACCGACAAGATGGTCGGCTTCACCTGCACCCGTGACGCCAGCGGCTACCACTGCGAGCCCACCCTGTTCGACCTGTCTCTGGTTGCCAACACCGAGAAGAAGGTTCCCCTGGAGTGGATCAACGAGGAAGGCAACGGCGTCAACCAGGGCTTCATCGACTACTGCCTGCCTCTGGTTCAGGGCGAAACCGGCATGGTCAAGGAAGACGGCCTGCCCCGCTTCGTCAAGCTGAAGCGGGTGTTCGCGAAGTAATCAAACAAGGGAACCTCTGAATCAATCGTCTGCGGCTGAGCAGCAGATCTTTTCCTTCATCCGTTCAGCTTCAAAAATGGGAAATACATACAGTATTCCTCCATTTTTGAACCTTTCGGCTGAAGAAAAATCTCTTGCTGTCAGCACTTGCCGATTTAATCAGAGCTTCCCAAGACGAGAGGCTGTCCCCCGGGACAGCCTCTTTCGCGCAAAGAAAGCCGGCGGTCTGCTGAAACCGCCGGCTTTTTCCGTTATTCGGACCGCAGCGCCGCTACGGGATCCCGGTTGGCGGCTTTCTTCGAGGGGATCAGACCGCTGACCATGGTGAGCAGCACGCTGAGGGTAACCAGCACCACCGCGTGACCCACGGGAAGAACCGCGTTGATGTTGTTCTGCCCTGCCAGGCTGTGGATCAGCATATTGGCGGGGATCAGCAGCACCAGGGTCATGCCGATGCCGATAAGACCGGAGGCCAGACCGATGATGAAGGTCTCGGCGTTGAACACATGGGAGATGTTGCGCTTGGAGGCGCCGATGGCACGCAGAATGCCGATTTCCTTGTTCCGCTCCAGCACGCTGATATAGGTGATGACGCCGATCATGATGGAGGAAACCACCAGGGAGATGGCGACGAACGCCACCAGAACATAGCTGATGATGTCCACAATATCCGTAACGGAGGACATGAGCGTACCCACCATGTCGGTGTAGCGGATGACCTTTTCCTCCTGACCGGACTGCTCCATCCGCTGGTTGTAGCCGTCCAGAATGGCAAGGATGGCAGCCTTGCTCTCAAAGTCCTTGGGGTAGATGGAAACGGAGCCGGGATTTTGGGGGTCCGCATAGCCGAACAGCCTCAGATTCCCGTCCAGGGAGCTGGTGTCTTTGGACATGAGGGAGCGCAGCAGCTCGGACAGATCCCCTTCGGTCATCTCCATCTGGATCGCGCCGGCAAAGGCGTCGGGATCGATCCGAATGGCGCTGCCCAGGTTTTTCCCAAGCTGGCGCATGGCGCTGGACATTCTGCCCGCGATCAGTTTGCCGATCTGATTCAGAACCTGATCCATCAGGGACTGAAGCTGCGCCGAAATGGCATCCGAATAAGGCTCCAGCGCCGTTTTCAGAGCGGCGGAAAGTTGGGATTCCAGCAGCTCCAGATCCAGAATCTCCCGGACACCGGTGCGGAGGATCTCCTGCGCCTCCGGGGTCTGCAGATAGGCGGAGAAGCCCTCACCCATCTTGCTGGGATCCGGCAGACCGTTGGCTGCCGCGTAATCCATGTAGCCATCCACCACGGTGTCTGCCACGGCCCGGAGCTGATCCTGGGAAATGGAGACTTCACCGCTGACCTGGACGATTTTGGCGGCGCCTTCGGTCAGCTTCTGCTGGGCTTCGGCGGTCTGCAGATAGGCGAGCAGATACTCCCCGAACCGGTCGGGGTCGGTAAGACCGTTGTCGTCGGCGTACTGCCGGAAGCCGGACATCACATCCTGCACCAGCACGTTCAACTGGGAAGGATCCACCGCCACCTCCAGGGTGTTGGTGACGATGCCGCGAACGGCTTCCTCAATGGCGCTGCGGGCAGAGTCTGTCTGCAGATAGGCAAGGAAACTCTCCCCCAGCTTGGAGTAATCCGCTTCCGGGTGGTCGGCGACGTAATCCTGGTAGCCGGAGAGCAGGTCTTCCACCAGTTTGCCCGCGTTTTCGGGGGAAACCTCCACCTGGATCTGGCTCAGCACCGCTGCCCAGTCCACCGCGTCCAGACCCGGAAGCTCCGGGGAGAAGTCCACGGACTGCAGCAGCTCGGACAGGTCGATGGAGCTGCTGCTGAAGTGGAAATACCCGGAAAAATCCATATCCAGCGCGCCGGAGTCAAACTGGAAGGCCTCTCCCAAGGCCTCCTCATCCACGGAGAACAGGGAGTCCATACGCAACGCGCTGTCCCCGGATTCGTCGCCGAAGGCCTTGCCGGTGATCACGTCGGTGCCGGGGTTGGCAAGCTGCTGGCGGACGATCTCGCTTTCCGCTGCCTGCGCCATCACCTGTTCGCCCAAGGCGGCGGGATAGCAGATGCCCGTGGAGAGCATGGTGGCAGTGGCATCCTTCGAGGGCTGCACCACGCCCACAATGGTCAGGGGCTCGCCGTTTTCCACCAGCTTTCGCATATAGGCGTCGTCGTCGGTTTTGTCCTTCCACACGCCGTAGGTTTCGTCGTACACATAGTAATCCGATCCGCTGACCAGGGAGAAGGTAATGCCCAAAAACTCGTCATAGCGGTAGGAACGGATGTCCGAAGGCGTCTCCACCGATTCCTCCGCCGCGAACCGGCGGATCATGTCATCCAGCTCATAGGCATCCCGCAGACCCAGGGTATACAGCAGGAAATCGCTGACCCGGCCGCCGGCGCTGAGCACCAGGACGCACTCGTAGGGAGTTTCCGGCCAGCGTCCGGCTTTCACATCGTACTGGCTTTCATACAGAGATGCCTGCTTCGGCATCTGGAAGAACACGTTGGTATTCATGAACGCGGACATGAAGCTGTTGCCCGCGGAAGCGCCCAGACCCAGCGCCGCGAAGGAATTGTCCGGGTGAACCTGGCGGATGCCGTCGCCGTCCAGCCGGTAGATCTGCGGGGTCACGGAATAGGCGTATTCCACGGAATTCGTGTATTTCCGGATGCCGCTTTCCTCACTGTCCAGGAAGGTTTTCAGGGATGCCAGATCATTGGAATCCACCCGGGAGAACATATTGGTGATCATTTGGGCAACCCGCACCTCGCCGGTGTCATCTTCCGGCGGGGTTTCCCCCGCACCGGGCATGACCGCGGTCATATTGATGCCGGTGCCGGTGATCTGCAGGGGATACTCGGAAAGGGTGTCCTCCTCCACGGACTGGATGTAAGCGTTCACACCGTTGGACATGGACAAAATCAGCGCGATGCCGATAATGCCGATGGAACCGGCGAAGGAAGTCAGCAGCGTCCGTGCTTTCTTGGTTTTCAGGTTGTTGAAGCTCAGGGAGAGGGCCGTCCGGAAGGACATGGAGGACTTGCCCATGTTTTTGTGTACGGCAGGGGTTTCCGATTCCTCTGCCGCATAGGGGTTGGAGTCGGAACGGATCCTGCCGTCCTTCAGACGGACGATCCGGGTGGCATAGGCTTCCGCCAGCTCCGGGTTGTGGGTGACCATGACCACCAGCCGATCCTCCGAAACCTGTTTCAGCAGCTCCATGACCTGCACGCTGGTCTCGCTGTCCAGCGCGCCGGTGGGCTCGTCGGCCAGCAGCACATCCGGGTCGTTGACCAGCGCTCTTGCCAGGGCAACCCGCTGCATCTGACCGCCGGACATCTGGCTGGGCTTCTTGTGAAGCTGATCGCCCAGACCCACCTGGGTCAGCGCCTGGATGGCACGCTTTCTGCGCTGGGCTTTGGAAACGCCGGAGATGGTCAGCGCCAGCTCCACATTGGCAAGCACGGTCTGGTGGGGAATCAGGTTGTAGCTCTGGAACACAAAGCCGATGGTGTGGTTTCGGTAGGAATCCCAGTCCCGGTCGGTATACTGCCGGGTGGATATTCCGTTGATGACCAGATCGCCGCTGTCGTAGCGGTCCAATCCGCCGATCATGTTGAGCAGGGTGGTCTTGCCGGAACCGCTGGGGCCGAGAATGGCCACAAACTCGGAATCCCGCAGGTTCAGGCTCACATGATCCAGCGCCTGCTGAACCAGCGACCCTGTCTGATACTGTTTGCATACTTCTTTGATCTGCAGCATGGGGTTACTCCTTATAAAACGGGACGGATAATCCATAATTGAAAGTAATTATACCACCCTTTTCGGAAATTTATAGTCTTTTTTGCATAATTCATAAAAAGTTTAATACTCATTCTAAATAAAAGAATTCAAATAGCAGCGCAGGTATATTGGGGCAAGACAAGGCAGAGGAGCGCCGCCATACTGTATGTATGGCAAGTGACGATAACGCAGTATTGCGCCAATAGACCAAGCTGATAATGAAGAATTATATTAGGAATGAGTATAGGGATATGGGAATGCCCCGGGTTTCCGAAAGGAAATCCGGGGCAAAAGGGATTACTTCAAGGGAATATTCAGCGGAGGACCACGCTGGTCTGACCGCCCACTGTCAGGACGGTGCCGTTCAGTTCGGCGCCCTCCAGACCGATGACGGCGCTGATCCCGGCGAAGGTGAGATCCGTCACCGACGCCAGATCCACGGAGATGGATCTGCCGGTGGGATTGTGAATCACGCAGACGGAGCTGCCCTCCCAGGTGGAGATGAAGCCGCCCATCTTGTCCTCCAGCGCCAGCGCCTGATAGGTTCCTCGGGCAATCTCCGGGTTGGCTCTGCGGATGAGGATCAACTGCTTGTAGTGAGTGTACAGGCTGTAGCCGTCGCCGATCTGGTCGGCCACAGAGGACTGGACCTGGCTGGCGGAATCGTAGGTGGTGCCCACGGGATCCCCAACGGTGTCACCGTCACCCCAGAGCATGGCAAGCCGCCGGTTGGCATCGGTGCTGGCACCACCCCGGGAGCCGCGCATACCCAGCTCCTCGCCATAGTAGATGAAGGGAGAGCCGGGGGAGAGGAGGTACAGGTTGGCCGCCATCTGCATACTGTGGCTGGCCACGGTCAGGAAGCCTGCCGCCCGGTCCATGTCGTGGTTGGATACGAAGGGCACCATCATGGCATCCGGGTTGATGCCCTTGACACGGTTTACATAACTTTCGACATAGGCGGTGTACCGGTTCACATCGCCGGCCTTGGCGGTTTCCGCGATGAGGCCGTTGACCTGGGAGGTGGTGAAATTGAAGCAGTTCATGGCGCTGTAGTACTGATCGGTGATGCCGTCACCGTCCCAGACCTCGGCGACGGTGTAGATGTCGGGCTTGATGGCCTTCAGCTCCGCGATGTACCAGTCCCAGAATTCGGCGCTGCGGGCATTGTCGCCAAAGTAAATGTACTTGGCGGCATCGAAACGGAAGCCGTCGATGCCCATGTCCAGGTAGAATTTCGCGATGTTCAGCACTTCCTGGCGAACCTGCTCATTGTCGAAGTTCAGCTCGGGCATATCGCCGGAGAAGTTGCATTCGTAGTAGTCCGTGGTGCCGGAAAGCTGGGAATAGGAGTGACCGGCAAGGGGCTGCTCACCCTGGTGGTAGTAGCAGTAGTAATCGTAGTAGGGATCCTCGGTATCCCCGCTGCGGTGCGCCTGGAGGAAGCTGCCGAACATGGGGTTCAGGCTGCTGGTGTGGTTGATGGGCAGGTCGATGATCAGCTTCACATCCCGGGCGTGGCACAGCGCAATGAGCTCCTTGAGATCCTCCAGGGTGCCGAATTGGGGATCCACGGTGTAGTAGTCCATGACATCATATTTATGATAGGAGATGGACTGGAAGATCGGGGTCAGCCAGATGCCCTCCACGCCCAGGCTCAGGCCGGACTGGGGATCGCCGTCGTTCAGGTAGTCCATGCGGTTGATGATGCCCCGCAGATCGCCGATGCCGTCGCCGTTGGAATCGGAGAAGGAGCCTACGAAGATCTCATAGAACACCCGGGCGTTATCATCCACGGCAACAAAGCCGGTCTGATCCACATCCGAAAGGATGGCTTCTCCGTTGGCGGCAAGGGCGTACTTGCCGGAGGTGTCCAGAAGCTGGGGCGCGGTGGATTCCTGGGGCAGCGTGGTGGGCGGCTCCTGGACGGGTGTGCAGGCCGCGAGCAGAGATATGCACAGAAGCAGCGCGGCAATTTTGACAGGTGCAGAGCGTTTCATAATGGCGTAATTCCCCCGTTTCGTATTGTACTGACAAGATTATCCTACCTGATTCTGTCCAAAATGTCAAGATGCAGGACAATATTGCATAAAAATTAAGACCAAAACTGTAGGAATCGTAAAAAAGCCGAAAAGACTGTTGCATTTTGAAAAGAAATCGGTTACAATAAACAAAACTTGTGCCCGGGAGATTTAAGACGGTGGAATTATACGAACGCAGCCAGACAGAGAGGCGGAAAGTACATATCCGCAGATGGGTACGGATTGTGATTCTTGTGGCTGCCGCGGCGTTTTTGGCGTGCATCCTGTTTTGCTGCCGCGCCAATACCGCGAATATTACCAGAATGGAAAAATACACGATCCTGACCTCACTTTTTGCGGGCTGGTTCGTGATTTTCAGCCTTACCGTCATTGTGCTTCCCTCGTGGTATGCGGTTTTGCATGAGGAAAATGTGCTCCGGGGGGAGCGCAGCACGGTGACCGGCGTGATTACGCTGGAGCCGGAGGTGCTGCAGATTCCCAAAAGCATCTCCATCTGCAAGGTGGTTGTGAACAACGGAGAGGAATCCAGCCGGATCAGCGTCCGCGCGGACAAAGCGGGGCTTCTCGCGGGGCTGGAGGGAAAGAAATGCACGCTCCACACGGTACATAGCTATATTGCCGCCATTGAGGAATCCCATGAAACTGCTTAAAAAGATCACCTCCAAGCTTTATCTGTATCTGCTCTGGCTGGTACTTTCTTCTATGATCTGGAGCTGGATCTTTGCCCTGATCGGAGATACTTCCACCTATAAAAAAATCACCATCTATGTGGACAGCCGGATCTGCGCGGATCTGGACCTGACCCTGGCGCTGGAGGAAGACCTGCCGGAAGGGATCAGGATGATCAAGGTTCATCCCTTTTCCTATGTGGTGTTTGATGAGCCTGCCATGCTGGAATCCGATATTTACATCATCCGGGAGTCGGAGATCGACAATTACCTGGAAGCCCTTTATCCCATTACGGAAATGTCCCAGTGGTATGCCGGAAAGGAAACCTGCGTCCGGGACGGCGAGGTCTACGGCGTCAGGATCTATGACGCGCAGACCGGAGAGGGAAGCCTGCAGAGCTTTATCACCTATGAGGACGAGGATTATTACCTGGTTTTCGTGAAGGAATCGAAGCATATCGGCAATCAGAACGGCTCCAGAGGTGACGATCTGGCGTTTGTGATCGCCGAGCGGCTCCTGACAATGAAGTAAGGAGGCAGACCCGTGAAAAGACAATGGATCCACCGCTTCAGCCTGGGGCTGGCGGCTGTCCTTGCGGCGGCTACTTTGGCAGGCTGCGGCAGCGGGCAGGAACAGGAGCCGCGGCAGACGGAACAGCCGGCTGCTTCCTACATACCCACGGAAAAGATCGAAGGTTCCGACCTGTATGTAAAGCGGGTGGAGAACCTGGCGGAGGACTTCGTGCTGGGCATGGACGCTTCCTGCGTCCCGGCGCTGGAGGACAGCGGCGTCCGGTACTACAATTTCGCCGGTGAGGAGCAGGATGTGTTCCGTACCCTGGCGGAGAACGGCATAAACCATATTCGCGTTCGGGTGTGGAACAACCCCTACGACGAAAATGGCAACGGCTTCGGCGGCGGCAACAATGACGCGGCAAAGGCTGTGGAGATCGGCAGACGTGCCACCGCCTGCGGCATGAAGCTGATCGTGGATTTTCATTATTCCGATTTCTGGGCAGACCCGGGCAAGCAGATGGTTCCCCTGGCGTGGAAAGACATGACCATCGAGGAAAAATCCCAGGCTGTCTATGAATATACAAAAGAAACCCTGACCGCCATGAAGGAAGCCGGCGTGGAGGTGGGCATTGTCCAGGTGGGCAATGAGACCAACGGCGCGCTGTGCGGAGAAACCACCTGGTTCAACATCCAGTATCTGATGCAGGCGGGCGCGAAGGCCATCCGGGAAGTGTATCCCGAGGCCATGGTGGCAGTCCACTTCGCCAACCCCGAAAAGGCGGGCAGCTACATGGAATACGCCAAAAAGCTGGACTACTACGGGGTGGATTACGATATTTTCGCTTCTTCCTACTATCCCTACTGGCACGGCTCCCTGGACAACCTGGCCGCTGTGCTTTCGGAAGTGGCGGAAACCTATCAGAAAAAGGTCATGGTCATGGAGACCTCCTATGCCTTCACCGGCGAGGACTCCGACTTCTCCGGCAATACCATTTCCGACGGCGGCACCACCGTGAAGGACTATCCCTTCTCCGTGCAGGGGCAGGCGAACCACGTCCGCAACGTGGTGGATACCGTGGCGAACCGCACCACAAACGGTATGGGCGTTGTCTATTGGGAAGGCACCTGGATCACCGTTGGCGGCTCCTCCTGGGAGGAGAACAGCGCCATCTGGGAAAAGTACGGCTCCGGCTGGGCATCCAGCTATGCCTCCAAGTATGATCCCAACGACGCGGGCAAATACTACGGCGGCTGCGCCGTGGACAATCAGGCGTTTTTCGACAGCACCGGCCATCCGCTGGAATCTCTGCGGGTGTTCAACCTGGTTCGCTTCGGCAACGAGACGGAGCTGAAGCCCGACGCACTGGCGGATGCTATTGTGACCTGCGACCTGAACGGCACCATCCAGCTTCCTGCCACTGTGGATGCCATTATGAGCGACAACAGCCGCAGTGCCGTGGAAGTGACCTGGGATGTGACGGACGCGGACATTGCGAAAATGTACGAGGGCGGTGTCCGGACCTACGAGATCACCGGCAAGGCCGGGGATATGACCGCCAAATGCTACCTGTCCATGGTGGAGTACAACTTCCTGGAGAACTTCAGCTTTGAAACCGGCGACCTTACCGGCTGGGAAGTGGAGGATCTGGCCGGGGCGGACGAGCTGTATGTGGAGGACAAGATCACGGACTCCCTGGGCGGCACCTGGCATATGCACTTCTGGAGCGCCAAAGCCAATTCCGTGGAGTTTACCCTGGAGCAGAAGGTGGAGAACCTTCCCGCCGGTACCTATAAGTTCAGCATCGCCATCATGGGCGGTGACGCGGGCGAACACCAGGTCTATGCCTATGTGAAGGTAAACGGGGAAACCGCAGGGACGGCACCCATGACCATCACATCCTACGGCAACTGGGACAGCCAGACCGTTCCGGACTTTTTGTGCCGGGAGGGAGACGAGGTCATTGTTGGCATCTATGTGAAGTGTGCCGGCGAAGGCAACGGTGCCTGGGGCAAGATTGACGATGCCAAGCTGAACTCCGTATCGGAATAGTTTTTCGGCAGTCCGAAGAACCCTTGCGTCACGCGTGCGCAGGGAGAAACATTGGTTTCAAGGGCAAAATGCCTTGAAATAAATATCTTTTAGGAGGAACTAAAATGAAAAAAGCACTTGCACTTGTGCTGGCGGTTGTTATGGTTCTGTCCCTGTGTGCTTGCACACCCGCGGGCGGCAACACTGACAATCCCGGCAACAACGGTGGCCAGTCCACCACCCCCAACGGTGGCAGCGAGAACAACGGCGGCACCGGCGAAGTTACCCTGGCTGGCACCTACCAGATCACTGTTTGGTGTGCTGAGAACGCAGTCGAGCTGACCAAGTCTCAGATCGAGAAGTTCAATAGCACCAACACCGATGGCATCGTGATCGAGGCTACCATCGAGGCCGTTTCCGAGGCTGACGCTGGTACCAACATGATCACCGACGTCGAAGCCGGCGGCGACCTGTACTGCTTCGCGCAGGATCAGTTCGCAAGACTGGTTCAGGCTGGCGCACTGGCTAAGCTGGGCCAGGGTGCTACGCAGATCGTGTCCGAAGCCAACGACCCCGGTGTCGTTGCTGCTGCTACCGTGGGCGAAGAGCTGTTTGCTTACCCCATGACCGCTGATAACGGTTACTTCATGTACTATGACGCCTCCGTCGTTCCCGAAGCGGATGTTGACAGCATGGAAGCGATCATCGCTGACTGCGAAGCTGCCGGCAAGTATTTCGCCTTCGAGATGAACACCTCCGCATGGTACCTGGCATCCTTCTTCTTCGCAACCGGCTGTGTCTCTGAGTGGACCACCGACTCCGACGGCAAGTTCGTTTCCGTCAACGATAACTTCAACTCCGCCAACGGCCTGATCGCTGTTAAGGGTATGGAGAAGCTGGTTAAGTCCCCCATGTACCTGAGCTCCTCCAAGGGCGCAGAGTTCGCCAGCGGCGCTGCTGTTGTCGTGACCGGCATTTGGGACTACGAGACTGTCAAGGGCATCCTGGGCGACAACATGGGCGTTACCGATCTGCCTTCCTTCGAGGTTGACGGCACTTCCTATCACCTGGGCTCCTTCAACGGCTGCAAGCTGATGGGTGTTAAGCCCCAGACCGATCCTGTCCGTCAGGCTGTCCTGCACAAGCTGGCTCAGTATCTGACCAGCGAGGAGTGCCAGATGGAGCGTTTTGAGACCCTGGCATGGGGCCCCTCCAACTCCAACGCGCAGAAGTCCGATGCTGTTCAGGCTAACCCCGGCCTGGCTGCTCTGCTGGCCCAGTCTCCCTACTCCATTCCTCAGGGCCAGATCCACGGCTCTTGGTGGGACATTGCTAAGGTCATCGGCGACGACGTGAAGGCTGCCGAGGACGAGGCAGGTCTGCAGAAGGCTCTGGACAACTATCAGGAGAAGATTGACAGCCTGTTCACCATGTCTGACGAAGTGATGAACGCCTTCACTGTCATCGGCGCCATCAATGGCGACGGCTGGACCATCGACCTGCCCATGACCGCTGACGGCGACGTGTGGACCACCACCGAAGCCTACGCAATGGATGCCGGCACCGAGTTCAAGGTCCGTAAGGGCAAGAGCTGGGACGAGGCTTATCCCGCTGAAAACTTCGTCGTTGAGACTGCCGGTACTTACTATGTGCAGTTCAACGCTGCCACCGGTGAGGTTTCCCTGGTTGAGGGCTAATTCCCGGTAATTACCTAGGCATTGCTCAAAGTGAACGAAAATTTGCTTTGATTGATTTCTGATTCTGGGTGGGGTCAAGAAATTGGCCCCACCCTTTTTCATAAGGGGACTTATTATGAAAAAATATACTGATTTAGAGTATTTGAGATTATCCAAATGGCAAAAGTTCCTTTACAAAATCGTCAGTTTCTTTGCTTCCATCCCCGTCGGAATTTGGAATCTGGTGTGCGGAATCGGCAGATTCCTCAAAAAAGGCGCTCTTGCGGTCTACGGCGTCCTCTCTGATATTGTGCTTACCTTTGTTCGCGGCAGCATTCCTACCAAGATCTCCTATCTTGTAATGGGCTTCGGCAACGTGGCAAGAGGTCAGATTTTGAGAGGTATTCTTTTCTTTGCATTCGAAGTCATCTTTATCTTTTATATGATCACCACCGGCAGCTATTGGATCGGTTTGCTGCCCAGCCTGGGTCTTGTTGGTCCTCATGAGGAGTACAATGTGATCCTGGATACCTACACTACGGTTTACGGTGACAACTCCTTCAAGATCCTGCTTTACGGCGTTCTGACCATCTTCTTCATCATCGCGTTCATTTTAACCTGGTACATGAACGTGAAGCAGAGCAAGACCCTGGATCAGATTGTGAAAAGCGGCAAGAAGATCAGAAGCGGCAGAGATGACCTGCGCTCTCTGGTCGATGACCAGTTCCATAAGACCCTGCTGGCACTGCCCCTGACCGGCATCCTGATTTTCACGGTGCTGCCCATGGTCTTTATGATTCTGGTCGCATTCACCAACTACGACGGTGCCCACGACGGTTACTTCAGCGGCCTGTTTACCTGGGTCGGTCTGGATAACTTCAACACCATGCTGAACCTCAACAATGGTACCCGTTCCTACGCGGCGACCTTTGGCGAGGTTCTGACCTGGACGCTGATCTGGGCATTCTTCGCAACCTTCACCAACTACTTCCTTGGTATGCTGGTGGCAATGATGATCAACAAGAAGGGCATCCAGTTCAAGAAGGGCTGGCGTACCATCCTTGTTATGACCATCGCCATTCCTCAGTTCATCTCCCTGCTGTATGTTTCCAAGATGTTCGCAAAGAACGGCATCGTCAACGGTATGCTGCAGGATATCCACCTGATTTCTCAGGCGCTTCCCTTCTGGGAAGAGGCAACCTGGGCGCGGGTCATGGTCATCCTGGTCAACATCTGGATCGGCATTCCCTATCTGATGCTGGTCGCTACCGGTATCCTGATGAACATTCCGCAGGATCTGTACGAGTCCGCAAAGATCGACGGCGCAAGCGCGTGGAAACAGTACACCAAGATCACCCTGCCTTATATGCTGTTCATCACCGGCCCCTATCTGCTGACCCAGTTCACCGGCAACATGAACAACTTCAACGTGATCTTCCTGCTCACCACTGGTGGTCCCACCAACCCCAGTGCATGGTCGGGCGCGACGGCAGTCGGTTATACGGACTTGCTGGTCACCTGGCTGTTTAAGATGACAACAGGCGCAGAGTCACAGTACTACATGGCTTCCGTGGTCGGTATTCTGATCTTCGTGGTGGTCGCTTTGATCTCTCTGGTCGTTTACGGCTTGCTGCCTTCCGTCAAGAATGAGGAGGATTTCCAGTAATGGCTAAACAAAATCTGAATCAAAACAAGCGGCATATGGGTATTCGGGCCCTCAATGCCATCAGCAACACGGCAATTTACATTGTGCTGATTATCATGAGCATTATCTGGCTGACACCCTTCGTCTGCATCGTTCTGCAGTCCTTCCGCATGGAGTCCACCTGGCAGGTGGGCTATGTGGTGCCGAAGCAGTGGGGCTGGGGTAACTACCTGGGCCTGTGGAATTCCGATTTCAAGAAATGGTATGTCAATACTTTCGTGATCGCACTGGCAACGGCTGCGCTGCAGACCGTCATTGTGCTTTGCATGAGCTACACCCTCTCCCGCTTCCGCTTCAAACTGCGTAAGCCCCTGATGCAGTTCATGCTGATTCTGGGTATGTTCCCCGGCATGCTGACCATGATCATCCTGTACCGTATTCTGAAGGATCTGGGCATGACCCAGGCCAATGCGGTTCCCGGCCTGATCCTCGTGTACATCGCGTCCTCCGGCATGGGCTACTATGTGTCCAAGGGCTTCTTTGACACCATTCCCAAGTCCCTGGACGAGGCTGCGAGAGTGGATGGCGCTACCAGACTTCAGATCCTTTTCAAGATCATCCTTCCGCTGGCTAAACCCATCGTGATCTACACTGTCCTGACCGCGTTCATGGCTCCCTGGGGCGATTTCGTATTTGCCAGATATATCTCCGCAAGTACCTCCGCGGGCATGAACGTTGCCGTCGGTATGTTCAACTGGTTGAGCCTTGACCAGATCAACAACAGATACACGATGTTCTGCGCGGGCGGCGTCATTGTCGCCATCCCGGTCACCATCCTCTTCCTGTGCTTGCAGAAGTACTATGTGGAAGGCGTTACCGGCGGCGCAGTCAAGGGCTGATAAAGCCTTACAAATAATAATGGAGATGAGTTTATGGCAAATGTCGTATTGAAAAATGTGAAAAAGATCTATGATAACAACGTGGTTGCCGTGCACGATTTCAATCTGGACATCGCGGATAAAGAATTCATCGTGTTCGTCGGCCCCTCCGGCTGCGGCAAGTCCACCACGCTTCGTATGATCGCCGGTCTGGAAGACATCAGCGATGGCACCATTGAGATCGACGGCGAGGTTGTCAACGACCTGCAGCCCAAGGACAGAAACATCGCCATGGTGTTCCAGAACTACGCCCTGTACCCCCACATGACCGTCTATGATAACATCGCGTTCTCCCTGCGGCTGCAGAAGCTGCCCGAGGATGAGGTTTATGAGAAGGTCACCAACGCCGCGGAGATCCTGGGCATCACGGAGTACCTGCTCCGGAAGCCCAGAGCCCTGTCCGGCGGCCAGCGCCAGCGTGTGGCCATCGGCCGCGCAATGGTTCGGAACTCCAAGGTGTTCCTGATGGACGAGCCCCTGTCCAACCTGGATGCCAAGCTGCGTAACCAGATGCGCGCGGAGATCATTCTGCTGCGGAAGAAGCTGGATACCACCTTCGTCTACGTTACCCACGACCAGACTGAAGCTATGACCCTGGGCGACCGGATCGTCATCATGAAGGACGGCTACATCCAGCAGGTCGGCACGCCCACCGAAGTCTTTGAGACCCCCAAGAACCTGTTTGTCGCGGAGTTCATCGGCGCGCCCAAGATGAATATCATGAAGACCAACCTGGTGAAGGAGAACGGCAAGTATTACGTCACGCCTTTCGGCACCAAGATCCTGGTGGACGGCAAGAAGGGCCAGATGCTGGCGGAAAAGGGCATAGGAAACCGGGAGCTGACGCTGGGCGTGCGTCCCGAGCACATCGTCCTGGCAAAGTCTGCCGAGAACGCCATCCCCTGCACGCTGGAGGTCAACGAAATGATGGGCTCCGAGCTGCACCTGCACGTTTACACCGAGGACGGCACCCGGATCGTGGTTCGTGTCCCGACCCTGGGCCTGACCGCGGAAGAGAGAACTTCCATGGTCTACGGCAAGAAGCTGTACATCACCTTCGAGGGTGAAGTCATGCACTTCTTCGACAACGAGACCAACCAGAATCTGCTGTTCGGCGAATAATTCCAACCAAAAGGGGAATCGGAAAGCCCCACTCCAATGCAGCCAGTGCCCCAAGGCACTGGCTGCAATTTTTCGAAAGAAACGGCTGCACCGGAGGGTCAGCCGTTTTTCACTGCCATATGGAAATTCGACGAAAACTTCCGGGAAAATCGGTGCTGAAATGCCCCAAAAACACTGACGCAAAAAAAGATGTATACAATTCGGCATTTTTGTGTTATAATCAAGGTGTATGCGCCGGGTGGGCAGCCCCGGGCAAAGCAAAAACCCCGTTTTCGGGGGCTCAGAAAGAGAAAAAACGCAGGCGTGAAACCGGGATTCTGCGATTCAGGGCAGAAAATGGCGGATCGGTTGCCTGCTTTTCTATGACTTTTTTCCTGATTACAAGGAAAAACCTGATTTTTGAAAGGAGATTTGATACGATTTGGCTGAAAAACTGAAAATTATTCCTCTGGGCGGTCTGGATGAGATCGGCAAGAACATCACCGTCCTGGAGTATGGCAAGGATATGATCGTGGTGGACTGCGGTGTCGGTTTCCCCGACGATGATATGTACGGCGTGGATCTGGTGATCCCCGATTTTTCCTACCTGGTCAAAAACGCGAACAAGCTGCGGGGGATGTTCATCACCCATGGGCATGAGGATCACATCGGTTCCATTCCCTACTGTATGCAGGAGGTTCGCTGCCCCATTCACGGCACCGCCATGACCAACGGCCTGATCCGGCTGAAGCTGGAGGAGCATGAGCTGGCGGGGCAGGTGAAGCTGGTGACCCACAAGCCCGGCGATGTGGTCAAGGCGGGCTGCTTCAGCGTGGAGTTCATCCATGTGAACCATTCCATCGCCGACGCGGTTTGCTTCGCCATCCACACGCCTGTGGGCACCGTGGTCATGACCGGCGACTTCAAGATCGACCCCACCGGCGAGGACGGCATGATGGATCTGGCCCGTCTGGGTGAGCTGGGCAAAAAGGGCGTTCTCGCGCTGCTGTGCGATTCCACCAATGTGGAGCGCCAGGGCTACACCCCCAGCGAGCAGGTGGTGGCGGAGAGCCTGGACAGGCAGTTCAAGGGCTGCGATCAACGGATCGTGGTCACCACCTTTGCCTCCAATATGCACCGCATTCAGGCGGTGCTTTCCGTGGCGCACCGGTACGGCAGAAAAGTCGCCGTCACCGGCCGCAGCATGGAAAATGTCATCAAGGTCGCCCAGGAGCTGGGCTACCTGAAGGTGCCCGCCAACACCATTGTGGATCTTTCCACGGTAAATTCGCTGCCCAAGAACAAGGTGGTCATCGTGTCCACCGGCTCCCAGGGGGAGAATATGTCTGCCCTTTACCGCATGGCGTTCTCCACCCACAAACAGGTGGACATTATGCCCGGCGACCGGATCATCATTTCCGCCTCTGCCATCCCCGGCAATGAGAAGGCAGTCTCCCGGATCATCAACGAGCTGTACCGCAAGGGTGCCGATGTGATCTATGAAAAGAGCGAGGGGCTTCATGTTTCCGGTCACGCCTGCCAGGAGGAACTGAAAATCGTCCACGCTCTGACCAAGCCCAAGTTCTTCATCCCCGTCCACGGAGAGCAGCGCCATTTGCAGATCCACGCCAAGCTGGCAAAGCAGATGGGGATGCACCCCAAAAATATCTTTGTGGGCGAAATCGGCAGCGTGTTTGAGCTGTCCGCCCGTACCTGCAAGCGCACCGACACCGTGCCTGCCGGCAAGGTGTTTGTGGATGGCTCCGGCGTGGGAGATGTGGGCGCCGTGGTGCTGCGGGACCGCAAGCACCTGGCCCAGGACGGCATGATCGTGGTGTGCCTGAATCTGAGCAGTCAGGACGGCTCCGTGATCTCCGGCCCCGATATTATCACCCGGGGCTTCATCTATGTGAAGGAGTCCGGGGATCTGATGGACGAGCTGCGGGAAGTGGCGATGGAGGCCGTGGAGCGCTGCCGGCGCAAGCACGTCCGGGACTGGAACACCGTCAAGGCCGCCATCAAGAACGACCTTTCCGGCTACCTCTACAAAACCACCAAGCGCAACCCCATGATCCTGCCTGTGATCATGGAGATCTGATGGAACAAACGGCAGCAGCGTTTTCCGCTGCTGCCGTCGTTTGTATAGGATACCAACCGCCAAGTGCGGGAACTGAAAGCGGCGCGGGATACCATCATTGCTTTGGAAGTGTTCCGATTGGTACGAAGCACCCGGCAACTTTGTGAGATGATCGAGAGGGTGCGGGAAAAGCGTCTGCGGCTGATGATTGTTGGCAGTATTTCCCTCGACTGCCGCAGAGGACATTCCCGCAATCGTTCTTCGCCACTATCCCGCATACAAGAGAAAGCAGTTAAATGTGTCAGAATTGGCAAGGGTCTGCGACATCAGCAGAACCACAGCATACAAATACATTGGACTTTTGGAACAAGCATAGTTTGAAACACCAACATCTTAAAAGATGTTGGTGTTTTAATTTTAAGATTAAATATTCTTAATTCTTATATTGACTTTATAGACGAATAATGCTATCTTATGAGTAGGAGGCGATTATATGGCAAACATTCTTTCCAAATGTCCTGCGTGTGGGGACGATTTGAAGGTATCTACGATAAAGTGTTGTGGCTGTGGTTTGGAAATAAAGAATGATTTTGAATTGACTCCGTTTGACAGACTAAATGCGGAACAATACACATTTCTTGTGGAGTTTTTGAAAAGTCAAGGGAATCTTAAATCCGTTCAGAACACTCTTGGACTGTCCTACCCGACCGCAAAGAAGAAACTAACCCAATTGCTTACTTCTTTGGGTTTGAATGATAAAGCCCTGGAAATCAAGGAGGAAATTGATATGAGCGAATGGACACCAAATGTAGATAGCCATGACGCATCGGATATTATTAAGCAGAAACTGGTTGCTTGCGGTGGTCGCACTACGGTTCGTTCTATTAAAGGGAAAATATACGAAGTATGGGTTGTTGACGAAACACACTTTTCCTGTGAAAATATCGTTCCTTATGGGTATGATGTTTTTGATGTAATTGTAAAACTTCTCATTTCACAGGGAGGTCGGGCGAAAAAAGGTAGTGGCAGAGCCAGATTAGGAGACCCCAAGTGTGAGGAAACCACGGTGGCTGGTGCTATTATTAAGAACTATTTTCATAAAAATGTCGGTGAATCCGCATTTGACCCCGGATTTGCCCTAATTGCGATTATGGAATGGGCAGGCATTATTAAAAGTGAATGGGGTTATGTTGAACTGACCCCGCAGTATAGACAGGAGATTGGGTATTATGATTAAGTTCCTTTTGTGGTTGGTTAGTATTCCGTTTATTGTATTATACAAGTTGCTTACAGGCCCCATCCCCGGACAGAGAAGTTATCGTGGGAGAAGAAGACGGCGATTCTAACAATTTCCACGGAGGGAACACCATGGCAAACTACGGAAAATATTACATCGCCGTCCGTCTGCTGCTGTTGAAGCAATCCCTTGAAGCCAATGCAGGCAGAAACCGCATTGTGAAGCGGAGCGAACGGGAACAGCTTCTCCCTTGGGAAGCACAGCTTCATTTTCTTTATCAAAACAAAGCCCAAAACGCAAAAAAGGAAGCACATCATTACTCTTTTGCAGAGCAGGATGTGCTTCCTTGCTTGTTCATTGGGGGTAGGGGACGGGAAACCCGTCCCCTACATTTTGAGTTCAAAAGTGGGCTGTTTCCCCTTACTTCAGGCTTTCCGCCACAGCCACAGCAACGCTGACGGTAGCGCCGACCATGGGGTTGTTGCCCATGCCCAGGAAGCCCATCATTTCCACGTGAGCGGGGACGGAGGAGGAGCCGGCGAACTGGGCGTCGGAGTGCATACGGCCCATGGTGTCGGTCATGCCGTAGGAAGCGGGACCGGCGGCCATGTTGTCGGGATGCAGCGTGCGGCCCGTGCCGCCGCCGGAGGCCACGGAGAAGTACTTCTTGCCCTGCTCAATGCACTCTTTCTTGTAGGTGCCTGCCACAGGATGCTGGAAGCGGGTGGGGTTGGTGGAGTTGCCGGTGATGGACACGTCCACACCCT
>JBJDYP010000004.1:0-4324 GCA_051867435.1 Faecousia sp.
ACGCTCCATGACGGACTCGAAGTCGGGCTGCATATTCTTGCCCGCAACCTCGACGATGTAGGACAGGGAGATCTTCTGACCCACGGGGATCTCGTCCATCTCGGGGCCGTCGACGACGATCTTGTGATCCTCGATCTCGGTGGCGTCCTTGGTCTGCACCAGCTCGAAGCAGTCCTTCCGGGAACCGTCCACTTCCACCTGCATATCGCCGCGGCGGATGATCTCGCCCTCAAAGGCGGAGGCGAAGGAAACGGGGATGTCGATGGCGGTGATCTTCAGCTTGATGCCCCGGGCCTCCAGAGAGGTGGGATTGAACTTGCTCACATCCTCCTGAACCACCAGGCTCTTGGGAACCCGGTAGATCTCGGGATCGTTGGTCACAACGGGGAAGCCCAGCTTGATGGCACCGGCGCCGTAGGAGACGATCTCGGTGGTCAGGGGCTTGAAGGCGTTGACAAAGGCGTTGACGCGGTCGAAGGTGTAGCGGCACAGACCGTCGTAGTCGCCGGGCTGGATGTTGCCGAAAATCAGTGCGGCACGCAGGGCGATGGAGACCACGTGGATGACGGAGGTCATCTCATGCCCCAGGGGCACAACGCGGACATTGAAGCCGGTCTTGTAGCCCTTTTCCTGAAGCTGGTCGATGACCTCGCCGGTCAGGGTCACGAAGATGCCCTGGCCCTGGTAGCTCTTGACGAGGGCAACGGCATCGTCGGCGGTGGGCGCCTTGCCGATGATAGCGGCAACGCCGGGGATATCGCCGGTGACCAGGGGCACACCCAGCTCACGGATCTGGGCATCGGTCAGGTGACCGACGATGGGATCCTCGTAGGGGTTGCCGTCCAGGTACTTCAGCACTTCCAGGAACTCGGCGCACAGGGCGGAAGCGATGCCGGACTCAAAGCCGTCGTGGAGACGGGGATTGCGGGTCATACGGGTCTTGACGGCTGCCAGAGCATCCTTCAACTGACCCAGGGTAGACACCTTCTCGCCGGTAACGGCGTAGTAGCAGGGAAGGCTGTAAGCGGTGTCGGGGAAGCCCACGGCGCAATCGGCGCCGCGCTGTGCGATGGCGGCATCAATTGCGGCTTCCGCGCGGGCATAGGTTTCGTCATTGCCGGTAAAAACGATATCCAGCAGAGTCATATCTAATAAGCTCACGATTTTTCCTCCTAAATTTATTCTTGGCTGTCCATAACAGACTGAATCGCTCTGATTTCACGAATCGCGGCGGGACTCACATCGTAGGGCGACATACCCTGACGGTCGGCGTCGATGATCTCGGGATTGTAGTGGATGAAGCCCAGCAGATCCTCGGCGGGGATCCGGGAACGGATGAATTCCTCATCCTCCGGGGAGCGAACCTTGTTGGCCACCACACGCACCTGCCGGACACCCAGATCCCGGGCAAGGCGTTTTACATTGCCGTAGGTCTGAATGCTCCGGGCGCCGGGCTCGATGACCACGATGAACTGATCCATGTTGGCAGCGGTGCCCCGGCCCAAATGCTCCAGACCCGCTTCCATGTCCATGATGACCACATCGTCCTTGCGGTAGGTCAGCGCGCTGAGGATTGCCTTCAGCATGACATGCTCGGGGCAAACGCAGCCGGAGCCGCCCACATCCACGGTGCCCATCACCAGCAGCTTCACGCCGTTTTTCTCCCGGGCGTACTTCTCGGGGATGTCCGCCACATAGGGATTCAGCTTGAAAAACTTGTTGGCCTCATTGGCGCCGGTTCGTTCCTCCACCAGTGTCCGCATCCTGGAGATGGGAATGATGGAATCCACTTCCTCCTGGGAAAAACCCAGGGCAAGACCCAGGTTGGCGTCGGGATCCACATCGGCGCAGAGCACATTCCTGCCGTCCGCGGCATAGAGCCGCGCCAGGGTGGATGCCAGCGTGGTTTTGCCCACGCCGCCTTTTCCCGTAATTGCAACTTTCATGAAAAATCAGAACCTCTTTGCTATCAGATGTGCAGAGCGGCGCGCTTCTGCTCGATACGCTCGATCATCAGGTCGCCCAGCTTCTCGATGTCATGCTCCACGGTGTAGTTGGCCTCGACCCAATCCTTCACGCCGTGCTCGCCCTGCAGCAGAGCGGTGACTTCGGAAGAACCCTTGGTGTAGGGATCCACACCCAGGAAGGTATCGATACCGGTGGCCACGACGTAGTTGCCGATGGAGACAGCCTTCTCGGACATCCATTCGGGAGCGCAGCCCACCACGGGAACCTGAGAAATATGGATGCCCCAATCCTTGGCGATGTCGGAAGCCAGGATCATCATACGGGAAATATCCACGCAGGAGCCCATATGCAGGACAGGAGGAATGCCGACCAGGTCACAGACACGCTTCAGACCGTCGCCGCAGTATTCCTTGGCGTTGACGGGATCCATCAGACCGGCCTTGGCGGCAGCCTGGGCGGAGCAGCCGGACACGATCAGGATGATGTCGTTCTCCAGCAGCTTCTTCATCAGCTCGATGTGGGCGGTGTCGGGACGAACCTTGGGGTTGTTGCAGCCGACCATTGCCACGGCACCCCGGAGGACGCCGGCCTTGACGCACTCGATGAGAGGCTTGGTGGTGCCCAGCTCGTCCACCTGGGAGTTGGTGACGCCGTCCAGGCACTTCTTGATGGCTTCGACGGAGTAGCCCACACGGGTCTTGGAGACCTGGTTGGGGATGTTGACCAGAGCCTGGTCACGGTTCTTGAAGTTCTCCACAGCCATCTTCACGATTGCCTTGGCGTTCTCACCGGCGTTCTGGGCAGAGAACTGGATGAACTCGGAGTCGGGCATCCGGCAGATGGGGGAGGTGGTGATGAACTTGGTATGGAAGCACTTGGACAGGGGGCCCAGCGCGGGGAAGATGCACTGCACGTCAACGACGATGGCTTCGCAGGCACCGGTAAGTACCACGTTCTCCTGGCTCAGGAAGTTGCCTGCCATGGGGATGCCGTGGCGCATGGCGACTTCGTTGGCGGTGCAGCAGACACCGGCGATGTTGATGCCCTTGGCGCCGACGGACTTGGCAAGCGCCAGCATATCGGGATCGTTTGCCCAGTATACGATCATCTCGGACAGGGAGGGATCGTGACCGTGAACGATGATGTTGACCATATCCTTCTCCATGACGCCGATGTTGGCGGTGGAGTCCACGGGCTTGGGAGTACCGAACATGACGTCGGAGAACTCGGTGCCCATCATGGAGCCGCCCCAGCCGTCGGACAGGCCGCAGCGCAGAGCCTGGCGGATCAGGGCTTCGGGCAGAGAGGAGTTGCCCATGTGGGTCATATGCAGGGCGGTAGCGACCTCGCGGTCAATGGCCCGGGGCTCCAGACCGGCGTTGTGCCACAGCTCCTGGGTGTGCTCGGGAGCCCGCTTCAGGAAACGCTGCACGCCGAAGGGCTTGCCGTATTCCATCAGGCCGATCTCGGCGATCTCGTGAGCCAGATCATAGATGTCCTTGCCCTCGGTCTCCACACCCCACTCGTGGGCGATGCGGATCAGCTTCTCCGGATCCTTGACCTGGTAGTTGCCGCCTTCTTTGGTCTGGTACAGGGTGTGCATGATCTCACGGCCGTGGTCGGAGTGCGTTGCGGAGCCGCCTGCGGTGAAACGCAGGAAGTTACGGCCGACGATGCCGTGAACGTCGCAGCCGCAGATACCGCGGGGAGACTTGGGGGTGATGCGGCAGGGGCCCATGGAGCAGATCCGGCAGCAGGTGCCGGCCTCGCCGAAGCCACAGTGGGGGGTCTGATTCTTGACACGCTGCTGCCAGGTGTCAGCGCCTACCTTCTTTGCCGTTTCCAGCAGAGAGTTGGTAGCCGACTCCATTTCTTCAACAGAAATTAAGCGATCCCAATCCTTCAAAGTGTTTTCCTCCTAATTAAATTTCTCGCGAAATAGTAGCCCGGATTCGGGCGTGCATATCCTGCAGCAGGCAGATGTGTGCGTACCTGTTGCATTTTATGTATTGATACTATTTTATCCATTGAAGCGAAAAAAGTCAATTGTTGTTTCAGCTATATTTCTGCCGATTTTCCAATCCCCCTATGGGGGATTTTCGGCATTTCTCCGATTCGCCTGTGAAAGGCTGCTCCCAATGGGGAAGCACCGGCGCGCGCGGACGGTCAGGAAAGCCCAAAGCCGGGCAAACGCAAGCCGTGGGCGTACTTTCGGTACGGCAGACTTGCGTTTGCGATGGAAGTCAATCATTCGTTTTTCGGTTATCGGTTTTCATAAGCTTGGGGTCAAATTTCGATTTAGCGGGCTAATGTGCGATATTGCTCCGCACCAGAGCCTCCCTTGTGTAAAGGGAGG
>JBJDYP010000005.1:0-4277 GCA_051867435.1 Faecousia sp.
TCGGCTCCCTGCAGCGCTTCAAGGATGCTGCCAAGGAAGTCACCGCCGGCTACGAATGCGGCATGAGCATCGAGAAGTTCAACGACATCCGCGAAGGCGACATTTTCGAATGCTTCGTCATGCAGGAGATCAAGCGCTGAGAAAAAACTACCCCCTGCACCCTGGCCGGGGTGCAGGGGATATTTCCCATTAAGGAGGATGAAATATGGCATCCCATCGAATCGTAAGAATCAACGAGGAGATCCAGAAGGAGCTTTCCGCCCTGCTGCGAACCATCAAGGATCCCAGAGTGGCAGGCACCATGATCTCCATTACCCGGGTGGAGACCACCCCCGATCTTCGGTATTCCAAAATCTATGTGAGCTTCCTGGACGAGAGCCGGGCAAAGGACGCGATGAAGGGGCTGTCCTCCGCAGGCGGCTTCCTGCGCCGTCAGCTCGGGCAGGCGCTGGATCTGCGCTACACCCCGGAGCTGGTGTGGGCGCTGGATGATTCCATCACCTACGGCGCCCATATGCTGGAGCTCATCCACTCCCTGAATGTTGGAGAAACTGCCGATGAAAACGATGACGATCTCTGATACCGCCCAATGGCTCCTGGCACGGGATCATTTCTGCATCCTGACCCACCGGAAGCCCGACGGCGACACCATCGGCTCCGCCGCGGCGCTCTGCGCCGGCCTGCGGCAGCTTGGCAAGACCGCCCATGTGCTGCGCAACCCGGAGTTGACCCCCCGGTATGCCCCCTGGCACCTGCCTTACGCCAAAGAGCAGGCCGGGGACGGCGACACCATTCTGACGGTGGACACCGCGGCCCCCAATATGCTGCCCGACGCCTTTTTCTCCCTGCTGCCCCGGGTGGAGCTTCTAATTGACCACCACGGCACCAACCGGGAATTTGCCCCCCAGGGCATTGTGGAACCGGATTCCGCTGCCTGCGCCGAGATCATTCTGGAGATTCTCACCGCCATGGGAGTTTCTCTGGAGAAGGAGATCGCGGACGCGCTGTATGTTGCCATTTCCACGGACACCGGCTGCTTCCGCTTTGCCAACACCACCTCCCGAACCTTCTCCGCGGCTGCCAGATGCGCTGCCGCCGGTGCGGACTACCGGGCCATCAACCAGATCCTGTTTGAAACGGTCAGTCTGGCGAAGCTCCGTATGCAGGCTTACATGGTGGACAACGCCATTTTCTCCAAGGATGGCTCTGCCGTGATCTGCCCGCTTCCTCTGTCCGTAGAAAAAGAGCTGGGCGTCACCGAGGAGGATACGGACAACATTTCCTCCTTCCCCCGGGCCATTGCCGGTGTTCGGATTGCCGCTACGCTGCGGGATACCGGCGACGGCAAGGTCAAGCTCTCCGTCCGGGCGGTTCCGGGGCTGGACGCGGCAGCCGTTTGCGCCAGATTTGGGGGCGGCGGTCACAAGGGCGCCGCAGGCGCCACCTTCCCCATGGCGCTAGACGACGCGGTGGAGGCGCTGAAGCAGGTCTTTGCGGAAGAAGGACTGATGTAAATGGATGGAATCGTAATCGTAGACAAGCCCTCCGGCTGGACGAGCCAGGATGTGGTCGCCAGGCTGCGCAGGGTTTACCAAACCCGGCGCATCGGTCACGGCGGAACGCTGGATCCCATGGCCACCGGCGTACTGCCCGTATTCGTGGGCAGAGCCACCCGGGCCGTGGAGTTTTTCGAGCACGCGGATAAGACCTACGAGACCACCCTCCGCCTTGGCATGACCACGGATACCGAGGACGTCACCGGGAACCCCCTCACCCAGCAGCCGGTTTCCCTGACGGAAGGGGAGATCCTTGCCGTGCTTCCCCGGTTCCGGGGAAAAATCCGGCAGATCCCGCCCATGTACTCCGCCATCAAGGTGGACGGCAAAAAGCTGTATGACCTTGCCCGGGCAGGCAAGACCGTGGAGCGCGCGCCCCGGGAAATCGAGATTTTTTCCCTGGAGCTGGTTTCCTTTGCCGGAAACGAGGCGGTTCTCCGGGTTCATTGCTCCAAGGGCACCTATATCCGCACCCTTTGCAAGGATATCGGGGAGGCTCTGGGCTGCGGCGGCTGCATGGCGGCGCTGCGCCGGATCACCGCGGGAGAATACACCATCGGCGACGCGGTTCCCCTGGAGCGGCTGCTGTCCGATGCCGCCGCGGGTGCCGACCTGTCCGCCACCCTTCGTCCCGTGGATTCCATGTTCCGCAATTACCCCGCCGTAACCCTGACCGCCAACCAGGAGACCCGCTGCCGCAACGGCAACGCCTTTACCCTGGGGATCCCCGACGGAACCTACCGGGTGTACAGCAAAACCCGGGAATTTCTCATGCTCGGCAAGGTCGATTCCGGCGTTATGTCAACTATCAAAAGTTTTTTCGCGGTATAACAGAGGTATCATGAAAGAAAAAAAGATCATTGCGCTGGGTTTTTTTGACGGTGTTCACGCCGGTCACCAGGCGCTGCTCCGGGAATGCCGCGGTCTTGCCCGCCGGCTCGGTGTCAGCGCCGCGGCGCTGACCTTTGCCGCCCACCCGGACACGCTGGTGTTCGGCAAAACCCCCGGGCTGATCAACACCGCCGAAGACCGGGCGCTGCTTCTGCGCCGTGCCGGTATGGATCAGGTGCTGGTGCTGCCCTTTGACAAAACCGTCATGACCATGCCCTGGCAGGCGTTTTTCCGGAGCCTGCTGGAAGAACGGGACGCGGCGGGACTGGTCTGCGGTCATGACTTCTGCTTCGGAAACCGGGGTGAGGGCACCGCGGCGCTGCTGCAGGATGCCTGCAAAGACGCCGGGATCCCCTGCGTCGTAGTCCCGGAGCAGAAAATCGACGGCATCACCATTTCCTCCACCTATATCCGCACCCTGCTGGAAGAGGGTCAGATGCGGCAGGCGGCAAGGTTCCTGGGGCACCCCCATATGCTCAGCGGCACGGTGCTTCCCGGCAGGCAGCTTGGCAGGACCCTGGGCATTCCCACCGCCAACTTGTCTTTTCCCCAGGGTGTCCTCTGTCCCAAAAAAGGCGTGTATGCCTGCAAGGTACGCTTTGACGGCGAAGAGCACATTGCCGTCACCAACATCGGCACCCGTCCCACGGTGGGCGGCACGGGGATCACCGTGGAAAGCTGGCTCCCGGATTTTTCCGGCGACCTCTACGGCAAGCGGCTGGAGGTGGAGTTCCACGAATTTATCCGGCCGGAGCGCCGGTTCGCGGATCTTGACGAAATGCGGCGGGAAATTCGGAAAAACGCGGAGCAGACCCGGTTATTTTTCCGGGAACCGTGTTAAAAACCCTAAAAATGGGAAGAAATATCTAAGGAAGCTCTGATTAAATTGGCAAGTGCTGACAGCAAGAGATTTTTCTTCAGCCGAAAGGTTCAAAAATGGAGGAATACTGTATGTATTTCCCATTTTTGAAGCTGCACGGATGAAGGAAAAGATCTGCTGCTCAGCCGCAGACGATTTATTCAGAGATTCCCTAAGGAAAACGAAATTTTCCCTTTACTTTCCGGGACAGATGTGCTATCATAATCGGGCTGGCTATGCCAGAAGATTCTTTTATGCCCGTTGCTCAGTTGCGGGACAACGCCATTGGCAGTCCACTGGCCCCTACTTGGCTTCCGGGTAATATGTTTGAAAGGTGGAAAACACAATGATTCAGAAAGAAAAGAAGTCTCAGGTTATCGCTGAGAACGCAACCCACGAGGGCGACACCGGTTCTCCCGAGGTCCAGATCGCCATTCTGACCGCCCGCATCAACGAGCTGACCGATCACCTGCGCGTCCACAAGCACGACAACCACAGCCGCCGTGGCCTGCTGATGATGGTCGGTAAGCGCCGCAGCCTGCTGGACTACCTGGCAAAGAAGGACATCAACCGTTACCGTGCTATCATCGCCAAGCTGGGCATCCGTAAGTAAGAAATGGATCATGGGGCGACCTCTGTCGCCCCATTTTTCCGAGAATCCATTCGGGAGCGCGTTTAGCAGTTGAAAGTGCCGTTGGATCCCAACCGCAGTTTCAAGTGCTAAACCTCCCGGAAAAAAGAAACACACAGGAGGTAACCACTATGCATACCCGCAAACAGTATCCCAACCATCATGTTTATGAGATGGAGATCGGCGGCCGTCCCTTCACCGTGGAAACCGGTAAGGTGGCAGAGCTTGCCAACGCCGAGTGCATCTGCCGGTACGGCGACACCGTCGTGCTGACCACCTGCACCTGCAACCCCATCCCCAAGGCCGGCATCGACTACTTCCCTCTGACCATCGAGTTTGA
>JBJDYP010000006.1:0-61604 GCA_051867435.1 Faecousia sp.
ATTATATCACACTCGGCGGTATTTGGCACTTTTTTCTGTGCGGTATTGCCCTAGAACCGCCAAAGAGGAAAGTCAATGGCAAAGATTCTCCGGCCCATTGGCTCTGGCATTTTCCATCCCTGACCGCACCCGTGCGCGTATCATAACCGGTTTGGTCACCTGATATTGATACCAACCAATCACATTACCCATCGTAGGGGACGGGTCTCCCGTCCCGTTAATATAACTGCTTTGTAAAAATAATAACTGAGCGGAAAAGGGTTGTCCTTTTCCGCTCAATTGGGTATGGATGATCACTTGCCCGCGATGGACAGGTTTTCCACCAGCACGCTGGGGGAGCCGAACGCGGTCATGCCCATGGGGGTGGGCACCTCCATGTTGCTGGCTACGGCGGTGATCTGCCGGAGCAGGTCGTAGAAGTTGCCTGCCACGGTGAAGGATTTCACATGGGTGGTCTTCTTGCCGCCCTCGATCAGGAATCCCTCGCTCTGCAGGGAGAAATCGCCGGTGATGGGGTTCGCGCCTGCGTGCAGACCACCCAGAGAGTGGATGTACACGCCGGTGCCGGCCTTTTCCAGCAGCGCGTCCTCGGTCAGCGCACCGGGCGCCAGATACATGGTGAAGGGACGGATGGCCACGGGCGCGTCATAACCGGCCTTGGAAGCGTTGCCGGTGGTCTTTTTGCCGGCGGCGTGGGCGGTCTTCAGATTGTACAGCAGGGTGTTCAGCACGCCGTTTTCGATGACCTTCTTGCAGTGGGTGGGGGAGCCTTCCGCGTCGAAGTTGATGGGCATGGGGTTGTCCTTGTGGAACGGATCGTCCACCAGCGTGACCACTGGAGAGGCGATGACCTGCCCTTCCTTGTCGCCCAGACGGCTCAGACCCTTCTGTGCCGCTTCGGAGGAGAAGATGCTGCAGAAGGTCTGCAGCAGATCGGACATGGCCTCGCTGTCAAAGACCACGGGGAACACGCCGGTGGGAGCCACATCGCCGCCCAGCTTTGCCTTTGCGCCCTGGGCAGCCTTCTTTGTCATCACCCCGGTGTCGATGGCATCCAGGTCGCTGATCTTGATCTGGTAGTCGTTTGCCATTTCGGTGCCGTTGGTGACAACCGCGGCAACCACCAGACCGGAAACGGTGTTTTCGTAGTGCAGATCCAGACCCTTGGAGTTGAAGATGGCGAATTCGCTGCGCTCGGCGATGCCCTGGGTGGAGGAGCCGTCGATGACGGCGGGATCCGCCGCGTAGAGCTGCTCCTGGGTGGCAAGCACTCTGGAGATCAGCGCCTCGGTGGTGGGCATGGGCTTGGTTTCCAGGGTCAGGGGCTCGTAGTCCTGCCCGCCCTCGCCCAGAAACTCCGCCTCGTCGGATTCCAGGGTGGCAGCGTTGTCCGCGGCTCTGTCCACGATGGCGGCAGCCTGGGCCGCGCTCAGTTCTTCCGTGGAGGCGTAGCCCATTCTTCCGCCGACCAGGCAGCGGAAGCAGACACCGCCGTCGGTGGAGCAGGTGAACTGGTCTACCCCGTGCTGGAACGCGGAAACACTGGTGGAATCCCCGGCCTGATAGTAAAGCTCGTATTCCGTGATGCCCAGCGCCTGGCACCGGGCAATGACTGCGTCCTTAAATGTATTGAAATCCATAGCTAGTCCTCCTTATCTGCCGCCCACGGTGATGCTGGAAACCCGGATCAGAGGCTGCCCCACATTGGTGGGAACGGAGCCGCTGGAGGAACCGCACATACCCTGGCCCATTTCCATATCGGAACCCACCATATCGATGTTCTGAATCACTTCGGAACCCTTTCCCACCAGGCTGGCGCCGCGGACGGGCTCGCAGATCTTGCCGTTGCGGACGATGTAGCCCTCGGAGACGGCAAAGTTGAATTCGCCGGTAACGGGGTTCACGGAACCGCCGCCCATCTGCTTGGCGTACAGGCCGTATTCCATGGAGGCGATGATATCCTCGTTTTTGTCATTGCCCGGGGCAATGTAGGTGTTGGTCATGCGGGAGGTGGGGGTGTAGGCGTAGCTCTGACGGCGGGCGTTGCCGGTGGAAGCCATGCCCATCCGGCGGGCGTTGAACTTGTCGATCATGTAGCTTCTGAGAACGCCGTTTTCGATCAGCACGTTCTTCCGGGCGGGGGTGCCCTCGTCGTCGATGTTGATGGAGCCCCATGCGCCGGGGATGGTGCCGTCGTCGATGGCGGTGACCTTCTCGTTGGCGATCTTCTGCCCCATTTTGCCGGCAAACTGGCTCCTGCCGTAAGCCACGGAGGTGGCTTCCAGGGAGTGACCGCAGGCCTCGTGGAAGATCACGCCGCCGAAGCCGTTGTCGATGGCAACCGGCATCACGCCCGCGGGGCAGTAGCCCGCGCCTGCCATAACCACAGCCTGCCGGGCGGCTTCCTCGCCGGTTTTCCTGGGGCTGACGGTGTCAAACATCTCCAGACCCATCCGTCTGCCGGGACGGCAGCCGCCGGTCTGGGTCTCGCCGTTAATTTCCGCAATGGCGCTGATCATCATACGGGTACGGATCTGGCGATCCTGAGCATACAGACCCTCGGTGGAGGCGATGAGGATGTTGTGATCCACATCCAGCAGCGTCCCTGTGACCTGGACGATGGCATCGCTGTATTCCCTGGCGGCAAAGTAGCCCTCCTTCAGAATCTCCACCTTCCGGGCGTTGGTCACGGAGGAGGGGACGATCTTCACGGGGTGAATGTCGCCGAACAGCCGCTCCCGCAGCACGATGTCGATGGCAGCGGTGCCCTGCCCCAGAGCCTCGGCTGCCTTTTCGGCACAGGCCAGCAGATCGGCTTCGGAGGTGTCCACGGTGGAGGCCATCACGCTGCGCAGCCCCTTGTAGACCCGGACTGCCGCACCGGCAATGACCCGGTCCTCCACGGAATCGACCTTGTTTGCGATCATATTAATGGAATGGTTGACAGTGTTTTCCGCAAAAATCTCCGCATAGTCCGCGCCGGTGGAGACGGCCTTTTGCAGAACCCGCTGGCAAATATCTCTTGCGATCATGGGCAAAACTCCTTTTGTAAGTGGTGTACGGACATATTACCATGGCAGGATGGAAATGGCAATATGGAAACCTTACAAAAAACAACCCGCCGTTGGGCGGGTTGTCAGACTGGATTATTTTGTGCCGAAGATGCGGTCACCGGCATCGCCCAGACCGGGGACGATGTACGCGTGCTCGTTCAGATGGTCGTCCAGGGCTGCCAGGTAGATGTCCACATCGGGATGGGCTTCCTGCACGGCGCGGACACCCTCGGGAACACCGATAATGTTCATCATGATGATGTTCTTGCAGCCGTGCCGCTTCAGGAAATCAATGGCAGCCACGGCGCTGCCGCCGGTGGCAAGCATGGGATCCACAACGAAAACCCGGCGGTTCGCGATGTCCTCGGGCAGCTTGCAGTAATACTCCACGGGCTTATGGGTTTCGGGATCCCGGTAAAGACCGATGTGGCCGATCTTCGCGGAGGGAATCAGGCTGACCATGGTGTCGACCATGCCCAGACCGGCACGGAGGACGGGGATGATCGCCAGCTTCTTGCCTGCCAGCATTCTGACCTTTGCCACGGCAACGGGAGTCTCGATCTCCACCTCGGTGGTGGGCAGATCCCGGGTGGCCTCGTAGCACATCAGCGCCGCGATCTCACCCACCAGCTCACGGAACTCCTTCACGGAGGTGTCCTTGCTGCGGAGGATGGCAAGCTTGTGCTGAATCAGAGGATGATCTAAAACGTGTAAAGAACCCATAATGCATTTCTCCTTTTCATTTCTAACCGGCCTGCCTGGCAAGGCGCTCACGCTCTGCCTGGGAAAGCCGAAGATAGTTGGGGGTCAGGGCAGCGCCGTCGGCGCAGGCACCCTGGCGGATTTGGCGGAGCGCCGCAAGGGCGACACCGTCGGCGCGCTGATTTCTCCGATGCTCCGGGGGAAGAACCAGTCCGGGAATGCTCTCCGATAGTGTATTATAGCACAAAACACTGCCGTCGCCAACCAGGAAAACCGTTTTTTTCGCGTTTTTCAGATCCTGCGCCAGCTCCTCCAGGGAAAGGGCGCGATCGTCGCACATTCTGGTCAGCACACCGGCGGAAGCGTCGAACAGGGCGTTGTAGACCTGATTCCGGCGGGCATCCATCACCGGGCAGACCAGACCGTCATACACGCCCAGGGAGAGCGCCATAGCCTCCAGGGTGGAAACACCGTGGCAGGGAAGCTCTCCACCCCAGGAAAGGCCCTTCGCGGCGGCAACACCGATGCGCACGCCGGTGAAGCTGCCCGGGCCTGCCGCGACAGCCACATCCGTCACATCTCCGGGGGTTTTTCCGCAGGTGTGCAGCAGATCCTCCGCCATTTTCAGCAGGGTCTGGCTGTGGGTCAGTCCGGTGTTCTGGTAGCTTTCGCCCAGCAGCACGCTGCCGTCGTGCAGGGCAGCGGACGCTGCCTTGGCGGAGGTTTCAAAGGCTAAAATCAGCAAGGGCTTCTCCTCCTTCCATGGTGATCCGCCGGGAGGTATCCGACAGCCGCTCGATGCGGACGGTGATGGCGCCTTCCATGGCTTCCGCCACGTTTTCGCTCCATTCCACGGCGCAGACACCGCCGCGCTCCAGATAGTCTTCCCAGCCGATGTCGAACAGATCCTCCGCGCTGTGCAGCCGGTACATATCGAAGTGAAACAGAGGCAGCCGCCCGGACAGATATTCATTGACAATGGTGTAGGTGGGACTGGTGACGCTGTCCCGGATCCCCAGACCTCTGGCAAGCCCTCTGGTGAACGCGGTTTTTCCAGCGCCCAGGTCTCCCAGGAACGCGATCACCGTACCGGGTGGGAGCACCTTGCCCAGCGCTTCGCCCAGCGCCTCCGTCTGCCGGGGGCAATCCGTTATCCACTGCGTTTTGATCACCTTCTTCCAAATTCTTACCGTATTCTATCATAACTTTCCGCCGAATGCAAAATGTATTTACTTTTCCCGTAAAAAATGATATAGTATAGCAAGCTCCGGGGAAGGAGGTCATTGTATGCGTAAGTTTTTCCAGGAGTTTTTGGACGCTTTCCGAAAAGGCGATATGGTGTTGCTTCTCATGTGCCTTGGCACCACGGCGTTCGGTATGGTCATGGTTGCCAGTGCCACCAGTTATATGGGCGCCACCCGTTTCATTGTCATTCAATTGGGCGCCACGGTCATCGGCGTGCTTCTGTATCTGCTGATTTCCACCATCGATCTGGAAGCGTTCCTGGAGCGCAGGACATGGCTGTTTCTGTTCAACTGTTTTCTGCTTCTGCTGCTGATCCCCTTCGGCACCGATAACGACACCGGCAACAGGAGCTGGCTGGACTTCCCGCTGCTGCCCTTTAACATTCAGCCCGCGGAGATCTGCAAGATCACTTACATTCTGATCATGGCCTCGGTGATGAGCTCCCACCAGAACCGGCTGTCCTCGTTCCCCTCCATCATGCACATGGTCATCCACCTGGGCTTGCTGGTGGGACTGAACATCGTTCTGTCCCATGACGCGGGCGTGTCGCTGATCTTCGTGTTTATCTTCATCGGCATGGCGTTTGCCGGCGGTGTGAAGATGGGCTGGTTCGCCCTGGGCGCTGCCAGTATCGTTGCCGTGTCCCCCTTCCTGTGGAAGTACATGGACGAGTATCAGAAATTGCGAATCCTGGTTTTGTTTGATCCAACCGTCGACCCCCAGGGTCTGTCCGCCCGCTATCATACCAAGCTGTCCCTCCGTTCCCTCACCGGCGGCGGTGTGCTGGGACAGGGATTGTTCAAGGGTGCCCGTACCAGCACCGGCGCGCTGTTCGCTTCCCACACGGACTATATTTTTTCCTCCATCGGAGAGGAGCTGGGCTTTGTGGGATGCATTTTGGTGCTGTTGATGGAATTTGCCATCATCGGGCGCTGCATCTATGTGGGCATTCGCACCCCGGACTATGCCCGGCGTGTGGTCTGCTTCGGCGCGGCCACCGCATTGATCTTCCAGGTGACCAGTAATGCTGGTATGTGCATCGGTGTCACCCCGGTGATCGGCCTGACACTTCCCTTCATCAGCTACGGCGGCTCCTCCATCGTGTCGCTGTTTGCCATGCTGGGACTGGTGTCCGGTGCCCACGCCCGGCCAAGCCCGGGCAAACAGGGCACCTATATCCAGCCGCCAAGATAGGGAACCGCTGAATCAATCCTCTGCGGCTGAAACAGCAGACGATTTCATCAGAGCTTCCATAGAAAAAACGGGAAAAACAGAACCGTTCGACACCTGCGACAGCAGCCGATTGCTTCGGCTGCTGTTTTTTTGCCCTCCGGGACAGCCTGTGCGGTATTCGGCGGCAGCGTGGCGGTTTTGGGGCAGGGGAGCCCAGCCCCATCCGACTGCATTTTCCGGCTGCCCGGGGGTATACTTGCGCCATCGGAGGTGAGGGCATGGCAAGGCTTTGGATCGCGGTGGGGATTCTCAATGCCGGGGTGGAGCTGCTGCTGCTCCTGGGAGTGGGCAGGCTCTGCGGGGATCCGCCGGAACTCCGCCGGGCGGCACCGGCGGCGGTTTTGGGCGGGATCCATGCGGCGGCGTGCCTGATTCCGGGGTTTTCCTTTCTGGGGAATCTGCTGTGGCGGCCGGTATGTCAGGTCCTGATGGTGCTGCTGTGCTATGGCATGAAGGGAACCAGTCTCCGGAAAGGCGGGCTCTTTTTCCTGCTGCACATGGCGCTGGAAGGTCTGGTGTCCGGCGGGAAACCGGGGATGCTGGTACTTGGCGCGGTGCTGATTCTGCTGCTGTGCGCGGTGGGATTCCCGGCAGGCGGCAGGACGGTTCCGGTGGAGCTGTGCTGCCGGGGAAAGACCGTGAATCTGCTGGCGCTCCACGACACGGGCAACACCCTCCGGGACCCTGTTTCCGGGCAGCCGGTGCTGGTGGTGGATGCCAGTGTGGCGGGAAAGCTGCTGGGGCTGACCGGGGAACAACTGAAAAAGCCGGTGGAGACCTTGACCCAGCGGACGATCCCCGGGCTGCGGCTGATTCCCTATTACGCCGTGGGAACGGGCAGCTCCATGATGCTGGGGCTGCGCTGCGACCGGGTGACCATCGGCGGGAAACAGGCGGGACGAATGGTGGCGTTTGCCCCGGAGTGCTTTCCGGGGACATATCAGGGCTTGACAGGAGGGGCATATGGATAAGTTACGGCAGATACTCACGCGGCTTGGCTTTTTGCGGCAGGAGACCCTGTTCTACATCGGCGGCAGCGATGTGCTGCCTCCTCCGCTGAAGGGAGAGGAGGAGCGGCAGGCGCTGGAAGCCCTGGAAAACGGGGATGAGGAGGTGAAAAAGCTTCTCATCGAGCGGAATCTGCGGCTGGTGGTGTTCATTGCCCGCCGGTTTGAGAATACCGGGGTCAATCTGGAAGACCTGATCTCCATCGGTACCATCGGGCTGATCAAGGCGGTGGGAACCTACCGCCGGGACCGGAACATCAAGCTGGCCACCTATGCCTCCCGGTGTATTGAAAATGAGATCCTGATGCACATCCGCAAGATCTCCAGCCAAAAGGCGGAGGTCTCCCTGGATGAGCCGATCAATATGGACTACGACGGCAACGAGCTGCTGCTGTCGGACATTCTGGGAACGGACGAGGACGCGGTGATGCGTCCCATGGAGGACTATGTGGATCTGTGCCTGCTCCGTGCCGCGCTGGAGAAGCTGCCCAAGCGGGACAAAGAGATCGTGGTGCTGCGGTTTGGACTGGAGGGCAGGAAGGAGCTGACCCAGAAGGAGGTTGCCCAGTACATGGGCATTTCCCAGTCCTATATCTCCCGGCTGGAAAAGCGGATCATGGAAAAGCTGAAAAAGGAGCTGATCCGCCAGACCGGCTGCGCGTAAAAAGATGCTTGCATTTTGAAAAAGGGAATGATACAATCGATACAGGATTATATCGATATCGATATTTACCGAATTTTTGCCAGGAGGACGGATCATGAGGAAAAAGGAGATCTCGAAAGCCGTGCTGAAGCGGCTGCCCAGCTATCTTGCTTATCTGAAATCCATGCCGGAGGACGGTTCTCCCTATATTTCCGCTACGGCGCTGGCCAATGCCCTGGGAATGGGTGAGGTGCAGGTGCGGAAGGACCTGGCCATGGTCTCCGACGGCGGCAGACCCAAGGTGGGCTACCTGCGGGAGAGCCTGGCGGACGATATCGAGCAGTTTCTGGGCTATGACAACACCACCGACGCGGTGCTGATCGGCGCGGGCAAGCTGGGCCGTGCCCTTCTGGGCTACAGCGGCTTCGAAGCCTATGGCCTGAATATCGTGGCGGCGTTTGACGAGAATCCCGCGCTGGACGGACAATTGGAGTCCGGCAAGCCGATCCTGCACATCTCCAAGCTGGAGAGCTTCTGCCGGGCCCGGCAGATCCGAATGGGCATCATCACGGTTCCCGCGGAATTTGCCCAGCAGGTCTGCGAGGAGTTGATTGCCAGCGGGATCAAGGCGGTCTGGAACTTCGCGCCCACCCATCTGGAGGTGCCCGCCAATATTCTGGTGCAGACCGAGAATATGGCAACCTCCCTGGCGGTGCTGTCCATGCATCTGCAGGCGCAGATGAAAACGGAGCGGTGAGGGCATTCCCTTTTTGCAAACAAAAACAAGCTGTCATTTGGGACCGACCCGGGCCGGCTCCAAATGACAGCTTTTTCTTATGCGGTTTCGCTCCTTACGCTTCCAGCTCGTCGATCTGATCCAGCACGTCGTCGATGGTGTCCTCGATGGCCTCGTGCTTGTCCGCCCAGCGCCGGTAGGCATCGCTTTCCTCGTCGGCAGGCTCCCGGGCGTCCATTCCGGCGAGCATTTCCTGAAGCTCCCCCAGATACGCCCTTAGCTGCGTCAGATCCATTTCGTCAATGCTCAGATCCTCTTCGGGTTTCCCGGGGAAGGGAATGCATTTGGAATTGTCTTTCATATTGATCTCCTTTCAGGCTTCCCAGCGGAAGTTTTCGGCGCCCGCGCCCAACTCAAATTGATATTTCACGATACCCAGGTCGATCCGGCTGCAGGGGCCGGGCTTTGCCCTGACGGATACGTTGCTGCCTGTCCGGCGGAAGAAAAACTGCTGCTGATTGATGGCGGTGGGTGCCAGCAGCGCGGCCTCCAGACCGCTGCGGAACCACTGGGGATCGTCGGGGGAAACCGCCGCGATCTTTTCCACAGGCTTTGACTTGTGGGGGACACCCGGATCCGCGCCATACCCCAGAGCGATGACGATGTGCAGCTTCTCGCCTGCGGCGGGGTTCACCGCCACCTTGCCCTTTTTATAGGTCAGGGCGACCCAGCAGGTGTTCAGACCCAGCTCCTGGGCAAGCAGCACCAGCTTCTGTCCCCAATAGCCCACGGCTTCTTCCTTGCCCTTGGGGCCAACCAGGGCAAAGTAGTTCCGGCAGCCCCTGAAAGCGCCGTAGTGGGCGGCATTGGCGGCAAAGGCCTCCGGCTCCTCCGTGAACAACTGGAAGCGCAGCCCTGTCCCATGGTTGATTTCCTCTATGGCCCGCAAAAGCGCGGCCTTTTTTTCTTCTTCGATGGGCTTGTCCAGGTAGCTGCGGACGCTGTGGCGGCTGCGCATGAGGGTAAACAGATCCATAATGGGTTCCTCCTTCAGGCAAGGGACATCCCGGATGGTGTCCCGCGTTTCGGTAGTGTGATTCCTGTCTATTATATCCGCATAATTTTTATATTGCAACGGCTGATTTGAAAACACAGATTCCGCTGCTTGACAAAAAAACCGTAAAGTGATAGAATTTTACGAAAAAAAGATCGTTTACCGCCTTTTTTGGGGAAGAAAAGCCATGAATAAGGGAATCGATCAGTCTGCGGGGCCGGGGCAAATGTCTGTGTTCGTTCATTAAAATTTTGTAAAAAAGACCCCGGAAACGGGTGTTTCCGGGGTGAACCTGGTGGAGACTACGGGAAGCGAACCATGCAATTGTGCATAGAAAAGAAACAAAAACCATGAACAATCCGGCAGTTTTTTGGGAGAAAAAAGGAAATTTTGTAATTCCCAAAAGCTGCCTACTCTTTTGCCAAAAATAACGGGGAAAATTCGGGGATTATTACAGTGTCCAGTACGGAGACGGCGCGCTCTGATTCCTTCGGATATAGATGCGCGTAGGTATCCCAGGTGATTTGAACATTCCCATGGCCAAGTCTGCGGGCAACCTCTTGAATGTTGATGCCAGAGTTTGCCAGGAGGCTTGCGTGAGAATGACGAAAATCATGAATGCGAATTCGATCCAGTCCGGCAGCTTCCGCAATCTCCCGGTTTCCAAGGTCGATAAAGGTATCAGATAAGCATTGATCTCCCCGTACAATCCTGTACTGTGGCGTCCAGCCGGGGAAACGCTCCTGTTGGAGGGCACGGTTATTCTCCAGAATGGCAGAAAGAACGGTCGGGATCTGAATATCACGGACGGAGGCTTTGCTCTTTGGGGGCGTTTCTACAATCTGCTTGCCTTTAATTTTCTGGGTGATGGATCGACGAACCTTAAGCACATTCCCATCCAAATCGCTCCACCGCAGGGCGTGGATTTCACCTTTCCGCAGCCCCGTATAATACGCAATCATAAAAAATACATACAGGCTGTAATCCAAATAGGTTTCGATCAGCATTTGCGCTGCTTCGGCGTAGGCAAGAAATTGTTCCGGTGTATAGAAATGAAATTTTACATCAGGGGCTACAAAATTTGGATCCCGGAAATTTTCTACTTTTTTAGTGGGATTTTCGGGGATGATGCCTCTCTTGTAGGCGCTGTTCAGCAGGAGACATAAGGAGCCGTAAATCCTTCGGCAATAGACAATGCTGAAGGATTTCTCAAGCAGTGCCGCTTGCCAGCGTGTTATCACGGTCGGGTCAATATCGCACACCGAGTAATCACCCAGGGTTGGGAGAATATGCAGCTCGATATTGGACTTGAGTTTTACAAATGTGGTTTCCCGGAGCTGCTTTCGCCGGAGCTGCATATACTCGGCGTAGTAATCCCGCAGCAAAATTTGGCTGCGGGAGCCGGAGACAGAATACAAGTTAAGCAAACGCTGCTCCATTTCAACCGCAGCCCTGTAACCGTAACAGGTTTTTTCCTTTTGCTGATGCAGACCGCCCTCTGTGTAGTTGATACGGACGCGGTACTGCTGCAAGCCATTCTTTTTCTTCCCGGTGGGATATATGGGCATAAAGCATTCCTCCTCGCTGGAAATTTTAGCATAATACAATATTGTTTTCAAATGGCAGTTTAGCGACTGCCATTTTTATTTTTGATGGAAAGGAGCGCAAGCAAATGCAATACGAGATACGCAAAAACGGAGAGAGCAAGGCATCGTTCGGCAGCACCGCCATGTACTCCCTGGAGCTGCTGCTGCACATGGCGGATGCCGGGTATGAGCTGTATGCAGATGGGAAGCGAATCCCGGAAAAGGATATTAAGAAAATCTGGAGGGAGGGCACTATGCACTGAACGATGAATTGGAAACCAAAGCGGCAAAAAGTGAAGAAATGAAAAAAAGCAGCCGGTTTTGCCCGACTGCGCGAAAAATACAGGAGGTAAAGAAAATGAAAACAATTGCAATCGCGAACCAAAAGGGCGGCGTCGGCAAAACGACCACCGCAGTCAACCTGGCAGCCGGACTGGTCAAGCTGGGAAAGCGTGTGCTTTGCGTCGATTTTGACCCCCAGTGTCACATGGCAAAGTACCTGGGGCACCGGTATGACGAGCTGCCCACCATCACGGACTTTGTAAGTGCCAGGGCAAGCTACATGGACGCGCCCTCCCCGGATGGGGTGATCCGGCACAGCGCTGTCGGAATCGACTACATTCCCAGCTCCCTGCGGCTGTCCAAGGCGGAGATCCTGCTGGCGCAGGCCATGTTCCGGGAGCGGATCCTGGATGGAGTGCTGCGGGAGATCGTGCCGGAGGATACATACGATTATCTGATCATCGACTGTAACCCGTCCATGGGTGTGCTGCTGACCAACGCCCTGGTGGCTGCCGATCAGGTTTTGATCCCGGTACAGACCGAGGATTTCGCGGTAGACGGTCTGGAGGACATGATGGATCTGATCCGCATGGTCAAAAACAACATCAATCCCCGGCTGGAGATCCTGGGACTGCTGCCCACCATGGCAACCAACAACGCGGACAGCAGGGAGATCATCCGCTTCCTGCATGAGCAGTACCCCGGTCTGACATTGGATACCTTCATCGGAAGATATGTTGCCGCGCCACGGTCGGTCAAGACCCACACACCGCTGATTACGGGTAAGAGCAAAATCGGAGAGCAGTATTTTGCGGCGGCTGTGGAGCTGCTGGAAAGATTGGAGGGTTAAGCGATGGAACAGCTTTTTAAGTGCAAGACGATAAAGCAGAGGAAGATCATGCAATGGCTGGTTGCCCAGGGCATTACCGGCAAAGATGTCGCGAAGGCTGCGCTGACCGGCCCCGCCATGGTTCGGGTAACAACCCCAGCCGGGCAGCAGATGAATCTGTATTGCGACGCTGCCTACGATGTGCGGATTCTGAATGTGTCCCAGGAGCGGGAAGAAGAATTGAGCTGGTGTTGCATGAACGAAACCAGCGAGCCGGATACCCAGGAGTGGCGCGAAGATCTGACCGGGGATGAAACGGTCATGGTGGAGCAGTGGGATGAACAGTATGCCAGAGGTCTTGCGAAACTGGCACAGGCAATTCTGGATCTGGAGGACAGACACCAGGATGCCCCCAGGCAAGCGCCCAGGATGCGGTTTTAAGGAGGCAGACCTATGAACGAACGAAACAATCAAGCGCGCGGAGCCAGCGAATGGGAGGACACCTACGGCAGCCTGGGCATGACACCCAGGGCGCAGCTTATCCAGCTCCCGCTGCACATCCTGGATCCCTGGAAAAGCGCGGATGGATTCCCCCAGCCGTTTAAGGCGTACTCGCCGGAGAAGCTGGAGGAGCTGGCAGAAAACATCCGCAAAAACGGTGTGATCGAAGCCATTTGCGTCCGACCGAAGCCGGACGGGCGCATGGAGATCATAGCCGGACATAATCGGGCTGCCGCCGCAAAGCTGGCAGGACTGAATACCGTCCCCGCCATAGTGCAGCAGTTGGATGATAACCAGGCGGCGATCCTGCTGGTGGACAGCAACCTCCAGCACCGGGAGAAGCTGCTGCCCAGCGAGAAAGCCTATGCCTACAAGCTGCGGCTGGACAGCATGAAACGGCAGGGGCAGCGGACAGATTTAACTTCCCGACAAAATGTCGGGAAGTCAGAAACCAACGAATCAACTTCCGACCCAAATGGTCGGAAGTTGGAAGCCAGCGATCCAACTTCCCGACAAAATGTCGGGAAGTTGGAGGCTGCCGATGAACTGGGCGCGGAGAAAGGTGAAAGCGGGAGGCAGATCCAGCGCTACATCCGCTTAACCAACCTGATTCCTCCCCTGCTGGATCGGGTAGACCGGGAGGAAATCGGACTGATCGCCGGAGTGGATCTTTCCTTTCTGACGAAGATCACCCAGGTGAATCTGGATAAGGCGCTGACGCTGCTGGGGAAGAAAAAGCTGTCCGGCAAGGAAACGGCAGCCATCCGGGAAGCCGGTGACGGAGGAAAGGATCTTATTGTAAGCGAGCTGCTGTCTATCCTGAATCCGAAGAAGGAGAAGAAAGCGGAGCTGAAAACGAAGGTGGATCTGTCCGCCTATGACCAGGAAACGGCAAAGCGGCTGCGGAAGGATCCGCAGTACCTCGCCGGTCTGCAAGCGGTGATTCTCAGCTACACTGAAAAATATGTAAATCAAAGTGACTTCGGGGTCACTTAATTTTGGAGGTAAAAAATGAAAACATGGAGTAAAATTCTTATGCTGGCGCTGGTCGTAATGATCTGCGCGGCAATTGTGATCCTGCCCGCTTCCGCCGATACCACCATTTCCGGCGCGTTTACCGATACCTGGGCGGAGGCAAAGGAGGAAATCAAAGGGATCGTTGACGGTGTGGTATTTCCGGTGCTGGATACCATCCTGGTGATCGCGCTGTTCGTCAATATCGCGATGCAGTATTTTAAGTATCAGCAGACCGGGCACATCGATTTCCTCACCCCCGGGCTGATCCTGATCTGTCTGGTTTTCACATTGTCGGCACCTGCCTTCATCTGGAACATCATCGGGTGATGGGAAGCCGAAGGATCACAGGACAACGCCTGGACGAGCTGTACAGGCTATGGACGGTCTCCATAACCTGGGACGAGACAACCTATCATGATTGGTGGAGATCCCTTGCTGCTGCGGAACAGAAACGCGTCGCAAGCTGGGATCGGGAGCTGGCAGCCGGGAAGCGGAAAATCGACAGAGAGCTGCTGAACCGGCTGGTAAACGAAAAGAACTCCCGCACCGACGGGGTGCGGGAGCCTCTTGCAAAAACCGACAGGATATGCTAGAATACGGGCGGTCGAAAGACCCTTGAGGGATGCCAATTAACGGCGGACGGAAACCTCCCCGAAAGGGGGTGGTGAGATGGTTACATTTACAGAGCTTTTCGCGTTTTGCGCGCTCATTGTTGCAATCATCAAACTTGTCCTCGACATTGTTGATCGAAGCAAGTAATGTAATTTCCATAGAAAAAGAAATTACTCCGTCCATAACGCTCCCCAGCGGTGACGGAGTAATTTCCTTAACACAAGGGAGGTAACCGTTCGTCGGCATCCCTCTTGCCATTATACTAGCACATCCGGCTTGAAAAATCAAGCCGGATTTTGTATCGCAGCGAAAAACAAACCCTTGCATTTTGATTCACGGAGAGATATATTAAAATCAGAAAAACAATTGAGGAGGACTTGAAATGAAGAATTTGATTCGGGTAACGGCATCTGTGTTAGTCCTTGTGATGATGTTGGCCATCGTTGGCTGCGCGGCGGGAAAGCCGGTGCAGACGGATCCGGCGGCGGATCCCGGGGCGGCGGTGCCCACCGTACCCACCACCGAGCCGGAGATCCGGGACACGGAGCCGGAGGAAACGGAACCCGTGACCGAGCCTGTCACCGAGCCGGTGACGGAACCGGCTACGGAACCTGTCACCGAACCGGCTACCGAGCCGGAGGAAACAGAAGCGCCCACGGAGACCGAACCCACCGGCATCGGCAACACCGGCGGCACCGGCAATAACGGCGGTACCGGTAACGGATCCGGGGGCGGCAGCAATACCGGCAACACCGGCAACAACGGTGGTTCCAATACCGGCAGCACCCAGCCCACCGGCAGCGGGACTACATGGTGCGAACAGAACGGCGATCACAACGACATTGAGATTGTCAGCTCGCAGGATCCCACCTGTACCACGGGCGGCTATGTTACCGTCCATTGTAAGACTTGCGGTGAAACCTATACAATCAGCTACGACCCCTGCGGTCACGATTGGGATCACCACCACGAGGATGCTGTGGGACATACAATCGTATGGCGGGTTTGTCATTGCGGTTGGAGAGCATTAAACGATGAAAATGTCTCTGATGCTTACGGAAAGCACATGGAGGAAGTGCGGAACAGGGGAGAAGATATTAACGGTCATTCTTACTACAGCGAAAGCGAATTTATCACCGAGGTTCCAGCCAAGGACTGGTGGACTTGCAGAAGCTGCGGCGAAACGGTATACACAAAGCCGTAACAGAAATATGGAAAACAAAGCTCGTAACGAAAGTTACGGGCTTTTTGTTTACCCAAAAATTGATGAAAGGAGCATTTTATGAAGAAAAAAATCATGGGATTTCTTTCCTTCCTGCTGGTTCTGACCCTGCTTGCCGGACTGTTTCCGGCTGCAATGGCAGAGGACGATACCGGGGAAAACCCGGGCGAAGCAGTGGAAGAAATCCAGATCACCGAGCCGGAGCCTACCGGGATCCCGGAGGAAGATCCGGCACAGGATCCAACGGAGGATCCCGGGGAAGATCCAGCGGAGGATCCTGCCGGGGAACCCGGAGAGGATCCCGAGGATCCCGGGGAGGGAGAACCGCCGGAGCAGACCGAGCCTGTCACCGAGCCGGTGACGGAACCGGCTGCCGAGCCGGAGGAAACAGAGCCTGCCGGGATCCCCGGGGAAGATCCGGCGGAAGATCTAACGGAGAATCCCGCTGGGGAACCCGGAGAGGATCTGACGTTGGAGCCGGTGCCGGGGGAACCGCTGACCGGGGAAGCCGCGCCCAATGGCGGGGAGGATCAGCCGGAGCCGCTTTCTGACGGACTGACCATCGTGGAGCATAAGCAGAAGGGCATCGGCAAGGTGTATTTTACCTACCATTACCTCGCCAGCGACGGGAAATACCGTCCGGTCAGCAATCCTCCCACACGCAATACCTCCGTATGCAGCTATTTCACTCTGTCCGACGGCAGCACCGCCTACTGTGTCAACCCGGATCGACCGGGTCAGAACAGCGGCGGTGTTTCCGTGTCGGGCTGGTCGGACTATCATACCCCGGAGATCCGGGAGGCAATCGCCATGGCCATTGCCTACGGCGCGCCCAACAACGGCGATACCTCCGACGAGGGCAAGTGGGCAACCGCCCTGCTGGTCTGGGACATGGGCTGCGGCTACCTGGATAAGTATGGACAGCGGCGAAATTCCACACTTGCCCCGGCTTTCCTTACCAACGCGAAACCGGGCACCGCGATTATGAACAAGTACAAAGACATCCTCGCCGCGATCCAAAAGGGCAACGCGGTACCGTCCTTTGCCACGACCTCCCAAAGCAATGTCCCGGAGTATACCCTGGAGCTGCAAACGGGCGGATACTACTCGCTGACGCTGACGGACACCAACGATGTCCTCGCGGATTATGTCTATACCTCCGGCATTGCGGGTCTGACCTTCAGCCAAAGCGGGAACACGCTGACCGTCACCGCAACGGTGGAAGCGGCCTGCAAGCTGGCCTCCGGCATGGACTTCTGTGCCAGAGGGAAATCCTACAATCCCAGCGCGTCGGTTGTGGTTTGCCTCCGCTCCGAAAACTGGACGGACGCCACGAAAACGCAGGATGTGGTACAGCTTTCCCATCCGATTGGTCATACAGCAGCCTATATCCGCCTCAAGACCGACATTGAGACGGCGTATGACCCGGCGGAATTGAAATTTAGCAAAATCGACCCTGTGACCGGGGTGCCCCAGGGCAGCGCCTCCTTTGCGGGTGCCGTATTCTGCTGGGAATACTTCCCCAACGACGATTGGAGCGGAACCCCGGAACGAAAGTGGTATTTCAAGACAGATGAAAACGGACGCGTGGAATACAAGAGCACTTTCCTTGCAACAAATGATGAATATGCCAGCGATGAGATGTTCAAAGATACGAACGGGGATGAAAGTATTCCTCTTGGCTCCGTCCGGGTGACAGAAGTAAAATCTCCCCCGGGCTACGGCGTGATCCCGACCCTGTACGCCAATGTGTGGTTCAATACTGAAAAGGGCAAAGCTGAATTTACATGGACGGAGGAATCCCGGGAAATAGTACAAGCTGCGGACGGCAGATACCTTCTGCCGGAACCCCAGGATACGCAGTCCTTCGGCGGGGTGTCCGTCCAGAAGCTCGACGCTGCCACCGGCGGGGCAGCACCCGGCTGTGCCAGCTTCCAGGGCATTGAATTTACCCTGTACAACAAATCCCCCAACCCCGTGGTGGTGGAGGGAACCACCGTAAGCCCCGGCGGTGTGGTCTGCGTCCTGACCCTGGACGCGGGGGGCTATGCCAAGACCGGCAAGATCCTGCCCATTGGTTCCTATCAGATGGTGGAAACCAGGGGCAACGATTACTACGACATCAATACGGAGTGGGTCAAAAACTTCAATGTCACCGGCGACGGCATTACGATCCCGCTGGAATGCGGGGATCCGCCCAGGGCGGGCAGGATCGCCGTCCGGAAGCTGACCATGACGGAGCTGCCCCTGGAGGGCGCCACCTTCCTGCTGGAGCAGTCGGCGGACGGCGTGACCTGGACTGCGGTGGGTGAGCAGACCACAGACGCCAGCGGAAGCGCGGGCTGGACGGGGCTGCATCCCGGACTGCGGTACCGGCTCACCGAGACGGCAGCGCCTCCGGGCTATGAGCTGCTGCGGGGAGCGGCCTTTGAGGGGGAGCTGCCGGTGGGCGATTTCACCGTCACCGTTACGGTGGTCAACGCGGAGACCCTGACCATGCCAGCCACCGGCAGCATCCAGAATCTGACCCTCACCACGGCAGGAACCATGCTGGCCGTTGCCGCCCTGGTCTGCCTGGTGGGTATGGGAATGGAAGAAAATAAGAAGAAACGATTTGCAATGAAGGAGGAAAAAAGATGAAAAAATTTGTTTCCGCAATCCTGGCCTTTGCCCTGGTATTGCTTTTGATTCCTGCCGCGAACGCGGCGGAATCCGGCACTTTGACCATTTACAAGTACGACATTACCACAGCCGGGGAAAACGGCGTCCCGGCCGGAGCCTACACCAGCACCGGCGCTGCCAACTCCGCTGCCGAAGCTGCCCTGGCGCAGTATGCCATCCGGGGCGTGGTTTTCAGCTACGCGAAAATCGGTGAGCTTGTCCAGCTCTCCGAGGCGGACGGCGGCAAGGTCGTGACCAGGAACCTTGTCCGGCTGCCCATGGGAACCCAGACGGATACCCTGCTGGCTGCCCTGGGACTGACCGCCGGAAGCGCCTACCGCACGGCGGGCAGCAGCCTGGACTTCCAGATGGACACGCTGATCCACGCGCTGGAAGCCGGGATCACGTCCAATTCCTCCGCCCTGAAGGACGCCCTGGAAGCCATCCCCGGGACGGCAATGCCGGAAACCAATTCCTCCGGCAAGACCTCCGTTTCCCTGGCGGACGGCGTGTATCTGATCACCGAAACCAGGGTGCCCGAGAATGTGACCACCTCCACCAACCCCTTCATCGTGACCATGCCCCTGATGAAAGCGGACGGCACCGGCTGGAGCCGGGATGTGACCGTCTACCCCAAGAACGAGACCGGGGATCCCGACCTGGAAAAGACCGTCCGGGAGGAAGGAGCGCAAGAATACGCCCATAACGCCACGGCGTCCATGGGCGACCGGCTGGAATATCAGATCATCAGTACCCTTCCGGCAATTACCTCCGGGTCAACGGCGCTGACCGCCTACACCTTTACCGATACCCCGGAAATCGGTCTGGAATATTGCAGGGACGATGTGGTGCTGGAGTGGTACAAAGACGCCGCCTGTACCCAGCGGATCACAGCCTGGGACGAGGCGGACGGCAAGTTTACCGTTTCCTACACGGCGGACGGTATGCAGATCTCCATGACCCGCAGCGGTCTGGCGGAGATCAACAGCTCCACCGCCGTGTACCCCGGAGGCACCTTCCGTGGCTACTCCCGCTGCACCCTCCGCATTACCTATTCCTGCACCCTGGGTGCCACGGCGCAGACCGGTGACGACAGCAACGACAACCAGGTGACGCTCCGGTGGAGCCGTACCAATACCGACTACTACGACACCCTGGAGGACTGCTGCCATGTGTACACCTACGGCATGGAGCTGGAAAAGACATTCTCCGACAACAACGGAAATTTTGAAAATGTCCGGTTTATTGCCCATAACGACAGCGATAATTACTACATCCTGGCAGCCCTGGAAAACGGCAGATACACCGTCACCGGGCACACGGAAAACGCGGAGGAGGCCACGGCGCTGATCCCCAACGGAGAGGGCAAGCTCCTGCTGGCGGGTATGGAGGATGATACCTACTCCATCACGGAAACTGCCACCGACCAGGGCTATTTCCTGCTCCGGCAGCCGGTGGTGGTGGAGATCGCCACCCGGGAGACCGGCAAACGCTGCGACCACTGCGGCGCGAAGAAGCTGACCGCTGCCGCGACGGTAGACGGCATCGACGGGGAAATGGGAGATAATCATGCCGCCGTCCGGCTGGAGGTTGTCAACAACCGGATCCCGGAGCTGCCCCAGACCGGCGATACCAGCGCGTTGATCCTGTCCGCCCTGGGCACGGCGCTGTTTCTCTGCGCTTTGTGCTGCGGGGCTTATGTGATCCTGTCCGGCAGAAAGAAGCATGATGCGTAAGAAAGCCGCGCTGGCAGCTCTGGCGGCTGTCGCGGTCATTGGGCTTGCAATGGCGGCCTACCCGCAGATCAGCGCCGGGATCCAGAGAAAAGCCCAAAGCGAGATCCGCGCCGGGTATGAGCAGCGGATCGAGGAACAGGGCGAGGACGGACGGCAAGACCAGCTTGCGGCGGCTAGGGAGTACAACGGGGAGCTGGCAGCCGGGAAGATCCTGGGCAGCCGGTACTATGAGCTGCTGAATTTTGGGGAGCATGGGCTGATGGGCTATGTGGAGATCCCGAAAATCGAGGTGGCGCTGCCGGTGTACCACGGCACGGAGGATACCGTACTCCGGCTCGGCGCGGGACATATGCCCGGATCCTCCCTGCCGGTGGGCGGCACCGGCACCCACGCCGTGATCTCCGCCCACTCCGGCATGGCGTCGGATCCCATGTTTTCCAACCTGGATCAAATGGCGGTGGGGGACACCTTCACCGTCACGGTTCTGGGAGAGGAAATGGTCTACCAGGTGGATCAGATCGTCACCGTGCTGCCCACGGACACCGAATATCTGCGGATCGACCCGGAGCGGGACTATGTGACCTTGCTTACCTGTACCCCATACGGTATCAACAGCCACCGGCTGCTGGTAAGGGGACGCCGGGTGGAGGCAGCGCCCGGGGAGGATCTGACTTTGGAGCCGGAGCCTACGGGAGAGCTGCCGGTGATCGGGAATCAGTACAAGGGCACCCTGCTGGGCGCTGGGGCTGCGGTGTTGCTCCTGGTTCCGGGCGGGGCTGCCCTGGCGCTGGGGAAAGGACGGAAAAAATGACCGGCAGCAGAAAGGCGGCGCTTATCCTGTGCTTTTTCTTTCTGGCGTTGGCAGCCGCCTGTTTTCTCTATCCCCGGATGAAAACCACCGGGCAGGAAACGCTGCGGCACGCGGAGCTGGAAGCCTTTGAGCGCTACATCGCGGCAGCGCAGACCGTCCCGCAGAACCCGGAGGCAGCGGAAGCCGGAGGGGAGCAGCCCACCGCCCAGCCCTTTCAGGAGCTGCTGGAGGCTGCCAGAGCCTACAACGGTGGGCTGCTGGTAAAACAGCAGCCCACCGGGGAAGCGCTGAAGCAAGCGCCGCTGGAGCTGGGAGAATACGGCTATGACAGCGAGATCTTCGCGCGGCTGCGGGTGCCGGACGGGGGAATCGATATGCCGGTTTACCTGGGTGCCAGCGCCGCCAACCTGGATGCCGGAGCCGCCGTGCTGGGGCAGACCTCCCTGCCCATCGGCGGTCAGGGAACCAAATGCGTGATCGCCGGACATAGATCCTGGAAGGGTGATCTGCTGCTGCGTCCCCTGGAGGATCTGGACAACGGCAGCCTGGTGGAAATCACCAACCCCTGGGAAACGCTGACCTACCGGGTGTGTGCCGTGGAGGTGGTAGACCCGAACAACCTGGAAATACTGCGGATCGAACCCGGGGCGGATCTGCTTCTGCTGCTGACCTGCACCAGGGACGGAAAAAACCGAATCATCGTAAAATGTGAAAGGATGGAAAAACAATGCTGAATCAGATCGTCATTATGGGACGGCTGACCCGGGAGCCGGAGCTGCGGCGCACCGGCAGCGGCACCGCCGTCACCGGATTTACCCTGGCGGTAGACCGGGATTTCAAGGGAGAGGGCGAGCGGGAGACGGATTTCATTGACTGCGTTGCCTGGAGGCAGCTTGGCGAATTTGTCGCCAAATATTTCACCAAAGGCAGCATGGCGGTGGTTTCCGGGCGGCTACAGATCCGCAACTGGACGGACAAGGACGGCAACAAGCGCCGCGCGGCGGAGATCATTGCGGACAATGTGTACTTTGGGGAAAGCAGAAAGACCGGCGGCGACCCCCAGCCCGATGCCGCACCCGGCACGGATGCATACCCGGGGCTTACCGACGAGGACGGGCAACTGCCGTTCTGATCTGCCCCGGCTGCCGCTTGACATTATAACGGCATACCGTTACAATACTGACAGGGGGTGTTCGAAATGATGATCGACACACTGCTTCGGCAGCGGCAGCTTACACGGTACAAACTATCACAAATGGCAAAGGTTCCGCAGTCCACGCTGAATGATATTTGCAACGGAAAAACGAAGCTGGAAAAATGTTCGGCAGAAACCGTCTATAAGATCGCGAAGGCGCTGGAGGTTCCCATGGAGATACTGGTCGAGGACGGCATCCGGCAGACGGAGCTGGAACGCGCCTACGAACACGGCTTGCCGGGGTACTTGCAGCATGATCTGGACGCGTTCAAGGAAGGGCTGAAAAACCATTCTTCCTTGCTGGACTGCCTGTGGGGTGAGCTGTACGGCAGCATCAACGCGGCACAGATCGATGATGGCGCGATCACGCCGGAACACGCGGATTATCTCCGCAGGAAATATCTGTTTTGAGGGGTAAGCCATGGTTGACTTTACAAGCTGCAAGCAAATACGGAACCGGGCTTATAATGGGGCAAATGGGAAGAAGATTGCTGTCGTGTATCACGGAGAAATCTATATGCTGAAATTCCCACCGTCCGGTGAGAGTAAGAGAACGGATCTGTCCTATACCAATAGCTGCATCAGCGAACACATTGCAAGCAGCGTTTTCAATATGCTTGGGATCGAGGCACAGGAAACCATGCTTGGAACATTTCGGGTTGGGGAAAAAGAAAAGGTTGTCTGCGCGTGTAAGGATTTTACGGCGGACGGCGGGCGGCTGTTTGATTTCTGCTCCATCAAGAACACAATCATTGATTCGGAAACCAACGGAACCGGCACGGAGCTTTCGGAGGTACTCGAAACCATCGAAAAGCAGCAGTTTGTGGATCCGGGGATGCTAACGGAGCATTTTTGGAATATGTTTGTGGCAGATGCGCTCCTTGGCAACTTCGACAGGCACAACGGAAACTGGGGTTTCCTGTATGACGAAAAACGTGATCATGCCAGGATCGCGCCGGTATTTGACTGCGGAAGCTGCCTGCTCCCGCAAGCGGATGAAGGTGTGATGCGGAAGGTGCTGACGGACAGGGACGAGATGAACGCGAGGATATTCACTTTCCCTGTATCCGCGCTGCGGAACGGAGGAAGGAAAATCAATTATTATGATTTCCTGACATCGGATAAGGATCCGAATTGCAGGGAAGCAATGAAAAGAATTGCGCCGAGGATCGATTTGCGGCGAATTGAAGCATTCATTGATGGACTGCCGTATATCAGCGGACTGCAAAAACTGTTCTATAAGACATACATCAATGAGAGACACCGCCAGATCATCAGACCGGCGCTTGAGGTTGCGCTGGGAGACCAACTGACCCAGCGGATGGACGATCCGAAAATGAAAATGTAATTCGGAAAAATGAAATACTGATTGAAAACAGGACACCCGGGCGGTGTCCTGTTTTTTTGGAAGGAGGAAAGAAATGTTTGACTGGCTTGGTGATCTGCTGGAGTGGATCGGTGATCTGCTGTCCTCCCTGGGGGCGGAGGTCGCGGGCGGGATCTGCAACAGCATCGCCAAATGGATTTACGAGCAGATATACGACGCCGCAGCGGTGCTGTTCCGGCTGATGGGAAACATGGGAGTGCAAGTGGTAGACCTGGCGTTTTGCAAAGCCCTGGTCAAGCTGTTTTCCATGTTCGGCTGGGCAATGTTTGCTGTAGGCGTGGTGATCGCGGTGGGTGACCTTGGCATCGAGGCCGGTTCCCGGGAGGTCAACCTGAAGGGGTTTTTCCTGAATCTGCTGAAGGGCTTCTTCGCGGCGCGGCTGTTTTCCACACTGCCCATCGCGCTGTATCGCTGGACGGTGACGGTTGGCGGCAGCATCCTGCATGATCTCGTCGGGGTTGGGGCTGACAGCATCGGGCAAGCCGTAGCGGATACATGGTCGCGGATTCCCGAAGCAACGGAGGCGGTGACAGAATCACTTGGGCTGGCGGGCGGAATTGCCGGAATGCTGAACCCAGACTACGTCATATCCGCAATGCTGGTGCAGACCGTTTTTATGATCGTGTTTATTTACTGCATCGGCAAGCTGTTCCTGGACAATCTGAAACGGGGCGGCATCCTGCTGATCCAGATCGCGGTGGGATCGCTGTATATGGTTTCCATTCCCAGGGGCTATACGGACGGCTTTACCAGGTGGTGCAAACAGGTGATCGGTCTGTGCCTGACCCAATTTTTACAGGTGCTGCTGATGTTCCTGGGGGTGCTGATCTTTACGGATCACATGGTGCTGGCAACCGGCATCCTGCTGGCGGCAAAAGAGGTGCCCCGCATCGCCGCGCAGTTTGGACTGGATACATCCACAAGAGTGAATTTGCAATCTGCCGCGTATACGGCACAGACGGCAATCCGGCTGACACAGGTTGTGGCAAACGCGAAATGAAAGGAGAACGAACTATGAAAGAGAATCGGAAAATCAGGGAGCAGGAAATGCTCCGCATGGTGAAAACCCTCCAGGAGCTTTACCCGGAGGAGCAGGATCCCCACATGGACGAGGATGGGCAGATCTACGAATACACCCTGGAGGAATTGGAGGCGCTGGCCAATGCCCATAAATAAAGTACGGGAGGAAATCGCGAAGCGGTTCCTGGAGGCGCTGGAGCAGGAACGGCTGCCCTGGCGGGCAGGATGGCAGACCCTAAAGCCCCGCAACGGGGTTTCGGGGATCCAATACCGGGGGATCAACCGGCTGGTGCTGTCCATGATCGCGGATGAAAAGGGCTATGAGGATCCCCGGTGGTGTACCTTCAAGCAAGCGTCGGATCAGGGCTGGATGGTGAAAAAGGGAGCCAAAGCCAGCTATGTGGAATACTGGTATCAGTATGACACCAGGCAGAAAAAGAGTCTGACCTGGAACGAGGTCGCGCAGCTCCTGCGGAAGGATCCGGCATACGAACAGAACCTGGTGCTGCGGTGCCGGGTAAGCGCGGTATTCAACGGGGAGCAGATCGATGGGATCCCGGCGCTGGAAGCGACACAAATATCCATCGGAGAGCTGCGGGCAAAGCGGGACACCCTGATACGGAACATGGGCGTGGGATACCGGGAGCAGGGTACGGAAGCATACTACTCCCCCGGTCAGGACAGGATCACCCTGCCCCCGGAGAAGCTGTTTTACGACCAGTATTCCTACATGGCCACGCTGCTCCACGAGGCCGGTCATGCCACCGGGCATGAGAGCCGGTTGGGGCGAAACCTGACAGGCGGCTTTGGCTCCGAAAGCTACGCCAGGGAAGAACTGCGGGCGGAGATCGCCTCTGCCTTTGTTACCCAGGAATTGCGGATCGATATGACGGCGGATGCCGCCGAGCAGCACATGAAAACCCACGCGGCCTACATCCAGTCCTGGGCGGAGGTGATCCGAAAGGACAGCAACGAGCTGTTCCGGGCAATCAACGACGCCCAAGGGATCGCGGACTATCTGATCGAGAAGGGCGAATTTATCCAGGCAGCGGAAACGCCGGAGCAGAGGACGGTGGAGATTCCCCATGAACTGGAGGAGCTGCCGGAGGGCGGTCTGAAGCTGACGCTGACCGGGGATGGCAAGGTGCCGGATCTGGACAGCGGACGAAAAGCGCCCTGGCATGACCAGGCAGCGCGGATCCGGGAGGTGGAGATCGGAGAGACGGTCACATCCCTGGGCACCGGCACTTTCTCCGGCATGGAGCATCTGCGCCGGATCGATGTGAAGGGCAGACTGGGCGACGGCAAGGTAGATTCCGGGGTCGGAGACTGCAAGGAGCTGCGGGAGATCCACTACGCGGCTAACGACAATGCCCTGCGGGTGCTGGCGGTGGAGCCTGGGCGCAGCCCTTATCTCAAATCCATTCCCAATACGCTGAAAGCGCTGCAAGCGGAGGTGGGGGGCTATATCGAAGCGGTATACCCCTACGCGGATCCGGTGGCGATTATCTGCAACGAGGAAGGAAAGCTGGAGGGGCTGCCCCTGAACCGGGCGGTTCGGGACGAGGAAACCGGGAAGATCGTGGACATTATCGCGGGCAAGTTTCTGATCGCCGGTCTGGGGGAGGAGGATTTCGCCTCTCTCACGCCGGAAATGGCGGAGAAGTACGCGGACAGGTTTGAGAAGCCGGAGATCTTCCTCCGCCTGAACGGACAGATCGTCGCGGTGCCGGTGGAGCCGGAGCGGAACTACGCCAGACTGCCGGAGCGGGGAGATCCCCGGCGGGAGGCGCTGGGAGAGATCCTGCGAAGCCATCCGGGAATGACGGCGGAGGAAATGGGCGGCGTCAAGGCTGCGTTGGAGCGGGGCGCGGATCCCGCCGCGCTGCGTAAGGCCATGGAGGATACCGCCCGGGAAAAGCCGGTGGAAGCCCGGGAACCCGGAATGCTCCGCGCCATGAGAATGGGGGGCTGATATGCGGCATTACCTGTATCCGCGTAACCTCCGGGCGGATGCCACCATCTGGTTCTGGCGGCTGAAGGATTTTGTGATCATCACGCTGGGGGGCTTTCTGTCCCTCTGGCTATGGATCGACTGGATGATGCTGCTGCCCATGGCGCTGACCATGGCATTCGCCTTTCTGACCATCCGACTGGAGGATACGGCGATCCTGGACTATGTGATCCACATTATCCGCTATTTTATGACGCAGCAGCAGGTTTTTTACTGGAGGGATCCGAAATGAAACAAGGAAAGACCGTCAAGGGACGGGGAAGATCTGCCCAGGAGCTGCTGGGCGTCAGCAGCTTCTCTAAGTACGGACTGCTTACCGGGCGAGAGGAGATCCTGTTTTTCCAGGTGACGCCGGTCAATATCTCGGTGCTGTCCAGCGCCAACATGGAGGATCGGATCCAGCGGCTCATGGAGCTGCTGTCCACCTACCCGGAGCTGGAAATCTGCTGCACCGACGCGGCGGACACCTTCGACGAGAACAAGATCTTCCTGCGGCAGCGGCTGGCGGAGGAACAAAACGAAAAAGTCCGCGATCTGCTGGATCGGGATCGGCGCTACCTGGAGGAAGAAATGCTGGGAGAGCTGGCTGCGGCGCGGCAGTTTGTGATCATTGCCAGATGCCGGAACAAAAAGCCGGATCAGGTGATCGCCTATGCCGATGATATTGGCAAGGCAATCTCCGGGCGGGGCTTTGACGCCTGCCGGATGGACAAAGCGCAGATCAAGCGGTTTATCGCCGTGTTCCTGGGCACCTCCGTCCGGGGCGAGACCATCCCGGATGTGGACGGCGGGCAATTTATCGGAGAAATGTGAAAAGCGGCGTCTTTTTGATGCCGTTTTTTCTTTCTGATTGTTGGCAAAGGAGAGATCAGATGATTTTCAAAAAGCGGGAAATGTCCGACGAGAAAAAGGAGCTGGCGCGGACGAAGGACTTTTTTGATATGGTGGCACCCGGGGTGATCCGCTTCTACCCGGAGCATTACATTGTGGGCAGCAGCTACCGGTGTGTTTGGGCGATCCGGGAGTATCCGCCCCAAACGGAACGCCAGGCGCTCCTGGCGCGGTTCGGGGAGCGCAGCGGCGTCACCGTCCGGATTTATCACCGGCTGGTAACGGCAGCGGAGCAGCGGCAGATCATGGCGGCTGCGGAACGGAAAAACAAATTTCAGCGAGGGAGTAATGACCTGACGGATCAGATCGACGCCGAGGGAAATCTGCAGGACATGATGGCTGTCCTGGCGGATGAACGGTCGAACCGCAACCCGTTTCTCCACTGCGCCGTGTTTCTGGAGCTTCGGGCTGCGTCCCGGGAGGAGCTGGAGAACCTGAAAGCCGTGGTCGGTATGGAGCTGACCAGCGCCAAGCTGGCGGCGGATCGGCTGTTCCTGCGGCAGAAGGAGGGATTCCTGACGGTGCTGCCCTGGGGCACGAATCAGTTTGGCACACTGTACGAACGCGTCCTGCCGGCAAGCAGTGTGGCGAACCTGTTCCCCTTATCCTTTTCCGGCCGGACAGACCCCAACGGTATGTATATCGGCAAGGACAAGTACGGCGGGAACATCGTGGTGGATCTGGCCAGAGCCGCATCGGATAAATCCAACGGCTCCATCCTGATCCTGGGCAATTCCGGCGAGGGTAAATCCTACCTGGCGGGGCTGCTGATGATGAACCTCCGGGAGAGCGGCAGGAAGGTGATCTGCTTTGACCCGGAGGGGGAATATGAGAAACTATGCAGTGACCTGGGCGGCTGCTACATGGACATTCTGGAGGGGAAATACATCATCAACCCCCTGGAGCCGCATATGTGGTCGTGCAATTCCGAAGGAGAAGAGGAAGATGAACCGGCGGCTTTTACCCGGGGATCCCTGATCGACCGGCATATCGCCTATCTGAAGGATTTCTTCCGCAGCTACCGGGACTTCCCGGATGCCCAGATCGACACCCTGGAGATCCTGCTGCAACGGCTGTATCACAGCTTCGGCATAACGGACGCAACGGCAGAATCCGGGAAATACCCGACCATGCGGGATCTCTATGACCTGGTAGTGGAAGCCTATCAGACCTTCGACCCGGCGAAGCCGGGGCAGCTCATGGACGCGGAGACCCTGCGGGAGCTGTCCCTTGGGCTGCGGAGTATCTGCGTCGGCGCGGAAAGCAAGTATTTTAACGGCACAACCAATGTGACGGACAGCGATTTTATTGTGTTCGGCGTCAAGGGCTTGCAGGAGGCCAACCGGCAGCTCCGGTCGGCGCTGATGTTCAATCTGCTGTCCTATATGTCCGGGCTGCTGCTGGAGCAGGGGAACGCGGTGGCAGCCATTGACGAGCTGCATCTGTTCCTGGACAACCCGGTGGCCATCGAGTACATCCGGGGGGCGATGAAGCGGGCGCGCAAGCGCGGATCCGCCCTGCTGCTGGCGTCGCAGAATGTGGAGGATTTCCTGCTGCCCGGGGTACGGGAATACACGAAGCCCCTGTTCTCCATCCCGACCCACCACTTCCTCTTTTACCCGGGGCAGATCAACGCCCGGGAGTACATGGACGCGCTACAGTTGGAGCAGAGCGAGTATGAGCTGATCCGCAACCCGGAGCAGGGACGGTGCCTGTACCGCGCCGGTCGGGATCGCTATCTGCTGAAGGTGACAGCGCCCGGATTTAAGCACCTGATCCTGAAAAAGGAGGCGGCGCAATGACGCTGGAGGCTGCGGGAAAAGCCGCCCTGAAGGTGCTGGGTGCCGCGTCGCAGCGGAAGAAGGAATCCGGGGACGGATGCCTGAAATTCATCCTGACGGGACTGCTGGTGGCGTTTTTCCTGCCGGTGCTGGTCACCACCAGCCTGTTTGCCGGAGGCGTGGAGGCAGACCAGGAGGATCTGGACAGCAAGGTGGACGAGATGTCCTTCTTTGAAAAAGCGATCCTGACCGGGATCGGCGCGTCCATGGAACAGCTGGAGGCTGCCGTTGACGATGCCGAACTGACCTCCGACCAGCGCCTCCAGGCGGAGCTGCTTTACTACCTGGTGCTGGCGGAGGAACCGGAGGACGAGGAAACAATCGATACGCTGATCGGCTGCTTTACGGACGAGGAAATGGACGATGAGGAGCTGATCGGCGCGGTGAATGACGCTTTTGAGCTGGAGCTGGATGCCGGACAGTACAGCCGGGTGCTGGAGCATTTACGCTCTACCGTCATTGATACCAGCGGCTACACGGATCCGCTCACCAAAAACAACCTGGATCTTGTCGTTTGGGCACAGGAGGCGCAGAAGCACCGCTGGGGCTATGTGTGGGGTACATACGGCAGGATCCTGACCAATCATCTCTGGGAGGCGAAGCTGCGGCAGTATCCCGATGAGCTGGGGCAATACGAATCGTTTATCCAGTTGAATTGGCTGGGGCGGCGCACCGTGGACTGTGTGGGGCTGATCAAAGGCTATGAGTGGCTGAACACGGCGACAGGAGAGATCCTTTACCAAAGCAACGGATTTCACGATTGGGACGCCAATATGATCTACCGGAATGCCCAGGTAAAGGGAGCTATGGACACGATGCCGGAAACGCCGGGGATTGGGCTTTGGAAGGAGGGTCATGTGGGGATCTACATCGGGGACGGAACGGTGATCGAAGCCCGGGGAACCTTATCGGGCGTGGTGGAGACCACCCTGAACCCGTCGGGCTGGTCGGGGTGGTTCGAGGTACCCGGGCTGATTTACATTACTGAGCCGGAGGAGACGGAACCCGTGACCGAGCCTGTCACCGAGCCGGTGACGGAACCGGCTACCGAGCCGGAGGAAGCTGCCGGTGATGGGAACCGGGGATGATATGCTGTGTGGTTTTTTCTTTCTGCTTGTTGCGCCGTGGCACGGCGGGTGCCCCCTGCGGGCAACTTCTGGACAAATTGTCCAGAAGTTCCTCCCGGATATCCAGGGACTGCCCCTGCCTCTGCGGTGTTCCCGGAGCAGCCCACAGCCTTTCCCACAGCCCAGGGGGGCTGCCGGTTGACCACAGACTTGCCCCCACCGCAAGGGCGGGGACAAGTCTATGGACAACCTTGGACAAGGACTATGGACTGCTCCTGCTGCGGTCTCGGAGGGGCTGCGCCCCCCGGACGGGGATCTCCGGCAACGTCAGACCTCCGCTGCCCCCTGCCGCTCGGGTTAGAGAAAAAATGTTTTTCTTTTTTTGGAGGGGCTGCGGGGATCCTGGAAGGAGGAACCGGCGGAGGATTTGTCGCTGCCCTTTTTCTTTCTGCTTGTTGTGCCGGGGAGCTGTGGGTGCCCCCTGCGGGCAACTTCTGGACAAATTGTCCAGAAGTTCCTCCCGGATATCCAGGGACTGCCCCTGCCTCTGCGGTGTTCCCGGAGCAGCCCACAGCCTTGCCCACAGCCCTGGGGCTGCCGGTAGCCCACAGCCTTGCACACAGCCTTACGGCTGCCGGTTGCCCACCGCCTTGCCCACCCCGCGAAGGGCGTGGACAAGCCCGTGGACAACGCTTGTACAAGGGCTATGGACTGCCTTGGAAAAGCCTATGGACTGCTCCTTCCCGGGTGCGTTTTTCGGGGGCTTGGGCACGGAATTTCGTGAGGCAGGATAAAGGGTAGACACCTACGGCGTCTCCCTGGCAACAGCAACGCGCAATGCGCGTTGCGGAAACGGGGACAAACAGAAAGGAAAAGGCACTTTTGCGGAAGAAAAAGTACGGAAAACATATCGTCGAAAAGTGACACCAAATTTTGGCTATTTTTGAGGTTGAGACACCAAAGAAGCTAGAAACGGCTGAAAAACCTTGATATTACAGCCTTTTTTGTGGTGTCACCTGGAAAAAGTGCCTAGAAGAAGGGAGGAAAAGAGATGGATGAAAGATACAGAATAACGCTTCGCTTGAGTGACGAAGCTGCTACCCGAATCGAAGAAATGTATCAAATGGATGGGTCAAAAAGTAAGGCGGAATTTATCGAGCGAGCAATCCTGTTTTACGCCGGATACCTGAGCGCCGGGAAGGACGAATTTTTCCTGCCGAAGCAGCTATCGGCGGTACTGGATGGGAAGCTGGGACTGCTGGAGATGCACATGGCGCGGGTGCTGTTCCGGCTATGCGTGGAGATCTCCATGGCCAATCATGTGGTCGCGGCGAACAACGATGTGGATCTGGACACCCTGGAGCGGCTGCGGAAATTGTGCGTCAAGGAGGTGGCCGGGATCCACGGGGCAATCCCCTTTGAGGACGCGGCGGCGTATCAGCAGGGTGCGGATTGATGGCAAGCATCATTGTGAAGTTTCGTTATATCAAACGCGGCGAGACCAGGCACCTGGGAAATTATGTAAGATATATCGCCACCCGGGAGGGGGTGGAGAAGATCACCGATTCCGATTTTGCCCGCCCGGTGACACAGAAGCAGGAGGATCTGATCGCCCAGATCCTCCGGGACTTCCCGGAGACGGAAAAGACCAGGGAGTACCGGGATTATCAGGCGGCACCCTCCAGGGGTGCCGCCTCTGCGGTGATCGACCGGGCGATTGACGACCATGTGCAGGAGATCGAAAAGGTGGAATCCTACACCGAGGCCGCCATGGACGCCAGGATGCCGCCCGCAGAGCTTCCCGCCGGGGCGGCTACGGAGAAACAGCGGGAGCTGATCACCCAGCTTCTTCAGGACTTCCCGGACATACGGGAGAGCCTGGAGTATGAGGATTACGAAAAGGATCCGACGATAGCCAACGCCTCCGGGCTGATCAGCCGCGCCCTGGAGGATCACTACGATATGCTGGATGGACGGTCTGCCTATGTGAGCTATATTGCCACCCGGCCGGGGGCGGAACGGGATGGAACCCACGGACTGTTTACCAGCGAGGATGTGCCCCTGGAGCTGGGCAAAACGGCGGAGGAGGTATCGACCCATGACGGCAATGTTTACACGGCGGTCATTTCCCTGCGCCGGGAGGACGCCCAGCGGCTGGGATATGATAACGCGGACGCGTGGAAAAAGCTGATGCGGAGCAAGACGGAGGCGCTGGCGCAAGCCATGCGGCTGCCGTCCGGTCTGCGGTGGTACGCCGCGTTCCACAACGAGGGGTATCACCCCCATATTCACATGGTGATCTATTCCACCGGGCGGGAGCCGTATCTGGACAGGGAATCCATCCGGGAATTGAAGTCGGAGCTGGCAAAAACGATTTTCCGGGAGGATCTGATCCCGGTATACGCCGAGCAGACCCGGAGCCGGGAAGCGGCGGGACAGGCGTATAAAGACGAGCTGCGTAAGACCGTGGAACGGCTCCAATCCGGCGAAAGGGGAAACCCGGAGCTGGAGGCACGACTGCTGGAGCTGGCAAAATATCTGAAAACCCGAAGCGGGAAAACGGTCTACGGGTATCTTCCGGCTGCGGGACGCAGGCTGGTTGACCGGGTGGTGGACGAGCTGGAAAAGGATCCCGGTCTGTCCCTGCTGTATGACCGTTGGTATGCCCAGCGGGATAAGATCACCGGGATCTACCACACAGACCCGGAGGAACGGATCCCCCTGTCCCAAAACAAGGAATTTAAGTTTGTGCGGAACGCCGCCATCAGGGAGGCGTTGCGGATCTGCGCCGGGGATATAGATCTGCTGGAGCCGGAGGAAGTCACCGGCGAGGATCCCACCGTGACGGAACCGGCAGCGGAGCCGGAACCCACCGGGATCCCGGAGGAAGCTCCGCAGGTGGTTCCCAGGGAAGATCCTGGGGAAGATCTGTCGGCAGATCCGGCTGCGCCCGGGAGCGCTTCCGGGAACCGGACGAACTGGTGGACGGAGAATTACAAGCTGGCAAGAAAGTATCTCTACGGCACCAAAGACCAGGTGCCCGATTTGGAGAAAGCCTATGGGCTGATGCGCTCCGAAGCCGAAGCCGGAAACGGACTTGCCATGCACGACCTGGGCAAAATGCTGCTGTCCGGTCTGGGCTGCGAGCGGGATGAAGCGCTGGCGAAGTCCTGGTTCCTTCAGGCGCACGACGCGTTCCTTCAGATGGAGGAAACGGACAAGCGCCCCCACTACTGGCAGTACCGGCTGGGAAAGCTGTATTCCTACGGCTGCGGTGTGGAGCAGGATTACACCGTTTCAGCCGAATGGTTTACCAAAGCCGTGGAGGGCGGCAGCACCTTCGCAGCCTATGCCCTGGGCGGTCAATACTACCGTGGGCAAGGGGTGGAGCAGGATTATGCCAGAGCCTTTTCCCTTTTTACCATGGCGGCAACCAACGCCTCCAAACCCAATGCCTACGCCCAGTATCAGCTTGGGCAGATGTGCGAAAAAGGCATTGGCACCGCCGTTGACCAGGCCGCTGCGGAAAAATGGTACCGGCAGGCATATCAGGGCTTTTTGATAATTGAGCAGACCATGGCGGATGATAAGCTATACTACCGCCTGGGCAGCATGAATCTGAACGGCACCGGCACGGAAGTAGATCTGATGAAAGCGAAGGTGTACTTTGAAAAGGCTGCGGCGCTGGAGAATGTGGATGCCCTCTACGGTCTTGGCAAGTTGTACTTGCGGAAGGATTTCGCGGACTACGACCCGGCGAAAGCAGCCGCGTACCTGGAAAGAGCGGCGGGGCAGGGACATACCTACGCGCAGTACGCCCTGGGCAAGCTGCTCCTTCGTGGGGAAGAAATCCCCCGGGACACCGGCGCGGCGATCCGGTATCTTTCCATGGCGGCAGAGGCGGGAAACGACGCCGCCATGTACCAGCTTGGAAAGCTGTACTATTTTGGATGCGGCAAGGATGTGGCGCGGGACTATGACGCGGCGATCCGGTATCTGACCCAGGCGCGGGACGCGGGAAACCAACCGGCAGCGGAAATGCTGGAGCGGATCCAGAACGGCAGCCGCATGAACGCCGGTATGGGGGCGCTGCGGCTGATCGGCAGTCTGTCCAGGTTCATGGCGGCACCCAGGACAAATGACCGCGACAGGAGCGCCGTGGTGGATCGCAGGGAAGCCAGGGAGATCGCGAAGAAAAAGCGGGCATTGGGCGTGAAGCGGTAAGGAGGTTTTATGGGAAAATGGATTGAATTTACAGACGAGGAACGGATCCGGGCAAGAAACCTGGATCTTGTTTCTTTTCTCCGGTCGAAGGGGGAAGAAGTGAAGCGCTGCGGCAGGGAATATCAATGGATCCATGACGGGCAGCGTGTGACCATCAACGGCAATATTTGGTTCCACCAATATGAGCGGGTAGGCGGGGATCCGCTGTCCTTCGCGAAGCGGTTCTTTGGCAAACAGACCTACCCGGAGCAGATGGAGCTGCTGCTGGGAACAAAGGGCGGACAGCCCGTATCCAACCCGAAGCCGGGGCGGAAAAAGACGGCTGTGGAATTTGTGCTTCCGGCGAGGCATGAGAACCATGACCGGGTAGCGGCGTATCTCTACAAGCGCCGGGGGCTGCCTACCAGTTTTTTACAGCCCTTTTTTGACCGGGGCATGATCTACGAGGCGGCGGATTACCACAACGCGGTATTTGTGGGCTTTGACGCGGATGGGAAGCCCCGTCACGCCAACCTCCGGGGCATCGGGACAAACAGCCCCTTCAAGGGCAATACAGAGGGCAGCGACCCCCGGTGGTCGTTCCACTGGACGGGATCGGATGATACCGTGTATCTCTTTGAAGCGCCGGTGGATCTGCTGTCCTGGATCTGGATGAACCCCAAGGACTGGCAACGACACAGCTACGCGGCTTGCTGCGGCGTCGCGGATCCGGTGCTTTGGCAAATGCTGGAGGACAACCCCGGTATCCGCCGGGTGATCCTGTGCCTGGACAATGACGACGCGGGACGGGCTGCGGCGGAGCGGATACGCAGGAAGGTGAAAGCCGCCGGATACACCGTATCCGTGCTGGTGCCCAGGTTTAAGGACTGGAACGAGGATCTGATGGCAATTAAGAATCGAAGGGAAGGAGATGCTGGATCATGCCCCAGGGCGTAGGAACCGTGATCGCCATGGCGGTCGTTCTGCTTGTGATGGGGATCGCGGTGTTTATGCTTCAGCACATCTACGGTCTGAACGGAATCAAAAGCAAAACGGTTGGCGACGGGCAGTACGGCACTGCCCGGTGGGCAACGCCGAAGGAAATCGGGAAAACCTATCCGTGTATCCCCTTCACCCCGGAGAAGTGGCGCGCCCAGGCAGCGAAGGGAGAAACCCCCACCCTGGGGAACACCGGGCAGCCGGTGCCCCAGGGGATCGTAGTCGGGCGCAGGGGCACCGAAAGACACACGTCTGCCCTGGTGGATACCGGGGATGTTCACGCGCTGATGCTGGCAGGCTCCGGCGGCGGAAAAACCACCTTCTGGCTGTATCCCTGCCTGGAGCTGGCCTGTGCCTCCGGTATGAGCTTCCTCACCACCGATACCAAGGGCACGGTGCTGCGGGGCTATGGATCGGTGGCGCGGCAGTACGGCTACCGGGTATCCGTGATCGATCTGCGGAATCCCACCCACTCCAACGGCAACAATCTGCTGCACCTGGTGAACAAGTACATGGATCTCTGGAAAGAGAATCCGGGGGATATTGCCGCGAAAGCAAAAGCGGAAAAGTACGCCAAGATCATCGCGAAAACCATTATCCGCTCCGGCATGGGCGATTCCGGCTATGGCTCCAACGCGTATTTTTACGATGCGGCAGAGGGCTTGATTACGGCAACCATCCTGATTATCGCGGAATTTGCCGAGCCGGAGCAGCGGCACATCGTATCCGTTTTCAAGCTGATCCAGGAGCTGCTTGCCCCGGTAAGCGGTCATGGCAGCCAGGGCGGCAATCAGTTCCAGGAGCTGATCAAGCTGCTGCCGGAGGAACACAAGGCACGGTGGTTCGCGGGAGCCGCGCTGAACAGCGCCCAGGAATCCATGGCATCCGTCCTGTCCACGGCGCTGTCCCGGCTCAACGCGTTTTTGGATTCGGAGCTGGAGCAGCTTTTGTGCTTTGACACGGAGATCGACGCGGAGACCTTCTGCCGGGAGAAATCCGCGATCTTTGTAATCATGCCGGAAGAAGATCCCGCCAAGTTTTTCATGGTCAGCCTGATCATCCAGTCCCTCTACCGGGAAATCCTGGCGGTCGCGGACGAGCATGGAGGGCAGCTTCCCCGGCGCTGCGTGTTTTACTGTGACGAGTTCGGCACCATCCCCAAAATAGAGGACGCGGAAATGATGCTGTCGGCAGCCAGATCCAGGCGTCTCCAGATCGTGCCGATCGTGCAGTCCTTTGCCCAGCTTGAGCGCAATTACGGCAGAGAGGGCTGCGACATCATCGTGGACAACACGCAGATCACGATCTGCGGCGGCTTTACGCCCCGCTCCACATCCGCAGAGGTGATCTCCAAAGCCCTGGGCACACGCACGGTCATGTCCGGCAGCGTGTCCCATGGAAACGGACGGGTGCAGTCGTCGGAATCCCTGCAAATGATCTCCCGCCCGCTCATGACGGCGGAGGAGCTGAAATCCATGCCCCAGGGCACCTTTGTGGTGATGCGAACCGGCAGCCACCCCATGAAGGTGCGGCTCGCGCGATACCCGGAGTGGGGGATCCGGCTGGACGATTCCAAGCCCTACCAGGTAGCCGGGCAGGGTGTCCGGGAGGTCAGATACGCCAACCGGGTGGAGATCGAAATGGGGATCCTGGAGCGGTATCATCCGGTATTTGCCGCCGGGGAGCCAACGCCCAAAACCGAACAGAAAAAAGGAGGATTACGAACATGAGTAAGCAAAGATTTTTTTCCTTTCTGTCGCTTCTGCTGGTGATCGCCCTGGTGATCACCGGCTGTGTGCCCCGCAAGAGGGGGAGCGAGGACGAAACGGAGCCAGTCCAGCAGGAAGAAGTGTATACCCTGGTCGCCATGAAAGCCAACGAGACGCTGGCGGGGCAGATCGGCAGCGGTGACGTGGTGCGGGTCTACGGTCTGCTTGGCAGCACCATCCCGGAGCTGCTGGCGGTGGAGGTATACCAGGCGGATCCCGAAAACGGGACGCTGCTGCTCAAGCTGGCGGACAGCCAGGTGAAAGCGACCATGGCCTACGCGTCCACCAATCTCGTCCTGATCGCCAAGGCGGGCACGGAAGCGGCGGAGGAGGCGCTGCGGCATCAGAAGCAAGTCCTGTCCCCGGAGGTTACTGTGGTGATGGATGCCGGTATGACCCTGGTCTCCGGGCAGACAGCCACAGTGTCCCCGGAGATCCGGCTGGACCCGGAGGACGGGATCTGTCCGGCGGTAACCATGCAGTCGGACAACGACAGTGTGGTGCGGATCGAGAACGGCGTCATGAGCGCCGTGGCGCCGGGTACCGCGACGGTGACGGTGCGCTGCGGAAAGTCCACCGCGCGGTGCAGCGTCCGGGTGGTGGTGCCGGTGGAGGGGCTGTCCCTGGATCATGAGTACCTGGAGATCTATTCCGATGATACCGGCGTGGGTCTGACCGCGACGGTGTACCCGGAGAACGCGTCGGATGTGACCCTGGAATGGTCAACCTCGGACAGCGGCGTCCTGAATGTGACCCAGGCGGGCTTCCTGGTGCCCACCGGCATTGGCACGGCGGTGGTTACGGTGCAGTGCGGATCCGCGTCGGCAAGCTGCACCGTGGTGGTTGGTGCCCATACCCAATACATTGAGATGGATACCTCACCCATCACCGTGGTGAAGGACAACTGGATCCAGCTCAACCCGGTGCGGCAACCGGCAGGAGCCATGGATCCCATTGTCATTACATCCTCGGATCCAAACGTTGTGCGCGTGGATGAGAGCGGCAACGCTTATGCCGTGGCTGCCGGTACGGCGGCCATTACGGTGCAGTCCGGCAGCGCGGTAAGCGTTGTGACGGTGACAGTCACCAAACATTAAAAAATTGACCCGCTGGAGCGGCTGGGAGATCCCGGAATGATGCAACCATCGCTCCGGGATTTTCTGTTGTCTCCAGAGGGGGTGAAAAGACAGAAAGGAGGCACGGATTATGTACGGAAACACGGCCAGAGCGGAAAACGCCGGATTGGCAGACTTCGCGGCGCTGCATTTTGCAACGGACGGCAAGCACATTGGCAATGTCCAGATTTTTGGCAGGAAACCGGGAAATGTACCTTACCGGATTGGATTCTACCCGGCACCCACAATCGGGGGGATTCTGGAGAATCTGTGCCTCTGGAAGCAGGACTACTATATCACCGCTAACACCTTCTGCGGCGGTGCCAGAACCAATTGTGACCTCTTTGGGCTGAACAATATCGTCGTGGATATCGACTGCCACGGAGCCGTCAGCGGGGCGCAGAGAGCCTATGCCATCGATGCGCTGGAATACTATCTGCAGGAGGATCTGCGGGATATGCTGCCCAACAGCTTTGTCCGCACCGGGCGGGGCGTACAGCTTTGGTGGGCGCTGGAGCCTGCCAGTGCCCGGAATCCTGCGGCGCAATCTGCGGTTACGGAACTGCGGGAAGCCTTGCAGGAGCGGCTTGCCGCCCTGCTGACCGAAGAACCGGCGCTACAGTGCATGAGTATGGACAGAAGCACAAGCAACAACCTGGCCGGATTGTTCCGGCTGCCCGGAGCCTATAACACCCAGGCAGACGCGTGGGGTGGGTTTGAGATCTTACATACCCGGCGCCTGGAGCTTCAGGAGGCTGCAAAGGAGCTGGCGGCTGCCGCCGTGACACGGCGGAAACAAAAGGTGATCCGTATGCCGGAGGGCGGTCTGGATGCCGTCAGCGTGGCGATTTTCCGCTCCCGTAAGCTGCGGGAGCTGCTGGCGCTGCGGCAGAGCAGAGGGATGGAAACGGCTGCGGGGCACCGGGATTTGTTTACCTTTGTGGAGTTTAATTCCTGGGGCACGGTGCTGGAGGACGAGGATCAGATTATGGAAAAAGTCCGTGAGCTGAACAGCCGTTTTGCGGAACCGCTGCCTGAGCGGGAGTTGGTTCGCAATCTGAAGACCAGCGGCAGAAAGCGCTATAAGCTGTCCAACGAAAAGATCATCGAAAAGCTGGACATTACCGAGGAGGAGCAGCAGAAGATCGGTTTCTTCCCGGGAGGACAGGGCAAGAACAACAGCCGTGAGGCGCGGAGAGCCGCTGCGCGGGCAGCAAAGGCGGAACGTGATCAACAAATCGTTAATCTTTATCAATCCGGCATGAGCCAGCAGGAGACGGCAGAGAGAGCCGGATGCAGTGTTGGCACCGTGTGCCGGGTGCTGCGGAGAGAGGGCGTAAAACTGCATCGGGAGACCGCCAGGGAGCAGTCTGCCCTTTTGACGGCGGTGGGGGACATTGTGGCCAAGATCGGGTGCTGCCGCCAGACAGCATATCGCTACCTGGACGCGGCGGCAGAGATGGCACAGGAGGCTGTTGAAGCCGTTGCGTCGGCGGGAGAAGCCTGTCTAATTTTTTTCAAAAACGCCACAGTATATTGGAACTATAGGGATCGGGATCCCCGGACGGTGCCTGTCCCCGAGCAGCCGTTTTACCCGTCCGACCCGGATCCAGGGGGGTAGTCTGCCCTTTTTGCCCCGGAAATAATCAAAAAATATCTCTCTGACCGGACAAGCAGGGGGGCAGCGGAGGTCTGCCGCTGCCGGAGATCCCCGTCCGGGGGGCGCAGCCCCTCCGAGACTGCGGCAGGAGCAGTCCATAGCCCTTGTCCAAGGTTGTCCATAGACTTGTCCCTGCCCTTGCGGTGGGGGCAAGTCTGTGGTCAACCGGCAGCCGTAAGGCTGTGGGCAAGGCTGTGGTCTGCTCCGGTCGAGGGATCTCCCGTCCCCGCCGCAGCGGGCTTCTCTTTTTGCTTCTTTTTCTCTTGAAACATTTTTTGACCTACTTTCAAACATGGAGGTTTATTATGGACAACTTGCATTCTTCTGACCGCCCATCCGGGCAGTTGCTTCTTCCGAAGGAGGAAATGGCGCAGCTCGTAAAAAGAAACATCCACTACGATGATCTCTCTTGCGGAATCGCTCACGGCTACCAAAAAGGAACCATCGATGATCTTGACCGTATCGTTCAGATAGTGGTGGAGACCCAGTATGTCAAGGGGATGATCACATTGGGGCGTTGCACGCTATCGGCAGAAGAAGTCGCACACCGTATCTTACAGGCGAACCAGTATGATGTTGAATACTTGCTGGATGCATTGGCGAAGCATCCAAATGAACAACCCTCTGACGAACAGTTGCTCGCATCCCTTTATTGCTCTGTTTCCTCATGGGCGGCGCTCCATCACCACTCATATCCCAAAGGATAAAATGCACAACACATAAGCTGTTTCATATGCCTAAACACAACTTCCGTTCCAGGTGACTGGAAGGAAGCATTAAAACTATACAGGAGGAAAAATATGTCTGAACAAAACGAAAAGCTGAAGGAGCTGCTGACCGGGGATCCCGACCAGGACGAACGGATCCGGGCAGCCTACGCCCTGGGCTTGCAGCAGAAGGTGGAGTTTGAGAAGAAACACCATACGCTGAATGTCCAAATGACCCTCTGGGCGAGGGTGATCCGAACGCTGATCCGAAATAAGCTGGTGCCGGATTTTACCACGGCGGCGAACCTGTTCGACATTCCCAGGGATATGCGGAAGGGTCTGGAGAATATCGTGTGGAATAATAAGAAAGGTTCTGACCGCTGACGAATGCAGCTTGCGAAATTAGTGTACTTTTTTGCGTACATGATATTGACAAAAATAGGTATGTACGCTATAATGTACATATAAGGAGGTGGCAAAATGCTTAACACAAACATCACGAATTTTCGCAAAAACATCTTTGGGATGTTGGAGCAGACGATCAAATACAACGAGCCGGTGGTCGTTTCCACGAAAGACGGAAACGCGGTGATCATCAGCGAGGAGGATTATAACGGTCTGATGGAAACGGTCTACCTTTCCTCCATTCCGGGCATGAAGGAAAGAATCGTCGAGGGACTTCACACGCCGATCAGCGACTGCATCCCGGAGAGCGAGGTGCAATGGTAGTGTATTCAATCGTTTACACGAAAAAAGCGGTCAATGATATACCGTACCTCAAATCGGTCAAGCTGGACAGCAAGGCAAAGACCTTGATTGATCTTTTGCGCGAGAACCCGTTTCAGTCTCCGCCGCCGTATGAAAAGCTGCAAGGCGATCTGGCTGGAGCGTATTCCAGAAGGATTAATATCAAGCACCGGCTTGTCTATACGGTTGATGAAGCGGAAAAAACTGTTAAGATAATCAGTATGTGGTCTCACTACGAATTTTAGCAGATTCGTTATGAAGAAGTAGATTGGGCAGCAAAAAGGGACGCAGCCCCTACAGGCCGCGTCCGCTGCGGATTTTTACTTGACATCTGCGTAAAACGCCGTATAATGAAACTGCTAGTCTCGTCGATGACCGGCTGCAACCGTGATGGCAGTGCAGCACTTAATCGAGCAACGAGCCTGACCAAAGGCTTTTGAATTGTCTGTAAAAAGAGATTTCCGCGCTGTTTTGCAGAACAGCGCGGAAACAAAAGCCTGTGTGACAAATCCCGTTATCACGGAACCCATAATAACAGACCCAACAAGGTTTGTCAAGGGGTTTCGTGAAATATAGTAAACCAGCGGGCATAGAGAAACGGAAGGACAACCTGTTGTGGGCTGCCGGGATCGTTCTGTGACCGCTTTTTTGCGGCTCTCATGACCCAGAGAGAAGAACGGGAGCAATTGGATCACCATAGCCTTGGCGGTAAAAAGGTGCAGATCAATGACAGATCTCCACTGGCGCTTCGTCGCCGGAATCCCGTTGAAGGTGAAAGGATCAGAGACAACTTCCGCCCATCATCTCAGTTTACTTTTTTCACGCACCCAAATGTTGTGAGCCACTTTTCCCGGGTGCTGGTCTATCCAACATCCGGGAAAGGTGTTTATGGTGGAGACTACGGGACTCGAACCTGTGACCTCATGCGTGTGAAGCATGCGCTCTAACCAGCTGAGCTAAGCCTCCATAGAGAACAGAATTGATTATAGCAGGAAATTCAAAAAAGTCAAGGGCTTTTTGCTTTTCTGCCCGGGATTTTTATTTTTCCGGGATTCCGAAGAAAACAGGAGGGAAAACAATGCGCTATTGCCATATGGTGCCGGGTATTTTTCTGTCCAGACCGAACCGGTTTGTTGCCCATATACGGATCGGGGAGCAGGAGCAGATCTGCCATGTGAAGAACACCGGGCGCTGCCGGGAGCTGCTGAGTGCCGGGGCAAAGGTCTGGTGCAGCCGCAGCGACAATCCGGCGCGAAAGACAAAATATGACCTGATCACCGTCCAAAAAGGGGAACGCCTGATCAATATGGATTCCCAGGCACCCAATGCCGCGGCAGGGGAATGGCTCCGCGGGGGAGGGCTTGGGGAAATCACGGAGCTCCGGGCAGAGACCGTCCACGGGGATTCCCGGTTCGACTATTCCTTCCGCAAGGACGGGAAGCAGTGCTTTCTGGAGGTCAAGGGGGTTACGCTGGAGACAGACGGCGTCTGCGCCTTCCCGGACGCGCCGACGCAGCGGGGTGTGAAGCATCTGCGGGGACTGACCCGGTGCGTCCGGGAGGGTTTTGGCGCGTATGTCCTGTTCGTGATCCAGATGGAGGATGTGAAATACCTTTGTCCCAATGACGCCACCGACCCGGAATTTGGGGCAGCCCTCCGGGAGGCGGCTGCCGCAGGAGTCACGGTGCTTGCCATGGACTGCCATGTGACGGAGGAGGAAATGGTGATCCGGGCACCGGTGCCGGTGCGGCTTCAGAAGCAGGCGCAAAGAGCGTAGTCGTAGATGGCAAAGAATTGCAGCAAGCTGCCCACCACCACGAAGATGTGGAAAACGGAGTGCATCCAGTGGCGCTTGGAGCCGATGCCGTACAGCACGGCGCCGACGGTGTAGGCGATACCGCCCAGGAGCAGCAGACCGCAGCCCATGGGCTTCATGGCTGCCATGGTCTGCTTCCAGAAGGGGATGATCGCCCAGCCCAGACCGATGTAGCAGATCATGGAGAACACATTGAACCGGTCCAGGTCGATGGCGGTGAGGGTGATGGCGATGGCAGCCATGATCCACTCGAAGAAGAAAATGCCCCAGCCCAGCGCGGGGGAAACCACCCGCAGGGCACACAGGGCCACAGGGGTGTAGCTGCCCGCGATGAGCAGGTAGATGGTGCAGTGGTCAATGACCTGCAGCACCTTCTTTCCCATGCCCGGACGCAGGCCGTGGTAGACGCTGGACATGGTGTACAGCAGGATCATGCTGACACCGTAGATGGCGGACGCGGTGACCGCGATGCTGCTCATGTGGGTGGCGGAGCGCACCACACACAGCACCAGGATCACGATGCCCATGGCACCGCCGGCGGCATGGGTGACGAAATTCATAATCTCCTCGCTTTTGTAATAGTCGGGCAGCGCCCGGTCAGCGAGCTTGGTTCGTTTCATGGGATGACCTCCTTTTGCTTTGTTCCCAGCCTACCACCAAACCGGGGAAAAGACTACCTACCCCTGCGCTTTGGGGTAGAATCCCGGTGGAATCCCTACTCTACTGTGGGTAGAGTGGGGGTAGAATTGTGTGAAATGTTCAATTTTTCCAAAGATAGTTGACAAAACGGGAACTTCTGTTATAATTCTCAGCGTAACCTGGACTGAGGTCGCGGAATGCATCAGTAGCCGCCCGGAATGGCAATTGCCGGACGGGGAAAGGGCATCCCGCCGAAGAGAATTACCGCCTGCCAAAGCGTCTTTCTCTGGGACTGCGCAGAAGATGCGCAGGACTGTCATCTGAAAAAGGTCAGATGGAGCGCAGACCGGGGGATGCGGTGCCACACTGTCATGCCCTGTGCCGAAGCGGCCAGGGTATTTTTTATTTGCGGATACGGAAAGGACGGCACCCATGAAAAAGACATCATTTCTCACCCTGGACAAGGCGCGGGAGATCATTGACCAGATCCCCACACCCTTCCATATTTACAATGAGGCGGGCATCCGGCGGACAGCCCGGGAGCTGAAAGCGGCCTTTGCCTGGAACCCGGGCTTCAAGGAATACTTCGCCGTGAAGGCCACCCCCAACCCGCACATCCTGCAAATCCTCCACGAGGAGGGCTGCGGCTGCGACTGCGCCACATACCCGGAGCTGCTGCTGGCGGAGGCCGTGGGCATCACCGGCACGGAGATCATGTTCTCCTCCAATGTGACCCCGGCGCAGGACATGAAGAAGGCCTTCGACATGGGCGCGTATATCAATCTGGATGACACCACCCATGTGGACTTTCTCCAGCGGGTGGCGGGGATCCCCGAGACCGTCTGCCTGCGCTACAACCCCGGCGGCACCTTCAACCTGGGCAACACCATCATGGATATGCCCCGGGATGCCAAGTACGGCATGACCGAGGATCAGATGGCGGGTGCCATCACCCACCTGATGCAGTTGGGCACCAAGCACTTCGGCATCCACGCGCTGCTGGCCTCCAACGCCTGCAGCAACGAATACTATCCCGAGGTGGCATCCACCCTGTTCCGGCTGGCGGTGCGGCTGCGCAACGCCACGGGCGCGCACATCGCCTTTGTCAATCTGTCCGGCGGCATCGGCGTGGACTACCGCCCGGAGCAGCCCCAGTGCAATATTTCCCTCATCGGCGACGGCGTGCGGCAGCAGTACGAGCGGATTCTGACAGCCAACGGCATGGGAGATGTGGCGATTTTCACGGAGCTGGGCCGGTTCATGCTGGCACCCCACGGGCTGCTGGTTTCCACGGTGCTGCATCAGAAGCATATCTATAAGGAGTATGTTGGTCTGGATGCCTGTGCCGCCAACCTGATGCGTCCGGCGATGTACGGGGCGTACCACCACATCACCGTGCTGGGCAAGGAAAACGCCATTCTGGATCATGTATATGATGTGACCGGCGGATTGTGCGAGAACAACGACAAATTCGCGGTGGAGCGCAGTATGCCGGAGACCGTGCCCGGGGACATCGTGGTGATCCACGACACCGGTGCCCACGGCCACTCCATGGGCTACAACTACAACGGAAAGCTCCGCTCTGCCGAGGTGCTGCTCCACGAAGACGGCTCCTTCCAAATGATCCGCCGTGCGGAAACACCCAGGGACTATTTTGCCACGCTGGACTGCACTCCCTTCAAAATTGGATAAACTGCACAAAAAAAGCTATTCTTTTTCTGCGTCCGTACAAGAAATTTACAATATGTTTTCATCCTCTTTTTGGTTTTCTATGCTATAATGGTGACAGAGAACCGGGGCTGTGCCGCGGATCCGGAAAAGGAGCAGTTATGAATAATATCTTATTCTTTTTGACACCCAAGGCAATGTGCGCTTATCTGAACGACGATTTTACACTCCGCCAGGCATTGGAAAAGATGGAGGTCGCGGGCTATACGGCCCTCCCAATTCTGAACAAGCAGGGCGAGTACCGGGGGACGCTGACAGAGGGAGACCTGCTGTGGGCGATCAAGAACCTTTGTTACATGGATATGCGGCAGGCGGAGGCCCACCGCATCATGGAGATCAACCACCACAAGGATCATGTACCCATCCGGGTCAACACCTCCATGCACACGCTCATCGAGCGTGCCGCCAGCCAGAATTTCGTGCCCGTGGTGGATGACAAGGATACCTTCATCGGCATCATTACCCGACGGGCCATCATTCAGTACTGCTATCAGCAGATGTTCCACGAGGATTGATTCGTAAACCGACAGCCGGTGCCATGAGGCACCGGCTCAGTCTGTCAAAAACCCCCTGTTTTCATTTGACGAAAACAGGGGTTTTGTTTCAGGTTTTTCTGCTCTGCTCCCGGTGATACTGGAGGGTATAGAGCTGATAGTAGCGGCCGCGCTTTGCCAGCAGCTCCTGGTGGTTGCCCTGCTCCAGGATCTTGCCGTGGGACAGCACGATGATGTTGTCCGCGTGCTGGATGGTGGAAAGCCGGTGGGCAACGATCAGCATGGTGCCGATGTTCATCATCTTCTCCAGAGAGTCCTGAATCAGCAGCTCGGTCTCGGTGTCGATGTTGGCAGTGGCCTCGTCCAGAATCATGACCTCGGGCTTGTGGAGGATGGTACGGGCAAAGCTCAAAAGCTGACGCTGACCGGCGGAGAAGTTGTTGCCCCGCTCACGGACGACCTCATCCAGGCCGTCCTCCAGCTTGTTGATGAAATGGTCGGCGTTCACATAGCGGCAGGCCTCCATCACTTCCTCGTCGGAGATGCCCTCCTCCCGCAGGAGGATGTTGCTGCGGATGGTGCCGGAGAACAGGAACACATCCTGGAGCATCTGACCGAAGTGCTTCCGCAGGGAGGATATTTTGATCTTCCGAATGTCGATGCCGTCAATTAAGATCTCGCCCTTCTGGAACTCGTAGTTGCGGCAGATCAGGGACAGAATCGTGGTCTTGCCGGAACCGGTGGAGCCCACAAACGCCACGGTATCCTTGGGGTTGACATGGAAAGAAACTCCTTTCAGCACCCATTCGTCGGGGATGTAGGAGAACCACACATCCCGGAACTCGATCTCACCCCGGATCTCCTCCAGCTCGATGGCATCGGGCGCGTCCACGATCTTGGGTTCAATGTCCATGATGGTGAACACCTTCTCCGCAGACGCGAAGGCGGACTGCAGCCAGTTGAACTGCTCCGCCAGGTTCTGGATGGGACCATAGAACTTGGAGATGAACATATAGAAGGTGACCACCGTGCTGGCGGTGAGGGTCTGCCCCAGGAAGGATACCTGGTCGATGTAGCCCTTGCCGCCCAAATACAGCAGGCACAGCACGGAGCTGATGTTCAGCATATACACCAGCGGCCGGAAGATGCCGAATACCAGAATTTCCTGCTCCTTCGCCCTGCCCAGAGCGTTGCTCTTGCCCCGGAAATCCTCCATCTTCCGGTCTTCCCGGTTGAAAATCTGGGTGACCTTGATGCCGGAGAGGTTTTCCGACAGATAGGTGTTGATATCCGTGGTGCAGTCCTTCACCCGGCGATACGCCCGGCGGGAGAACTTCCGGAAAATCATGGTGAACAGCACGATGAAGGGCACGAAGCAGAGCACCATCAGCGTCAGCTCATAATTCAGCAGCAGCATGGCCACCAGCACCCCGGTAATGACGAAGAAGTTCTTTGCCAGGTTGACGAACAGGTGGGTGAACATCATGGAGATGGCGTTGGTATCGTTGGTAACCCGGGTCACCAGCTTGCCCACCGGGATCTCATTGAGCTGCTCGTGGGACAAAGACTCAATATGGACGAATACGTCCTCACGGAGCTGGGAGATGATCCGCTGGCCGGTCTTCTGCAGGACAATGGCCTGCACATAGGAGCAGACCATGGACACGATCAGGATGCCCGCGTAGACCGCCACCGCGCCGAACAGCCGGTTCAGCTCAAACTTCTGGCAGATCAGCTCCTCGATCCAGCCGATGATGATGGGGGAGATGATGTCATAGGCGATGGACACCACCATGACAACGCCCACCAGCAGGAAATTCTTCCAATAGGGCTTGGCGTAGCCCACCAGGCGCCTGACGATTTCGCCGTCCTTCATGTGACGGTCGAAGCCCATGGATTGCTTTTTGTCTTTGACGGTCGCGTAGGCGATGACCAGCACCAGCGCGATGGCACCGATGATGCCGCCTGTCAGCAGAAGGGGATAATATTCACGCATGGTCTGTCCCTCCTACCTCGTCCTCCAGCCGCTGGAGATCCACCATTCTGCGGTACTCGTCGCAGGTGGAATAGAGCTGGGCGTGAGAGCCGACGGCAACGATCGCGCCGTCGTCAATAAAGATGATCTTGTCCATCTTCTCGATGGTGGAGATCCGGTGGGCAATGAGAATGGTGGTGCGGTCTTTGCCGTAGGTCTGGAGGTTGTCCAGAATGATCTTCTCGGTCTTGGTATCCACCGCGGAAACGGAATCGTCCAGGATCAAAATGGAAGCGTCCTTCAGCAGGGCACGGGCAATGGAGATCCGCTGCTTCTGACCGCCGGAGACGGTGACGCCCCGCTCTCCCAGGATGGTCTCATAGCCATCCCGGAAGTCCGCGATGTTGCCGTGGACATCGGAGAGCTTCGCGGCGGTTTCCACCGCGTCCTGCGCCGCGTCGGGGATGGCAAAGGCGATGTTGTTGCGGATGGTGTCGGAGAACAGGAAGTTGTCCTGGGGTACATAGGCGCAGTTTTCACGCAGGCTGCGGATGGAAATGCGGTTCACATCATAGCCGCCCACAAACACGGTGCCGTCGGGCACATTGTAAGTACGCAGCAGCAGATCCACCAGGGTGGTCTTGCCGGCGCCGGTCTTGCCCACAATGCCCACGCTCTCCCCGGCGTTGATCCGGAAGGACACATCCCGCAGCACATCGTACTCGCCGTCGGGATAACGGAAGGTGAGATGGCGGAACTCAATGTCGCCGGACAGGGTCTCCGGCTCGGTCACATCCGCCCGGTCCACCACATCCTGCTTCGCGTCCAGCAGCTCGGAGATCCGGTTCAGGGAGGCCTTGCCCCGGGAGGTCTTTTCAATCAGCATGGCAACCGCCATGATGGGCCAGACGATGGCGGTAAAATAGCCGATGTACTCCACCAACTGACCGGCATTGAACTTGCCCAGGTAGACCAGATAGCCGCCGTAGCCCAGAATGACGCAGATCACGGACTGCACCAGCAGCGTCACCAAAATTTCCAGCGCCATGTCATAGCGGACATAGCTGACGTTGGCATCCTCGTTTTCCTTGTTGAGCTTCACAAAGGCCTTCAGCTCTTTGTATTCCTTGACGAAGGCCTTGATCACGGCAATGCCGGTAAAGGTCTCCTGAGAGAAGTCGGACAGGTCGGAGAACACCTTCTGGCGGTATTCCCACCGTTTTTCCAGGGTCTTGCCCATGATGGTGCCCAGCACCAGCAGGATGACCAGCGGGATCAGGGTGAAGCCGGTGAGCAGCGGATCCATCCGCCACATCTTGACCATGGCAAGGCTGCCCAGCATGACCGCGTCGCAGAACATCAGCGCGCCGTCGCCGAAGCACTCCTGGATGGTGTCCAGGTCGTTGGTAAACAGGCTCATCAGATTGCCCACCTTGTTGACCTGGTAGTATTGCTGGGACAGATCCTTGCAGTGGTCGAACATCCGGCTGCGAAGGTCGGTTTCCACCTTGATGGCGGAGCCGAAGAAGCAGACGCGCCAGAAGAACCGGCCCACCACCATCACCAGGATGGTCAGGATCATGGGAAGACAGATCCTGTCCAGCAGGAAATCCATATCGAAGGCGTACCGCACGCCGCCGGTTTCCACGAAACCGGTGTTCATGCCGTTGATGACCATTCGATAGAATTCCGGGATTAATAGCTGAAAATAGTCCACAAGCACCAGCGCGATCACGCCCGCAATCAGCATACCGCTGTATTTCAGGTAGTATCGGTTGATGTGCTTTCCGAATATCATCGCGGATTTCCTCCTCTTTCTTTTTTCATATTATACCATAGCGCATGATCCGGTGCAAGCAGGCGGCTGTTGTGCAATCCACCAAGGAATGGTAAACATGCCCGCATAAAATTGACGGAATGGCTGGATAAACCGCAAAATCCTATACAATCGTTTCCTGAATTTTTTCCAGAGAATTCCCGGTTGCCCGGGCGATGGCGGCAAGGTCTTCAAACTCGGGCTTCTCCCGGACAACCCCCCAGCCCTCGGCGCGCTTGACGCGGACGGTGCCGTAAGGGGTGACGGCCTCCCGGACGGAACGCTCCAGGGTCTGCCGGCGGCAGCGGATCTCCCGAACCCCCAGGGTGGTTGTATGCCGGAACAGCAGCGCGGTGAGCGCCTCCTGCTTCTCCGGACGGCACAGGCAGGTGAGCATCACCCCGGGACGGCTCTTTTTCATGCCGATGGGGGTGGTGAACACATCCAGCGCCCCGGCGGAAAGCAGCGCCTCCATGGCAAAGCCCACGGCCTCCGGGGTCATGTCATCCAGGTTGCACCGCAGCTCCGTGATCTCGTCGCCGGGATCGCCGCTGCTGCCCAAAATTGCCCGGAGGCAGTTGGCAGCGGGAAAATCCCTGGTGCCCATGCCGTAGCCGATCTTCCCGGGGCGCATCAGGGGCATCCTTCCGAATTCGGATACGAAGGTCTTCAGCAGGGCAGCGCCGGTGGGGGTGCAAAGCTCCCCGGTGATCTCCCCGCCGTAAATGGGCACATCCCGCAGGATCCACGCGGTGGCAGGCGCGGGGACCGGCAGCAATCCATGGGCGCAGCGCACCTGACCTGCCCCCACATGGACGGCGGAAGCGCAGACCCGGTCGGGTTTCAGCCAGTGCATCAGCAGGCATACCCCCACCACATCGGCTACCGCGTCCATGGTGCCTACCTCGTGGAAGTGAACCTGCTCCACGGGAACCCCATGGACATGGCTTTCGGCGGCTGCAATGGTCTCGTAGACCCTGGCGGCGTTGGCGCGAACCTCTCCGGGAAGCGGAAGGGACGCGATCATGCCCCGGACCTCTGCCATGCTCCGGTGGGCATGGTGGTCATGTCCGTGGGCGTGGTCATGGACGCCCTCCTCGTGACCGCCCACCCGAATCCGCATATGGGTGCCCACGATGCCGCATTTTTCGCTCTTTTCCGCCGAAAAGCATACGCCCGGCAGGTTCAGACCGTTCATGGTCTCCAGAAACTCCTCCTGCCTGCCGGTAAGCTCCAGCAGCGCGGCCATCAGCATATCCCCCGCGGCACCCATGCCGCAGTCAAAATACAAAATCTTCATTTTATCCCTCCCGCAGGTGGTTGATCATACTGGCAAGATAGCCCGCGCCGAAGCCGTTGTCAATGTTGACCACACTGACACCGCTGGCGCAGGAATTGAGCATGGAAAGCAGGGCAGCAAGTCCCTCAAAGGCAGCGCCGTAGCCCACGCTGGTGGGAACGGCAATCACCGGGCAGTCCGCCAGACCGCCGATGACACTGGCCAGCGCCCCTTCCATGCCGGCGATGGCAATGATGACCCGTGCCGTCATGATGTCCTCGCTGTGGGCAAGCAGCCGGTGAATCCCCGCCACACCCACATCGTACAGCCGCACCACCTGGTTGCCCAGCACCTCGGCTGTGAGAGCCGCTTCTTCCGCCACGGGAATATCGCTGGTGCCGCCGGTGGCAATGACGATCCTGCCCACGCCGTCCTTTTCGGGTATCTCCCCCACGATCCCCACCTTGCTGGAAGGATCGTAGCGTAGGGGGAGCCGGTCTGCCACATATTCTGCCGCCTCCGGGCTCATTCTGGTGATCAGCACCGCTTTCTGCCCGCCGGAGCGCAGTGCCGACGCGATCCGAAGGATCTGCTCCTTGGTTTTCCCGGCACCGTAGATCACTTCCCCGATGCCCTGGCGGACACCCCGGTGCAGGTCGACCTTGGCATCACCCAGGTCGAGAAACGGCTCACGTTTATACTGAAGCATGGCGTCCTCCACGGACAGCTTCCCGTCCGCTACCGCCTGCAGCAGGGATTTCAGTTCTTTTTGTTCCATGCTCATCTTCCTTTCAAATCCAGAAGCACCGTGTCAAACCGGCTGCCCAACGCATCGCGGATGGCATCCGCTTCGGCTGCGGCTTTCGCGAACTGGCCCCGGGGAAGCTGGATCCGGGCAGCGCCGTGAAACAGCCGCAGCCGGAAATCGGAATAGCCCATTTCCCGGAGCAGATTCTCCCCAAATTCCACCTTTTGCAGCTTTTCCGGGGTGATTTCCTCTCCCGTGGGCACCCGGGTGGCAAGGCAGGCGTAGGCAGGCTTGTCCCAGGTGAACAGCCCGGCTTCCCGGGACAATTCGCGGATCCGTTCCTTGGTCAGCCCGCACTCCCGCAGGGGAGACCGGACGGAAAGCTCCCGGAGCGCCGCCATGCCGGGACGGTCGGAAGCGTCGTCCGACGCGTTGGTTCCGTCCAGAAGCAGCCGGAAGCCGTCGGCGGCTGCTTGCCGCTTCAGCGCCCCGAACAGCGCCTTTTTGCAGTAATAGCAGCGGTTCCCGGGATTGGCACCCACCCGGTCCACAGACAGGATATCCACGGGGATGACCTTCAGCTCCACCCCCAGCTCCCTGCTCAGACGGCAGGCATCCTGATATTCAAACTCCGGCTGGAAGGCGGTTCGGATGTAATAGGGCTGCACCCGGGCACCGTATCGCAGCCCGGCGTACAGCAGGTACGCGGAGTCCACGCCGCCGGAAAACCCCAGCGCCGCTTCCCTGTTCTGTTCAAAAAACCGTTCCAGCGTCATGTTGACACACCAACCTTCCCAATCCTTTCGATTGTAGCATACTTTTGTTCGTAATGCTACCGGATTCTGAAAAAAAGTCAAAAAATGGCAAATCCCGTTTGTCCGCCGGAAAAAAGCTGCCATGGCGCGCCGGCAGGTGCCGGCTCACAATGACAGCGGTTTCCTGTATGGTTCAGGCGATCAGTCAACGGTTCAGATAGTCCATCATGGCATCCCATTTTTCCCGGGTGATGGCGCAGCCCTGCGCATAGTAGGCACGGAGCTTCTCCCGGTCCTGCTCCAGCGTGCTGATTTCGCAGTGGCTGGGGCGGATCACAAAGATCCTGCCGCTGCGCTCCATCTCCAGAATCTGCCCCATCTGCAGGAGGTACCTGCGGACACGGCTCATGAGAACGGCGTAAAACTCCGGGTAGCGGCGCTTGTACAGCCGGGACATCAGGGGACGGAGCCTGGAGTAATCCGTAGGATTCAGGTTGGCGGCGGGCTTGGTCAGCACCAGCACCACCTTGTCACAGCCCATCTCAAAGGCCCGTTCCACCGGCATGGGGTCGGTGACACCGCCGTCCAGATAGTGCTTCCCGTCCAGGCTCACAACGCCGGTAATGCCGGGCATGGAGCAGCTTGCCTTCACGATGTCCAGCAGCCGCTTCTGATAAACGTCCTCGTGGAGATACTCGCTGTTTCCCGTTTCACAGCAGGAGACCACATACTCGCAGAACATGGGATTGGCGTAATAGGCCCCAAAGTCAAAGGGCAGGTCGGGATCATAGGATTTTTCGTGGTACATATGATCCAGGTCGATGAGCTTGCCGGACTTTCTCGCCTGCTGCCAGCCGTAGAAGCTTTCCCCTTCCCCGCCTACCAGCAGATCGTAGGCCCGTCCGGGCTGCCGGGATTTCAGGTGCATGGCATTGCCCGCGCCGGCGGAAACGCCGATGCAGTAGTCGAATTCCAGTCCTTTTTCCATCATGGTATCCAGCACACCGGTGGTAAATACGCCTTTGCTGGCACCGCCTTCCAGCACAATACCTGTTTTCATCGCCGCTCACTCCTTTGCGCTTTCTATTATATCCCGAAACGGCGGAAAAAGCAATCGGATGCCCGGCTCCAATCCTTTCAAATTCTTAAATTTCCTGTAAAAACCGACGATTTCCGCCGGATTACCGCATATAGCGGCAGATAGTGCCGTGAGACACCGGCTCAGCGTGTCAAAAAATACGCAAAACCCGCCGGGTGGGTTTTTGTTGCAATCCCGGCGCGGTCTGTGCTATAATGGGAAAAACGTCGAAAGAAGGGATATCGGTGAAAATCAAGACCAGGACAGCATCCTATGAGGATGTGATTGCGCTGCCCAGGCAGCCCCGGAAGAAGCCCCGGCGTCCTTCGTTGGTTTTCCGTGCCCTGATGAAGCTCCTGTCTGCCGGAGAGCTGAAGGAAGTGGGCTTCACCTGCGAGAAAACCGGCATGGAGCGGCTGGGCAGGGACGAACCCTGCCTGATTCTCATGAACCATTCCTCTTTCATTGATCTGAAAATCGCCGCCACGGTGCTGTACCCCCGTCCCTTCCATATCGTCTGCACTTCGGATGCCTTTGTGGGCAAGGACTGGCTGCTGCGGCGGATCGGCTGCATCCCGGCGCAGAAATTCGTGTCCGATCCCGCCATGGTCAAGGACATGATCCGTGCCATCCGGGACTGTGGCAGCTCCGTGCTGATGTACCCCGAGGCAAGCTATTCCTTTGACGGCACCGCGACCCCGCTGCCCGACAGCGTCGGCAAGTGCGTGAAGCTGCTGAAGGTTCCGGTGATCCTGATCCGTACCCACGGCGCGTTTCTCCGGGATCCGCTGTACAACGGCCTGCAGGTCCGCAAAACCAGAGTCACTGCCGAGATGCGTTACCTGCTGTCCCCGGAGGAGGCAAAAGCCATGTCCGCAGAGCAGATCAACGCCGTGCTGAAGGATGCGTTTTCCTTTGACAATTTCCGGGAGCAGCAGGAAAACCATGTGAAGATCCCGGAGCCTTTCCGGGCGGACGGTCTGAACCGGGTGCTGTACCGCTGTCCCCACTGCCAGAGGGAGGGAAAAATGCTGGGCAAGGGCATCACCCTTACCTGTCATGGCTGCGGCAAGACCTACACCCTCACGGAGGAAGGGCGGCTGGAAGCGGACGGCAGCGCGGCCTTTACCCATATCCCCGACTGGTATGCCTGGGAGCGGGACTGCGTCCGCAGGGAGCTGGAGGAGGGCACCTACCGGCTGGATATCCCCGTGAGGATCGGGATGCTGGTGGATACCAGGTGCATCTACATGGTAGGCGACGGCAGGCTGACCCATGATGCTTCCGGCTTCCACCTGACCGGCTGTGACGGGAAGCTGGACTACCGGCAGGAACCCCTTGCTTCCTACAGCCTGTACGCCGATTATTTCTGGTACGAGATCGGGGATATGATCTGTATCGGTGACAGCGATAAGCTATACTACTGCTTCCCCAAGGAGCCGGGCGATGTGGTGGCAAAGACCCGCCTTGCCGCCGAGGAGCTGTACAAGCTGTGCCGTCCGGCGCAGAAAACGGGGGTGCCGGTGTGATTCGGATCGTGTATCAGGACGAAGCCATTGTGGTGGCGGTGAAGCCGCCCAGAGTCCTGTCCACCGACGAGCCGGGCGGCATGCCCGGTTTGGTGCGGGAAGCCCTGGGCTGCCCGGACGGCTGCGTCCGCACGGTACACCGGCTGGACAGGGTGGTCAGCGGACTGATGGTCCTGGCAAGAACCCCCGCGGCGGCCTCGGAGCTGTCCAGACAAATCCGGGAGCAATCCTTCGGCAAGGAATACCTGGCGGTGGTTCACGGCTGCCCTGCTGCCCCTGAGGGCACCATGCGGGATCTGCTGCTGCGGAACAAGCCGGAGCGCAAGACTTATGTGGTCACGGAGCCGGGCAAGGATGTGCAGGAAGCGGTTTTGGAGTACCGTGTCGTCCGCCGGACGGAGGATCTCAGCCGTGTGCGGATTCATCTGATTACCGGGCGCACCCACCAGATCCGTGCCCAGTTCTCCGCCCGGGATCTGCCGCTGGTGGGAGACCGGAAGTACAGCCTGCTGGAGGATGACTGCGAGATCGCGCTCTGGTCCTGCCGTCTGGCGTTTTTCCACCCGGTCACCGGGAACGCCATGGAATTCACCCTGGAGCCGCCGGAATGCTATCCCTGGACGGAATGCTGAAATCCGACAGAATCCGCGCCGAAGCTGTGCTAAGATGGGAATGCAGCTTATTCCCCTGGGTGCAGCGTAACGCGCTGCACCTGTTTTTTTAGGAGGAACGCCATGTCTCATTACGACTTTTTTCAGAACAGGGAGTGCGAATTCTTCCCCTGTCACCCCGGCGCAGATAAGGAGCATTTTAGCTGCCTGTTCTGCTATTGCCCGCTGTATGCCCTGGGGGACCGCTGCGGCGGCAGCTATACTTATTTGGAAAACGGCATCAAGGACTGCTCGAACTGTCTTCGTCCCCACTGCCGGGAGAACTATCCTGTGATCCTGAAAAAAATGGGCGAGGTGCTGGAATTGGCAAAAAAACCGCCGGAATCGGAGAAAAAGCCTTGATTTTACTGCCGCGGACTGGTATAATGCACTTTGTGCAGCCTGTGCCGCACCAATAGGGAGACGTATCGAAGTGGTCATAACGGGGCTGACTCGAAATCAGTTTGCGGGCAACCGCACGTGGGTTCGAATCCCACCGTCTCCGCCACGAAAAAGGCCACATTTGTCTGGTAGACAAATGTGGCCTTTTTCGAACTAAGTGTGCCTTGCGGCACGTGAAGTGATGCTTCGTATTGTGAAGTTGCTTCGCAGTGAAGTGCCTGAGGGCGTGGGTGGCACACTTAACTTCGTTTTGTTTCAAAGAAACAAAACTTCACTATGCTGTAGGCATAACTTCACCTGGCGCAGCCAGACTTCACAAAACATTGCAGATTCGTACTGTTTATGATATAGTACAAAATGATTAGGAGGTGTAGATATGTCCGAAAGCAAATTAAGAACACAATCTATGGATTTCGCCGTATCCATCATAAACCTCGTCAAATATCTGAAAGAAAAACGCGAGTCTATCATTTCTAACCAAATCGGCAGAAGCGGCACTTCTATCGGCGCAAATATCAGGGAAGCGCAGTATGCTCATGGAAAAGCTGACTTTATTGCAAAACTTCAGATTGCTCTCAAGGAAGCAAATGAAACAGGCTATTGGCTTGAATTGCTTTACAAAACAAATTATATTCCTGAATCAGAATATAAATCACTTGATTCCGCCTGCACAAGTATTCGAGTTATGCTCATCTCCTCTATTAACACCGCAAAGGAGAACGCAAAATGAAACGCGTAATCGTAATCGGATGCCCCGGAAGTGGAAAAACAACCTTTGCGGAAAAACTAAATAAAAACACAGGTCTGCCGTTATATTACCTTGATGCGATTTGGCACAAGCCCGATAAAACTCATATTTCAAGAGAAGAATTTGACCAGAGAATGTTGGAAATTTTTGCAACCGACGAGTGGATAATCGATGGCAATTATGGAAGAACAGTTGAAATGCGAATCAAAGAATGTGATACGGTCATCCTCTTTGATTTGCCGACTGAGCTTTGCTTACAGGGAGCAACCGACCGGCTTGGAAAAGGTCGTTATGATTTGCCATGGATAGAGAAAGAATTGGATCCGGAATTTGAACGCTTTATTAGAGACTTTGCAGATAATTCTTTGCCGAGACTATATGAGTTGATTGAAAAATACAGCGCAGAAAAACAGGTTATCATTTTTAAAAGCAGAAAAGAAGCGGATGATTTTTTAAAGAAAGACTAACGATTACTTTCTACACAGTAAGCATATTGTATCAAGTGTACTTTTGCTTACTCTTACCTCGATTCTGCTCCGTTTCGTTACTCTTTGACAGCAAAAAGCACGCTTCGGCGTGCTTTTTGCAATGATATCCGTTCCTTACGGAACAGGTGATATACCCTCCGGGTATGATATCTGCTTTGCAGATGATATACGCTTCGCGTATGTTGGAACGGATATTATTTCATGCTTGCGCAGCAAGTATATCATGCGGCATCAGCCGTATATCACATCGCGTCAGCGATATATCATTATGAAATCTTCCAGGGTGTGAATCCATCCAATAAAAACACAAATCCATCTTTTTCGTACCCGATGGCCAGTGCCTGCAGCGGTTTTCCGCTGCAGGCTTTTGCTATTCTGCGGGAAGTTCATGTGACACATTTTTTTGCCATCAGATACTCGATGACGCATTTTTGGGGGAATATTTGGGCGCTGCTTATTGAAATCAACCTTACATACGACTATAATGTAAATACAGCAATATTATCCTGCCGGAAGAGCCCGCGCAGACCAACATCCGCGACCCCCGCAGCAAAGTCCTCTCCGCATCCGGCTCTCTGGCAAGCATCAACCCCTGCGTTACCGTGGTTATTACTACGACACCGAAACTGGCTTCTATTACCTGCAATCCCGCTATTACGACCCCCAAATTTGCCGTTTCATCAATGCAGATTCCTATGCCTCCACTGGGCAGGGTTTCGTTGGCTGCAATATGTTTGCATATTGTGGGAATAATCCCGTTAGCTTTGCTGATAATTTTGGCGATCAATGGTTTTACACGGTTAATGAAGTCGTGACAACGGAGGAAGAAACCGATGATAAGGGAAATGCCACATATAAAACAGTAATTAAGTACTCTGCGTATTGCCCAAGTAATCAATTGTTCGTTCCAGAGATAACGGTAGAGGGGGAACTTGAATATGAGTTTACCGTTGATAGCAGAGGTGTGGCAAAAATTGATAATAGCAAATACGATCATATTATTTTGGGGGACGAAAAAATAAGTGAGGCCATGGCAGAAGAAATCATAAAAGCCGCAACCACGCAAGTGCCCGGATCCATGTCAGGACGTACAATATCGGGTGTTGCTAGAGAACTTAGATTGCACTGTGACATAGGGTACATGTTCTCGTTGGGGAATACTGACTTGCTTTTCGGATTGAGCAAACAGATTTTGGTGGCCGATATTGGCGGAATGGATCCGGACAAACCTGATTATGATTACAATGCAAAGGGCTTTGAAAATTTATGGGCGCTGCCTGCAGCGATTTGGGAACTCATAAAGGGATAAGATGTTCGGCTGTCACACAAGAAATAATACTGTTTTGATGACTGAAATTTTTGGAAAGAAGAAAGGAGAGTAAGGAATGCGGCTATCGGCCCGTAAGATTTTTTTATTTATCGCAGTGCTGCTGCTTGTCCTTCTGATTGCCAGTCCATGGATTTTTGCGAATCTGTATGTGAGCATATTGAAACGTAATTTGGACAACCCCATTGTGAACAACAATTATCGTGGATGGGGCAGGGTGAATGTAGACGAGAACATCAGCGTTTGTCTGCCGGAAGACTGGGTACTGCAATCGACGGAGGAAGGGTTGGCAATATTTGATCCCGATGAAAATGTCATTGCTATCGGCACCAAAGCGGATTTTTTTCCGGAAGGTTCGTTGACAAATTTTTTGAGCAGCTATTATGGAAGCATGGTTGTATCAAATCACGTTGAAATTTCGGGTAGTGGAGACTATGGGAACTATGCGGGTGTGTATATTAGTTCCACTCAGTACGAAGATGGTTCCGAAAGATCTCTGGTAGTCCTTTACCTGCCATATTCTTATGAGTATGAGTACAGATTGTGCTTTGTTGGGAACGAAGACGCGCGATTTGTTAAGGAAGCGGAAGCCATCGCGTGGTCAATGAAGTATTCGAAATAGGGCAGCACTGTAGTCTCTTTTTCGATTCCTACGGTAAAGTTCCGACGGCAATCGGGAATACATACACATATGGAAACGCTTCCTGGGCAGACCTGCTGACGGCGTACAATGGGCACGCCATTGCCTACGAGGGGCAGACCCTGACCAGCGAAACCTCTGCTACAGGAACCGTAGTCAGCGGCAACCCCGTCAGCTACTACAACGGCACCCGCTGGAACTTCACTTGGGAGGGCAGCCGCAGGCTGACCAGTGCAAGTAGCGGCGGAAATACCATTTCCTTCACCTACGATGTGAACGGTCTGCGGACAAGCAAGACTGTCAACGGCACCCTCCATACCTACTACTACGCTGGCGGCAGACTGCTCCGGGAGACTTATGGAAACAATATCCTTGATTTTGCCTACGATGCCAACGGAAACCCCTTCTCCCTGACCTACAACGGCGCCAAGTATTACTACATCACCAACACCCAGGGCGATGTGTTCTACCTGATTAACACCGCTGGAACTGTTGTTGCATCCTACACCTACGATCCCTACGGCAAAGTCCTCTCCGCATCCGGCTCTCCGGCAAGCATCAACCCCTGCGTTACCGTGGTTATTACTACGACACCGAAACTGGCTTCTATTACCTGCAATCCCACTATTATGCCCCCCCAGATTTGCCGCTTTCTTCTTCCGCTTTTCACCGACGGTTCCTGCCTTCGCGTCTGCACTTGCAAAATTTCTGATATTCGTGTATAATGTATCCCGTATTGTTGCTGCCAATGGGAAGAGGCGGCGGATGAATGGTTATCTCTCCATGCGGGAAACTCCTGCAAATGGGGGATTTCAGAGCGCCGTGTCAATCCATATGTGGCACAGGGACGAATCCCCGGCGCGGAGCGCTGCAAAACACGAGAGGAGGCGGCAAGCATGATTCCAGACGAAACCGCATACCGGCGGTATCTTGACGGAGAGCAAAAAGCCGCCGAGCTGCTGGTTGAAAAATACGGCGACCCATTGACCCTGTATATCAATGGCTATCTCAAAGATATTCACGAAGCCGAGGACTTGATGATCGAAGCGTTTTCACAAATTTTCGCAAAGGAGCGTCCCATTACAGGCGCGGGAGCGTTCCAGGCGTATCTGTATAAAACGGCGCGGAATCTCGCCTTTCGCCACAGGAAAAAGCACCGGCTCCGCTTTCTGCGTTTTGAGGAATTGGGCTTTGAGCCGCAGAGCGACGTGCTGGCTGACACGGAGCTTTCCCGCAGAGAGCGCAGCCGCCAGCTCTATGATGCCCTTGAAAAATTGAAGGCGGAATACCGGGAAGCCCTTTATCTGGTCTACTTTGAGGAAATGAGCTACCGCAATGCGGCAACGGTTATGAATCAAAGCGAGGGGCAGATCACAAAGCTGGTCTACCGTGGAAAGCAAAGCCTGAAAGCGATCCTGGAACAGGAGGGATTTACCTATGCGGACGAATGAAGAACGCGCCGGATTGATTCATAAGCGGAGGCTGGAAATAAAACGGGAACGGCAAAAGAAGAAACAGCGCGCATTGGATATGATCTGTATCGCGGCCTGCCTGATCCTCGTAGTTGGGATCGGCTCTTTTTTGCCCGACTGGGTGGTGGGCGTTCCCGGCGGTGAAGTACACCACGCTTCCGGCGCGGCAAGCCTTGTTGGAAGCCACGCGGCATTGGGCCATATCCTTATGGGGCTTATGGCCTTTCTGCTTGGCGTATTCGTGACGGTGCTTCTGTACCGTCTGCACCGCAGAAATAAGAGAAAGCAGCAGGAGAACCCGAACGATGAACTTTGAACTGATTGACAACTGCTTTCAGGTTGCCGTGCTGTTGTGCGCGGCTCTGGCGGCGATTGGAGCGGCGCTCCGGCACAAAGACCGCCGTTTCCTGATCCTCGCCATGTTTTTTATCTGCGTTTCCATGGGAACGCTCTATTGGGTGCTGCACCTTTTCAT
>JBJDYP010000007.1:0-17911 GCA_051867435.1 Faecousia sp.
GTGATGCGTTCCTTGCGGAACGTGATGCGCACTGCGTGCGTGATGCGGCTTCGCCTGTGATGCACGCCTTCGGCGCGTGAGGGGATTTATTTCATTTTGCTTTCCGCGCAAGCGGAAAATTGCACAATGATTGCAGATCATTATTTCACATCCGAAGGATATTTCACTTCACAATCCGTCTTTTCTGCTGCATAATCAGTTCGATAAACTTGAATTTCCTGTTTTTAAGCGTATTATGTTGCTGCCGTAGGGCGGGGGCTTGCTCCCGCCGCAAACCCAGAGTGAGAGGAAACGGCGGGAGCAAGCCCCCGCCCTACAATCACCAATTCGGCAAATCCAAATTTAGGTTATCGGCATTTAATAAGCACACCGTCAAATTCCGATCTGTCGGGGTGTTCGTAACCCATCGTAGGGGACGGGTTCCCCGTCCCCATGGTACAGCACAGCGGGAGGCGTTTCGCCTCCCGCTGTGCTGCGCTTCTGTCAGGATTCGGCGGGTTTTGCCATGGCGACCTGCTTCAGCAGCCGCAGGAACAGCTCCCCGGTGGACAGCCGCAGCACTTCCCGCTCCGCTACCAGCGGGATCTGCCGCAGCACCTGATCCCCGGCACGGATCACCAGGGTGCCCAGCCGCTGTCCCCGGCTCACCGGCGCGGTCACATACTCCTCCAGCACCGTTTCGGCGGTCACGGAGCCTTTTTGCAGCTTCTCCACCAGAAGCTGGGTGGCCTCCCCGGGTACCGCCGTCACCGTACCGTCCTGTCCCAATCGTACAGGCACCGCCGTCTGCTCCGGCTGGGCATCCACCAGCGCGTAGGTGGCAAAGCCATAGTCCAGCAGCGTCCGGCAGGTGTCGAACCGCTCCTGGGAGCTGGCGCAGCCCATGACCACCGCGATCAGCTCCATGCCCTCCCGGCAGGCAGACGCGGAAAGGCAGTGACCGGCGCCGGAGGTGAACCCGGTCTTCAGGCCGGTGGCGCCGCTGTAAAAGCGGATCAGCTTGTTGGTGTTGGACAGCCCGAAAGCGCCGCCCCGCACCGTGTCCATCCAGATGGTGGTGAATTTCTTGATGTCCGGGTGCCTGGTCAGCAGCTCCCGGGACATGAGGGCGATGTCATAGGCGGAGGTTCGGTGCTGCGCCGCGTTTTCCCCGTCGTCCAGCCCGGTGCAGTTGACGAAATTGGTGTCCTCCATGCCCAGCTCCTTTGCCCGCTGGTTCATCCGGTCCACGAAAGCGCTCTCGCTGCCCGCCAGATGCTCCGCCATGGCGCAGGCGCAGTCGTTGGCGGAGGACACCGCAATGGATTTCAGCATATCCGTCACACTCATGGTCTCTCCGACCTTCAGATAGATCTGGCTTCCGCCCTTGGCGGCAGCCGCCTCCGACGCGGTGACCTGGTCGTTCCAGCCCAGCGCGCCGGAATCGATGGCCTCCATGATCAGCAGCATGGTCATGACCTTGGTGACGCTGGCCGGGGCCAGTTTTTCGTGGGCATTGCTCTCAAACAGGATCGTCCCCGTGGCAGCGTCCATCAGCACCGCCGATTTCCCCTTGACCTCCGGTGGCGCGGCCTGCACCGCCGGAATCAGCAGACACAGGATCAGAAGTACCGCCAGAGCCCGCCGCCTCAATTGCTTCATTTTGCATCCCTCCCAGCTTGATACCCCAGCCTATGCCGTCCCGCGGACAGGCAGAACCCGAAAAAATGCAAATTTTTAAGCAACTTAATACTTACTTCATATTTAGCCCCTTTTTTTCTTCATAATTACATGGTAACATAACATTGTAAATAAGATACTACAACAGCGTGAGCGTTGCGACGATCACATTGTTTTCCTGTTTTTTTCATTTTCCTCTCCTCTTTTCTTGCTGCAAGCCTGCACGGGTCTCCCCCGGCGGGCTTGTGGCATTTTTCGGGATAAAATTTTTGCCGCCTATTGACTACCGAACGATAGGTAGTTCATTAATAGGAAGGTAAAATATGATCACACTGTTTATCATATAGTCATAACTCATGGTAATGATTTGTTTTTCCTTCAGACGGTTGTAGACTGCCTCTCTGAAAGACCAGGAGCCGTCTTCGGTCTGGTAGGAAAGCTGGCGATCGTAATACTGCGTATACTGATCGTCTGGCAAGATTTCCTCAATTTTCCAACTTTTTTCAGCCATTTGCAATCTCTTTTTTGCCATAAATCAGGCCCACTGCCTTTCTCAAAAATTGAGGTTTCGGCAGTGGGTCTGGTGAAGGTGTTAGAAGATACGAAAAACCCTGAAAGCCCAGGAGCTTTCAGGGTTTTGGTGACCCGCCGGGGACTCGAACCCCGGACCCACTGCTTAAAAGGCAGTTGCTCTACCGCCTGAGCTAGCGGATCATCAGTGGCTGGGATGGCCGGATTTGAACCGACGAATGCGGGAGTCAAAGTCCCGTGCCTTACCGCTTGGCGACATCCCAATCTGACACCGTTCCCTTTGACTCGGGCACGCCTTGTATTATAGCATACAAAAATCCGGATTGCAAGTACTATTTTCCACAGTTTCCCGTCGAATCCGGGTCAAAAGAGGCACCCGGTTTCGGGTGCCTCTTTGACGGAAAATCAGCAGACTCTGTACTTCTCGATGGTGTCTTCCCGCAGCTCGATACCCAGACCGGGCTTCTGGGGCATATGAATGAAGCCGTCATCCGCAACCACGATGGGCTCCTTGAGCAGCTCGTCCCGCAGGGGATACACATTGCGGTCCAGCTCCAGGATACCGGCGTTGGGGATGGATGCCAGGAAGTGGGCATTGGCCGCCAGGCTGACAGCGGAGGAGAAGACATGGGGAAGGCAGGGCATATTGTAGGCATGGGCGAAGTTGGCGATCTTCACGCACTCGGTGAAGCCGCCGCTCCAGATCACATCGGGCTGCACGATGTCCACCGCGTGCCTGCGGATCAGCTCACGGAAGCGGTACAGTCCAACCTCGGACTCATAACCGGCAACGGGCATATCCAGAACGTGGGCCAGCTCGATGGAGCCCTCGATGTTGTCCAGGTGCAGCGGCTCTTCCAGCCAGTACACACCCATTTTCTGCAGCTCCTTGCCCATGCGGATGGCGGTGAAGGTGTTCCAGCAGTTGTTGGCATCCACCATCAGCTTGCACTTAAATTCATTGGCAACCTTGATGCAGGCCTCCACACGCTCCAGATCCTCCTCCAGGCTGTAGCGGCACTCCTGGGTGAAGGGCATATTGGGCAGGGGGTTCAGGAACACCTCGGGGTTGCGTCCCACCTTGATCTTGGCGTACTTGAAGCCCTGCTCGTAGTAGTTGCCCACTTCCTCGGCGATTTCCTTGGTGCCCTTGCCTCTGGAATAGAAGCCGGAGCTGGCGTAGGGCTGCAGCTTGTCGGTGTAGCCGCCCAGCAGCTTGTAAACGGGCATTCCGGTCTTCTTGCCCAGAATATCCCACAGCGCCACATCGATGCCGGACATGGCAGCCATGATGATGCCGCCTCTGCCGTGCTGACGGGTACGGTCGGAGACCTTCTTCCACAGGTACTCAATGTTGGTGGCATCCTCACCGACCAGCAGCGCCTGCAGCTCGTTCTCGATGATGTACTTGGTGCTTTCCGCGGGGCCGCCAAAGCAGGCGGATTCACCGATGCCGGTGATTCCCTCGTCGGTGGTCACCTGAACCAGAACTGCGTTCCGGGTGGAGAAGTAGTTCTGGGCGTCTGCGATGCCGTTCTCGTACTGGTAGCGCAGAACCATTGCGGTTACACTGGTAATTTTCATATTCCTGTCTCTCCTTTTACAGATTCAGTACGCGGTTGATTTCCCGGATGCATTCCCGTCCGGAGCGGTATACCCTCTGCTTCACGCCTTCAAAGGGAATGTCGTCGGCTGAGATATGCCCCAGCGCGATGGCATCATACTCCCCGGGAAGGGAAGCGGCGGTTTTCTCAAACAGGGCGGCGAACGCTTCTCTGTCGCCCATGACCTCCCTGGCGCCGGGCACCACGAAGATCCCGCAGTCCACGCCATAGGCCTCCAGCCTGCGGCGGATGGTCTCGGCATTGTCGCCGGCATGGGAGAGGATGGCGACCTTTCCGCAGCCGTCGGCGGCGATCCGGCGAACCATCGGCTCGTCCACGCTGATGACCGGCACACTTGCCTTTTCCGCCAGCTTCAGGGTCGCCAGGTTCATGGCGGTGCAGCCCACCACCACGCAGTCCGCACCGGCTTCCTCACAGTTGGCGATCAGCCGTCCCAGCCGGTTTTCCACGCTGGGTGTGGGTACGGTATTGTTGGCGATGGTATCCGTCAGGATGGAGTGATCCAGCAGGTAGGACACCTTCACATCGGGGTTGCCGTCATACGTCCGTGCCATGACCGGATCGTACAGCGCGGTCATGAACCGGGGGTTCGTGTAGATGAAAAACAGTTTTTTCACCCTGCTTCACCTCACAGGTAGTCGGCGATCTGGGCAAGACCGGATTCCAGGCTGGTCAGCACGGGAACGGGCAGATCCTCCACCAGCCGGGCGGCATCCACCATGCTGACCTGTGCCAGAACCACCACATCGTGGGTCTCGGCAGCTTTCCGGGCAGCGGCGGCGATCAGCGCGTCGTGCTTTGCCTTGTCCTTTTCCACATTCAGCGCCTCAAAGGCACCCTCCACCAGGATGGTGTCGGAATGGATGTGGTCTCTGCCCATCTTCACGGCGGCACGGCGGATGGCAGCGGTGGAGGCGTGAATGGTGGTCCTGGCGGTGATCAGCAGCGCCACATTCTCACCCAGCGTCACCGCCTTGTCCAGCATGGGGCCGTCAATGGTCACGAAGGGGATGTCCACGGCCTTTGCCGCCTGGGCAACCGCCTCGGTGATGGTGGTGCACATACACACGCACACCGCTGCGCCGATCTTCTCCGACTCGTTGGCGAAATTGATGAGCTTGCGGACAATTCCGGGGGTAATGCTGTCGTTGTGCGCCATAACCTCGGACAGAACGCCGTCGTCCATACAGGTCAGCAGGGGCACGCCGGGGTAGCGCTCCTCAAACGCCTTTTTCAGCGGCAGAGGGGTGTTCATGGTGGTGTGGAAAAACGCGACTTTCTTTGTCATAATCTGACTCCTTTCGTGAGCATCTCCAGCAATTCTTCCATGGCGGCATCGGCGGGCACCTTGTCCGCCCAAATCTCCATCACCCGGGCAGCCTGCCAGGCGGTCATGCGGGAGCCGATAAAGGCCCTGTGACCCTTTTCCCTGGCGGTGGGAACCAGCTTGGAATCGGGGTTGGAGTAATTGACATCAAATACAAAGGCATCGCTCTTCAATTCGTCCAGAAACGCGAAGGACGCAAACTCGTCGTAGCCGATCTGACCCATGACGGAGGCGTTGAGGAACAGATCCGCGTCCCGGCAGACCCGGTTCAGCACTTCGTAGTTCAGGGGATGGGCGTGGAAGCGGTCTCCGAACTTTTGGCAAAGCCTGTCGGTCTGCTCCGGGAACAGGTTTACCACATCCACCCGCTCCACGCCGTGAATGCTCATGTTGTAGGCGATGGAAAATGCCACACCGCCGGCACCCAGCATCACGACCTTCTTGCCAACCCAGTCGAAGCCTTCCTTTTGCAGCGCGCGGATGCAGCCCCAGCCGTCGGTATTGTAGGCGATCAGCTTGCCGTCTTTCACCAGGACGGTGTTGGTGGAGCCGCACTCCCTGGCGCTCTCGTCGATCCGGTCCATATAGGGCAGGATGGCCTGCTTGTAGGGCATGGTCACATTGAAGCCCACCCAGTGATTCCTGGCGTACTCCACCGTCTCTGCCAGAGCGTCCTCGGGCACATTCCGGATCTCGTAGGTGGCTTCCTCTCCCACGGAAGCGAACAGGTGCTTGTAAACCGTGGGAGACACGGAATTCTGAATATCTTTCGCGATCAATCCAAGATGGTACATGGGAACGCTCCTCACTCTCTGTCCTTGATAATGCAGCGCAGCATTTTGCCGCTTTTTTTGATCAGGTTGGTGCAGCCGCAGCAGGTGATGCAGCACTTTTCCCTGCACAGGCCGCCCTTTTCCAGCACATCCCGAACCATTTCCGGGTAGGCGATGGACTGTCTGCCGAAGCCCGCCATGTCAAACCAGCCCTGCTCGATGCCGCCGGCACCCACCACGGGGCCGTATTCCCGCATCCAGGTAAAGGCGGAGGCGATGACCACGGCCTCGGGTGCCAATTCCTTGACCCGTTTCGCCAGGGTCAGCATCCGGTTCTCCCCCACAAGGGGATGCTCGGTGGGTTCCTTGCCGCCCCGGTCATAGGGGCGGATCACAAAGGGGGAATAGGCACCGATGCCGCTGGTGATGTTCAGCAGCCGGATGCCCCGGTCGTATAGGATCTTCACCAGCCGGAGGGGTTCCTCCGGGTTCTCCTTCAGGGGATTCTCCGGGTCGGCGCCCCAGCCGTAGGGATAGGGCAGGCCGTCGTACATATTGAGCCGCACACCCACGGGAATGTCCACGGAGGATCTCACCTTGTCCACGGTCTCCAGCAGGAACCGGATCCGGTTCTCGAAGGAGCCGCCGTATCTGCCGGGACGGTTGTAGGCGGACAGGAACTCGTTAAGCAGGTAGCCATGGCAGGTGCGGATATCCACCGCGTCGAAGCCTGCCTGTTTGGCCAGCCGGCAGGCGGTCACATAGTCCTCCTCGATTTCGGGGATCTGTCCGTCGGGGAGGATATACTCGTTGTCCCTGGGGATGCAGGGATTGGAAAAGGCGCAGACGCTCCTGGGGTTGCCCCCGGGGTTGCTGTTGCGTCCGCTGTGGGTTAGCTGGATGACGATGTAGACCTTGTCCCCGGTCTGGCTGCGGATCCGGCGCACCATTTCGGCAAACCGCTCCACATTCTCCGGCCGGATCCAAAGCTGCAAGGGGTTGGATCTTCCCTGCTCGTCCACGGACACGGACTCCAGCCACAGCATTCGGAAGCCGCCCCGCACCAGGCGGCAATACCGCTCAATGGAGCGCTCGCTGGGTGCGCCGTCCGCCTCGGAGTCGAAGCCCTCGATGGGCTGCGCCACGAAGCGGTTGCCCACCGTCTCACCGTCCAGGCAGATGGGACTGCCCAGCACGGTGTCCGGATGATCGGACAGGGGAAGCTGCACATTCAGCTCCTCTGCCTCCCGCACCATTTCCTCCAGGGTACCGTAATGAAATTTTCTTTCCATAAATCCACCTCTTACGCCGCTTTTCTCGCCTTTTTCTTTCTCAATTCATTCATCGCCACGATCCACAGGGTGACCACCGTCACCACATAGGGGATCATGTCCACCAGCATGGAGGGGAAGCCGGTGGTCTGGACTCTCCTGGTCACGGCATCCGCCACACCGAACAGCAGGCTGCCCAGCATGGCACCCACGGGGGTGTTTCTGCCAAAAATCGTTGCTGCCATGGCGATGAAGCCTCTGCCGTTGGTCATGTTTTCGGTGAACATGGTCAGTTGGCCCAGGGACAGGTGTACGCCGCCGATGCCGCAGAGGAAGCCGCTGAGGATCAGCGCGCCATACCGGATCACCCCCACATTCACACCGGCGGTGGTCACCGCCATGGAATGGAAGCCGGTGGCACGCAGCCGCAGACCCAGGGGGGTGTGATACATCACATAGTGCAGGACAATCACCGCCAGAATGGCGATAAACACGGTAATGGCCTGACCGTTCAGCGCCCGCAGAATGGGGATTTTGTCCAAAAACGGCAGATTCAGCTTCTGCAGCGCCACGATCTCCGGGCTGGAGAAGGAGCCTCTGGTGCCGAACAGGATGCTCAGCAGATAGGTGGTCAGACCCAGGGAGAACATATTGATGGACACGCCTACCACGGTGGCGTTTGCCCGGAATCGGATGGTCAGCAGGGAGAAAATCACACCCAGCAAGGCACCCGACAAGCCGGCAGCCAGAATGGCGGCGGTTGCGGAGCCGGTGTAGTAGCTGACGATCACGCCCACAAAGGAGCCCATGAGCATCATGCCTTCCAGACCCAGGTTCAGAATGCCCACCCGGTTGGCAAGCATACCGCCCAGAGCGGCAAGCAGGATGGGAGGCAGGGTGCGAAGTGTGGTCTGAAGCAGAATTTCCAAATACTCCATATTACGCGCCCTCCTTTTGGGTTTTCCCCCGGATCCGGTTCAGCAGCTTTCGGAAACCGCCCGCCTTGCCGAAATACTCGATTGCCAGCAGCATGATGATGATGGCCTGCAGCGTGGAGATCAGATCCCGGGAGATGTTGGTCGTAACCTCCATCTGGACGGCCCCGGAGCTTAAAGCGCCGAAGAACACGGCACCCACCACCACACCCAAGGGGTTCAGACCGCCCAGCAGGGCAACGGTGATGCCGGTGAAGCCGTAGTTGGCGGAAAATCCGCTGTAAAAGCGGTGGTTGGCACCCATGACCTGCTCGGCTCCGGCAAGACCGCCGATGGCGGCGCTCAGCAGCAGGATGATCATGACCTGCCGGTTCACATTGACACCGTTGTAGCGGGTAAAACGGCGGTTTAAGCCCAGGGAGCGCAGCTCATAGCCGAACCGGGTGCGGAACACCAGGAACCACAGGATCACCGCCGCCAGCAGACCCACAAAAAAGAAGGTGTTGAAGTCGCTTCTGGGGGAGAAATTCAGCATCCAGGCGTTTTCCCCCAGCTTCGCGGTGGCAGATTCGGGCAGCTCGCCCTTGAAGGGGTAGCTGCAGAGATAGCCGGTGAAAAGCTGTCCGATGTTATTCATCATAATGCTGATCACCACCAGATTGATGCCCAGCCTGGTGTTCAGATAGCCGGGGATCAGCGCCCACAGCATGGCGCCCAGCATGGCGGCGATCATGCACAGGGGAATCAGGATCCCGCTGGGCAGACCCGCGCCGTAGATGCCCATCAGGGCAGCGGCAAAAGCGCCCATGTAGAGCTGTCCCTCGATGCCGATGTTGAACACGCCGGCCTTAAAGGCAACGGCGGCGGCAAGGCCGGTAAAGAGCAGAGGCGTCGCCCGCTCCAGAGAGTTGAAGATCTTCACGGTGGAGCCGAAGGCACCCTTCCACAGCGCCGCGTAGGCGGTCAGGGGGGATGTGCCGGTGGGAAGGATCAGCAGCGCGCCGATCAGCAGGGAGATCAGAATGGTGATCAGGGGTCTTCCCATGCCCCAGAGAATCCGTTTCAGATTTTTCTCCATTACACTTCACTCCCTTTCACGCCTGCCATGTACAGACCCAGTTCTTCCTTGGTCACCTTGTGGGGATCCACCACCGCCACGATCCTGCCGCCGTAAAGCACCGCGATCCTGTCGCTCAGCTCAAAAATCTCGTTGAGATCGGAGGAAATCAGCAAAATCGCCGTCTTTTTGTTGCTCAGATCCACCAGATTGTTGTGTATAAAGCTGATGGCGCCGATGTCCACACCCCGGGTGGGTTCGGCGGCAACGATGAGCTTCGGATCGTGAATCATTTCACGGCCGATGAGCACCTTCTGCTGGTTGCCGCCGGACAGCGCGCCCACGCTTGTTTTGATGCTGTGCGCCCGGACATCAAACTGCTCCTGAATCCGGGCTGCGGCGGCAGCGCGCTCCTTTCTTCTCAGCACGCCGGCTCTGGTGCTGTACTGTTCCGACACATAGTAGCCGGCAATGCAGTTTTCCTCGATGGACCAGGGCAGGCACAGGCCGTCCGTCTTCCGGTCCTCGGGGATATAGCTGATACCGGCGAGCATCCGCTCTCTGCGGGTCAGAGAGGAGATGTCCTCACCGTTAAATTCGATTTTTCCTTCCGCCAGGGGAAGCAGCCCCGCCACCGCCTGGGCAAGCTCGCTCTGACCGTTGCCGGAGACACCGGCAAAGCCCAGGATCTCGCCTTCCCGGATGGTGAAGGACACGTTTTTCAGCGCGTCCAGTCCGTTGTTTCCCCTGACCACCAGATTTTCGCAGCGGATCACTTCCCTGCCGTCAAAATCTCTGGCGCGTTGGTGCAGCTCCGGCAGCGCGGAGCCCACCATATGTACCGCAAGCTCTGCGGCGTTGGTCTGCTCCGCTTTCAATGCCGCAATGCTCCGGCCTCTGCGGATGACCACAATATCGTCGCTGATCTCCATGACCTCGTCCAGATGATGGGTGATCAGCAGGATGGTCTTTCCATCTTTTGCCAGCGCCCGCAGGCTGGTGAACAGGTCGCCGGTTTCCTGGGGTGTCAGCACCGCGGTGGGCTCGTCCAGAATCAGGATCTCCGCGCCGCGGTAGAGAATTTTCAGGATCTCCACCTTCTGCTGCAGTCCCACCGCCAGATCTCCTGCCAGCTCATCCAGCGGCACCTGCATACCAAACTGCTTTTCCAGGGCTTCCACCTGGCTGCGTGCCTTCTGATAGTCCAGGGAGATCCCCTTTCTGGGCTCCATACCCAGAATGATGTTCTCCAGGACGGACAGTTCATTGACCAGCATGAAGTGCTGATGCACCATGCCGATCTTCATTTTGATCGCATCCCGGCTGGAATGGAAGTTCACCTTCCGTCCACGAATGTAAATCTCACCGGAGGTCGGCTGCTCCAGACCGTAGAGAATGTTCATCAGGGTGGATTTGCCTGCGCCGTTCTCACCCACGATGCACATCACGGAGCCGCTCCGCACGGAAATGGAGATATCCTCATTGGCAATCACGGGGCCATATTCTTTTCGTATGTGTTTCAGCTCGACCGAGTATTCCATAGTTTCCTCCCGCTGGGCGCCAGACGGCTTGCCGAGGTGCCCGGTTGAATGTTCTGCCGGTGTCTGCCGGATGGTTACGGCAGACACCGGCTTCGCAGATCGCTGTTAGATTACTGGTTGAAGGTGTCGGTGACCTGGATGGAACCGTCGATGATGCCGGCCTTGATCCGGTTCAGCTCGTCGATCTTCTCCGCGCCGATGATGTCCTTGGTGAACTCCATGTCGGTGATGCCCACGCCGTCGTTGGCCAGGTTGTACACATTGGTGCCGGCGGTCCAGGTGCCGTTCTGCAGCTTCTGGATCATGTCATAGGCGATAACGCCCAGGTGCTTTTCCGCGGTGGTGAGAACCTTGCCCTCCACGATGGCGTCCTGGTTGGAGTCAACGCCGATGGCGAAAACGCCGTCCTTCTCTTTGATCGCGTCAAACAGGCCCATGCCGGACTGTCCGGCAGTGTGGAAGATCACATCCGCGCCCTGGTTGATCTGCTCCAGAGCGAATTCCTTGCCGGTGGTGGGGTCGTTGAAAGCGCCGACGAAGGTGCTGAGAACCACAGCGTTGGCATTCACATAGGCAACGCCTTCCTGATAAGCGGTCTTGAAACGGACCTGAGAGGGGTTCTCCTTGCCGCCGATGTAGCCCACGGTGCCGGACTCGGACATCATGGCAGCCAGCGCGCCCACCAGGAAGCCGATTTCATGGTCAGCGGTTCTTGCGATGGCCACATTGTCGCCCTCCACGTTGACGTTCAGGCCAACAAACTTGACTTCGGGATAGAGCTTGGAGACCTCGGTCAGGGTGTCGCCCCAGTCAGAGCCGGTGGCGAAGATCATCTGGAAGCCTTCTTCCGCCAGCGCGCAGGCAGTGGTCTTGTAGTCAGCGACTTCCTTGGGCTCCGCGACCTTGATCTCAACGCCCAGTTCCTTCTCGGCCTTCTGGAAGCCGGACCAGGCGGCATCGTTGAAGGAATGATCGCCCAGACCGGAGCTGGACGCGATCAGCGCGACCTTCAGCTTTTCGCCGCTGCCATTGTTGTCGTCCTTCTTGGTGCAGGCAAACAGGCTCAGCGCCATCGCCAGTACCAGTACAATTGCGAGTACCTTTTTCATTTTTTCGTCTCCTTATAGTATATTAGCAAAGGTCATGTCGACCAATCGCTCGGAATGGATCACACCTTGGCAGGGTTCTTCAGGGGTTCGCCTGCCAGGTACCGTCTCAGGTTCTCATAATAGAAGCGGAAACGGAACCGGTTGGTAGTGGGGGAAGCATTGGCCCGGTGGGGGGTAATGAACACATTGGGCATATCCCAAAGGGGATGATCCGGGGGCAGGGGTTCGGGGGAAACGGTGTCCAGACCGGCGGCGGCAATGGTGCCGTCCCGGAGGGCTTCCACCAGGGCATCGGTGTCCACCACATCTCCCCGCGCCACATTCAGAAGGTAAGCGGTGGGCTTCATCTTCTTCAGGGTCTCCCGGTTGATCAGGTGATAGGTCTGCTCTGTCAGAGGCACCGCCAGCACCAGGAAGTCGGATTCACGCAGCACATAGTCCAGATCGTCCATGGTGTACAGCTCGTCGATATAATCGGGCTTGTTGTTCAGGTTGCGGCGGATGCCCAGCACCCGCATATCGAAGGCCTTTGCCTTCTTTGCCACATCCGCGCCGATGCCGCCCAGACCAACCACGCCGATGGTCTTGTCAAACAGGTCGGAGGGAACCTCATGCAGCACCCACTCGTGTTTGTTCTGGCTGTCCCGCTGCAGCAGCAGCGCCCGGGACCAGGCGATCATCATCGCGAAGGTGTGCTCGCCCATGCAGGCGTTGAACAGGTTCTGGCTGTTGGTCACCAGGGTCTTGCCGGTGTCCACGCAGCCCACATAGCGGTCGGTGCCAACGGTGGATGCCTGGAGCCACTTCAGATTCCTGGCTGCATTCATCTGGCGGGGATTGAACATTCCGATAAAGATGTCGGCCTGGGCGCATTCCTCATCGGTGTAATCGTCCGGTGGGGAAAACTTGAAATTGCACTGGGGAAAATCCCGGATGAAAGTCTCCTCCTCTTCCCTGGTCAGTTCAAAGGCACCCTGATAGCCAAACAGGACATTCAGTTTCTTATCCATAACGGCGCTCCTTTTTTTGAATGTACTAACATGATACAATATGGTCTTTTGATTGTCAACAAAAATGAATTTATTAAGTAGTAGAAAATGTATACATTTTATAATGCACTTTGTACAAAAAAGGAAGCCCGCAGCCGGACGGCGAACCGGCTGCAGGGCATTTTCATTGAATCAGGGTCAGCGGATTGGGGAAAAACTGCCTTTTCAGATTCAGCATATTCTCCAGGGAACGCTCCAGGTGGCGCTTGATCAGCATTTGGGCTTCCCTGCCGTCCCGGCGCTCGATGGCACCCACCATCGCCATATGTTCCTCCATGCTCTCCGCCATGTCCACGCTCAGACCCATGGTGCAATAGCGGATCCGCTGCTGGTGGTCGGCGTTGTTGTCCATCCAGTTCAGCAGGACCTCGTTGCCCATCATTTCCAGGATCGTAAAGTGGAATTGCTGATCCAGCTCAAAATATTCGGGGTATTCTCTGGTGTCGATGGCGGTCTGCATCTTCCGGCAGATCTCCCGCAGCGCCGCCACCTGGGTATCCGTGGCATTTTCCGCCACCTGACGGATGGCAGACTCCTCCACGATCTGCCGGGCCTGGTAAATGTCCCGGATCTGCTTCCAGGAGATGTCGGAGACCCGGAATTTCCGTCCGTCGGCCTCATTGACCAGTCCCTCACCCTTCAGCCGGATCAGCGCCTCCCGGACAGGGGTGCGGCTGATGCCGTACTCCGCCGCAAGCTGCTGCACCATCAGGAGCTGACCGGGCATCATGCGCAGGGTCACGATCTGGGTTTTCAGCGTGGTGTAGATCTGTTCCACAACGGTTTCTCTCTTCTGTTCCATGCAACATCCTCCAAAAAGTGAAAATCACTTTTAGATTTATTTTTGTATACATTTTAGCATGGCACTTTGGGAAATGCAATAGGGTACCCGGGGAAATTTTTCCAAAAACAGCGGCTGGTTTCGGACTATCTGCTGTTTTCCAGATAGGCTTTGGGGGTACAGCCCCGTTTTTTGCGGAAGGACTGGACAAAATAGGACGGATCCCGGAAGCCGCTGCGGTAGCAGGCCTCGGACACGGAGCCGGTCTGCTGCAGCACCGTGCAGGCATGGAGCAGCCGCACATCGCACAGATATTGGTTGTAGGTGGTGCCCGTCAGCTTCTTGAACCAACTGCAGAAGTAGTTTTTGGAGAAGCCCGCGGCACGGGCGGCATCCTCCAGGCTGATGTTCTCCCGGAAGTGCCGGGCAGTCCAGCGGATGACCTGCTTGATGCCGTCGCCCTGCTCTGCCTCGTCCAGGGTCAGCGCGTCCAGAGAGGGTGCCTGCCGCTGAATCACCGCCAGCAGCCGCAGCAGCGCCGCCGTCCTGCCCAGGGGATCCTCATCCCGGCGGATCATTTCCTCCACCGCGTCCTCCGCTTCCTGGAAATCCGCCGGCTCCCGCAGCACGGTGAGACCGATCTGCCTGCCGCCCATCCGGAACAGCGCCTCCAGATCCACCGTATGACGCAGCATCTCCAGGGAGATCTGCAGCAGATACAGGTGCCCGGAGCCTTTTTGCAGCAGCACGGAGTGGACGGTCTGGGGTGGGATCAGAATGACCATATCCCGGTCAATGCGGATGCCGGTTTTGCCGGATTCCACCCTGCCGGTGAGCCCGCGGCAGACCAGGATCTCCACGCTGTCGCCATAGTGCAGCGGGGACAGATCCTCGTTCTGGAACTCCTTGTAGCGAATGAAATAGGGGCATTCCTGGTCAAAGCTCTGGGTTTCCTGGAAGCCGATCGGCGTGTTTTTTCCGTAAAAAATCCGTTTCTGCACGATTATCACCCCTGAATCGAACGCCGGCAGAATGCCGGCGTTCCATGGATCCGTTGTATCTTATTCCTCGTAGCCTCTGGGGTTGTTCTTCTGCCAGGTCCAGGAATCCCGGCACATATCCGCCAGGTTCTTCTCCGCCTTCCAGCCCAGCTCCGCCGCGCTCTTGGCAGGATCCGCGTAGCAGGTGGCAACGTCTCCGGGACGGCGGTCAACGATCTGATAGGGAACGTCCACATGGTTCACTTCCATGAAGGTGTTCACCATATCCAGCACGCTGTAGCCCACGCCGGTGCCCAGATTGAACACATTGCAGCCGTTGTGCTCAGTGACGTGCTTCACCGCCGCCACATGGCCCTTGGCAAGATCCACCACATGGATGTAGTCCCGGACACCGGTGCCGTCCGGGGTATCGTAGTCGTTGCCGTAGACGGACAGCTTTTCCCGGCGGCCCACTGCCACCTGGGTGATAAAGGGCATCAGGTTGTTGGGGATGCCTCTGGGATCCTCACCGATGCGTCCGCTCTCATGGGCGCCGATGGGGTTGAAATACCGCAGCAGGCAGACGCTCCAGTCCTTGTCGGCAAAGGCAATGCCGGAAAGGATCTGCTCGGTCATGTACTTCGTCCAGCCGTAGGGGTTGGTGCAGCCGCCGGTGCGGCTGTCTTCCCGCAGGGGCATCCGGTTGTCCGCGGTATAGACCGTGGCGGAGGAAGAGAAAATCAGATTCTTGCAGCCCGCTTCCCCCATGACCTTGGTGAGCACCAGGGTGGAATTCAGGTTGTTGTCATAGTACGCCCAGGGCTTGCCGACGCTCTCGCCCACGGCCTTCAGACCCGCGAAGTGGATCACGCAGCGGATTTCGTTTTCCGCGAAGATCCGGCGCATCAGGTCTTCATCCCGCACGTCTCCCCGGTAAAAACGCAGGGTCTTGCCGGTGATCTCCTGCACCCGGTCCAGCGCCTTGGCGTTGGAATTGCACAGGTTGTCCACCACGGTGACTTCATAGCCGGAATTCAGCAGCTCCACACAGGTATGGGAGCCGATATAGCCGGCGCCGCCGGTAACCAATACATTCATAAAAACCGCACCTCCGATACAGGGAGCCATACTCCCCAGATTACACCTATTGTACCGCATCCCGCCGAAAAATGCAAGCGGTATTCCATAGCTGCCAACCACCGGGAAAACCGCTTTTTCTCTTGCTATTCCCGCCCAAAAGGGCTATAATATGAAAAAAGGCAGGTGTTCCCATGGAAGAAACAAAAAAGAAGATCCTCCTGCTCACCACCGGCGGCACCATCGCGTCCACCCCCGGCGGCGACGGTCTGGAGCCGCGGCGTTCCGATGTGATGGAGCGGGAGCTGCACCAACTGCGTACCTACTACCGGATCGATGTAGACGATGTGATGTGCCTGGATTCTTCCAACATTACCCCGCTGGAGTGGGAGGTCATGGCACGGGAGATCTTTACCCGCCGGGCAGACTATGACGGCATCGTGGTCTCCCACGGCACGGACACCATGGCGTACTCCGCCTCCGCCATGACCTGGATGCTGCCGGGCATTGACCTGCCCGTGGTGTTCACCGGCTCCCAGCTTCCCCTGGCGGATGTGCTGTCCGACGCGCCGGACAATCTTCGCACCGCTTTTGCCATGGCCGCCTCCGGCGTGCCCGGTATCTTCCTGGCATTTGACCGGAAGATCATGCGGGGCTGCCGCGCGGTGAAGGTTCGTGCCTCCGGCTTCTCCGCTTTTGAGAGCGTCAACGCCCACTATGTGGGGGTTGTGAGCAATCTGGGGCTGTCCATCGACCACGCGGGTCTGTGCCATCGCCTGCAAGAGCCCGCCCTGAAACCCCGGATCAGTGACCGGGTGTTCCTGCTGAAGCTGACACCGGGTCTGGATCCCTCCATTTTTGACGCTCTGGCGGACATGGGCTACCGGGGAATCGTGGTGGAGGCCTTCGGCTTAGGCGGCATGAACGTGCTGCACAAGGGTCTGCAGGGCATCCGAAACGCGGTGGCAAGAGGCATCAGCGTGGTGGTCACCACCCAGTGCCTCTACGACAGCAGCAACCTGCAGGTCTATCAGGTGGGCAAAAAGCTGCTGGAAATGGGTGTCATCCAGGGCAGGGACATGACCACCGAGGCCGCCATGACCAAGCTCATGTGGCTGATCGGGCAGGGCTGCTCCCAGGAGGAAATCAAGCAGCTTTTCCGGCAGAGCTTTGCCGGTGAAATTACCGAAGTCTGAAAGGAGAACTCTATGGATCCCATCTATGTGACCGGACACCGCAACCCGGATACCGACTCCATCGTGGCAGCGATGGCATACGCTTCCCTGCGCAACGCCCTGGGCGACCGGGAATATGAAGCCGCCTCCCTGGGTCACGTTTCCGAGGAAACCCAGACCGTGCTGGACCTGTTCGGATTCCAGCCTCCCCAGATCATCAGCTCCATGCACACCCAGATCCATGATCTGGAGTATGATACTCCGCCTGCCCTCAGCGCCGCCGTGACCGTCCGCCGGGCGTGGTCCGTGCTGAAAGAGCAGCAGCACATCAATGCCGTTCCCGTTGTCCATGACGACGGCACCCTGTTCGGTATGCTCTCCCGGGAGAATGTGGCAAACTACAATATGAACTCCGTCTCCAGCCCCAATCTGGAGGAGGTGCCCCTGTTCAACCTGCTCTCCGTGCTGGAGGGTAAGCTGATGAACGACGGTGATGCGTCCACCGACACCATCTCCGGCGAGGTGACCATTGCCCTGCCCCAGAGTCAGGAAAACCTGCTGTTCTCCAGCCCGGATTCCATCGTCCTCTGCGGCGACCAGCCGGATATGATCCGCCGGGCTCTGGAAAAGCAGGTCAAGTGCCTGGTGCTGTGTCAGGCGGATGTGCCCGAGGAGCTGCGGAATATCCAATCCTCCACCTGCATCATCACCACCCCCTTCGATGCCTACCGCGCCGTGCGGCTGATCTTCCAGTCCGCTCCCATCGGCCGGATCTGCCAGACCGACAATCTGATCAGCTTCCACCTGGATGACCGGGTGGACGATGTCCGGGAGCAGGTGCTGAAGCACCGACATAGCTGCTACCCCATTCTGGACGATCAGGAGCGGGTCGCCGGCATTCTGACCCGGTACCACCTGCTGCGTCCCCGCCGGAAGCGGGTGGTTTTGGTGGATCACAACGAGGCTGCCCAGTCCGTCCCCGGTCTGGAGGAGGCGGAAATCCTGGAGATCATTGACCACC
>JBJDYP010000008.1:0-17744 GCA_051867435.1 Faecousia sp.
AAAAGCAGATCCTCTCCCTGCGGTTTTACGACGGCAAGACCCAGATGGAGGTGGCGTCCCTCATCGGCATCTCCCAGGCTCAGGTGTCCCGGCTGGAAAAAAGCGCCATCAACACCATGCGCAAGGCCGTCTCCGTTCAGGTCTCGTAAACCATGCCCGGAACCTAAATTCCGGGCATATTTTATGCCTGCACCGAATAGACTTCCCTACCGTAATGACTTTGGAGGGACTGCTATGGGGACTCGGATCACGGATATGCACTGCAAGGAAGTCATCTGCGTGGACAGCGGCAAGCGGTTGGGCTTTGTTTCGGATGTGGAGCTGAAAATCCCGGAGGGACAGGTGATCGCCCTGGTGGTGCCCGGGCCCTGTCAATTTCTGGGGCTTTTCGGCAGGAAGGAGGATTTCCTCATTCCCTGGCACTGCATCTGCAGGATCGGCCCGGATATCATTCTGGTGGAGGCGAAACCCGACGAATGCCGGGTGCCCCGGGCAAAACGAAAGTGGTTCTTCTAGTCTGACAGGGAGCTTGCCCGGAAAAATGAAAAATTCCGAAAAAATCGTGAAAAAGCCCTTGCATTTAGGATTTCTTTCCTGTATAATGATTCGGCATGGGATTTTCCATGACATCAAACCACACACCCGGGGATCGGATGCCTCCTGTGTTCTTGACAGAATGAGGCGGACGGGATGATCGGGGTGGAGGAAAAACAAAAGGAGAAATTCAAAAATGGCTGTCGTATCTATGAAGCAACTGCTGGAAGCCGGCGTGCACTTCGGTCATCAGACCCGCCGCTGGAACCCCAAAATGGCTCCCTACATCTACACGGAGCGCAATGGTATCTATATCATTGACCTGCAGAAGACCGTGAAGAAGCTGGAAGAGGCCTACAACTTTGTTCGTGAAATTTCCGCCAACGGCGGCAATGTCCTGTTCGTCGGCACCAAGAAGCAGGCACAGGATGCCATCCGTGAGGAAGCCCTGCGCTGCGGCGGTTACTACGTCAACGCCCGCTGGCTGGGCGGCATGCTGACCAACTTCCGCACCATGCGTACCCGTATCGACCGTCTGGCTCAGCTGCGCAAGATGGAAGAGGACGGCACCTTCGCCATGCTGCCCAAGAAGGAAGTCATCAAGCACCAGGGCGAGATCGAGAAGCTGGAGAAGTACCTGGGCGGCGTGAAGGAAATGAAGAAGCTGCCTGCCGCTCTGTTCATCGTTGACCCCCGCAAGGAGCGCAACGCCATCGCCGAAGCCCGCAAGCTGAACATTCCCATCGTGGCAATCGTCGACACCAACTGCGACCCCGATGAGATCGACTATGTGATCCCCGGCAACGACGACGCGATCCGCGCCATCCGCCTGATCGCCGCTTCCATGGCATCCGCTTCCATCGAAGGCCGTCAGGGTGAGGACGCTGCCGCTGAGGAAGCCGCTCCCGAGGCACCTGCCGCTGAATGATCGAATCCTGCTGCCCACGGCCTGTGGGCAGCACTTCAAATGATAATAGGAGGAACGAACAATGGCATTTACTGCTGCTGATGTGAAAAAACTTCGTGAAATGACCAACGTTGGCATGATGGACTGCAAGAAGGCCCTGGTTGCCACCGACGGCGATATGGACAAGGCAATCGACTGGCTCCGGGAAAAGGGTCTGGCAAAGGCCGCCAAGAAGGCCGGCCGCATTGCCGCCGAAGGTATGGCTTTCGCCACCGTGTGCCCCGAGTGCGGCGCCGGTGCCGTCATCGAGGTCAACTGCGAGACCGACTTCTGCGCCAACTCCGCTCCCTTCCGTGCCTTCGTTCAGGATCTGGCTACCGTCGTCCTGAAGGATGCTCCCGCGGATGTGGACGCGCTGATGAGCTGCACCTACCCCGGCACCGAGCTGACCGTGGCAGGCATCCTGCCCGAGAAGGTCATGGCCATCGGTGAGAATCTGCAGATCCGCCGTTTCGCCCGTTTCGCCGAGAACACCTCCGTCGCTTATGTGCACGCAGGCGGCTCCCACGGCGTTCTGGTGAACCTGGCTGTGGAAGGCGGCATCGACGCTACCGAGATCGGCAAGAACGTTGCCATGCAGATCGCCGCGATGAACCCCAAGTACTGGGACAAGTCCAATGTGCCCCAGGCGGATGTTGACCACGAGCTGGCTGTCCAGGTGGCTCTGATGGACAACGATCCCAAGATGGCTTCCAAGCCCGCGCAGGTCAAGGAAAAGATCGCTGCCGGCAAGATCAACGCTTTCTTCAAGGAAAACTGCCTGCTGCAGCAGGACTTCGTCCGCGGCGACCTGTTCACCGGCTCCGTGGAGGGCTATATCGCCGACGCCGCCAAGAAGCTGGGCGGTTCCGTGAAGTTCGTCGACGCCGTTCACTTCACCAAGGGTGAGGGCATCGAGAAGAAGGAAGACGACTTCGCTGCCGAAGTCGCTGCCCAGATCGCCGGCGCAAAGAAGTAAGCTTACCAAAACGGATGAGGGGCTGTGCAATACAGCCCCTTTTTTCTGCATAATCCTCATTTTCCGTCTTGTTTTTTTCCCGGCGCCGGGGTATAATATCCCCATAATTCAACAGGAGGTCATGAAAAATGGCTGTTAAAATCGAGAAAGATACCATCATCGGCAGCATTCTGGATGTTGCCCCCCAGACCGCACCGCTGTTCATGGCAATCGGTATGCATTGCCTGGGCTGCCCCTCTTCCCGGGGTGAGACCGTGGAGGAAGCCTGCATGGTTCACGGCATTGACTGCGATTCCTTCCTGACGCAGTTGAACCGCTTCCTGGAGGCTGTGGAAGCCGACCAGGCGGCGCAGGCCTGATTCCGGTACCTGCCATCCCGGGGAACCCCCGGGATGGTTTTTTTGGAGGTCAGCATGAAAATCCCCATGACAAACCGGCTGCTCGCCTGCTGCGGCTTCGTCCGTCCCGGCGACCGGGTCATCGATGTGGGCACGGATCACGGCTACCTGGGCATCTATCTGCTGCAAAACGGCATCGCGTCAAGCGTGATCGCCTCGGACATTGCGGAAGGCCCCCTGGCAGCCGCCCGGCAGAACGCCGTGAAATTCGGTCTTTCCCACAAAATGCGCTTTTTCCTGTCCGACGGGCTTCAGTCCGTCCCCCGGGATTTTGACTGCATGGTCTGCGCCGGCATGGGCGCGGACACCATGGTCAGCATCCTGGAGCGCAGCCCGTGGCTGCGGGATCCCCGGTACCGGCTGGTGCTGCAGTGCCAGAGCCGCAGACCCATCCTGCGGGAGTACCTGTCCAGCACCGGCTATCGCATCCGGCGGGAAACCCTTGCGAAGGACGGCAAATTCCTTTACACCGTGATGGAGGCGGTATACGAGCCCGGCGAACCTCTGACTCCGGCCCAGTGCTGGCTGTCCCCTGCCCTGCTGGAGAGCGGCTCTCCCCTGCTGCCGGCGTTTTACGGGCGGGTCGCTGCCGGTCTGCGCGCCACTGTGGAGGGTCTTTCCCGCTCCGGCAGCGAAAAGCTGGAGCAATACCGGCGCATCCTCACCGAACTTTCCGAAATGGAGGAATCGATTTATGGCAACCGTAGCTGATATTCTGGGTTACATGGAAACCATCGCCCCCAGCTCCATGAAAGAGGACTGGGACAATGTGGGCTTAAACTGCGGACGGCTGGACAGGGAGGTGACAAAGCTCCTTGTGGCGCTGGATCCGCTCGAGGAGGTCTGCCGGGAGGCAAAAGATTGGGGTGCGGAGCTGCTGGTCACCCACCATGCGCTGATCTGGAAGCCCGGCTTCATTACCGACCGGGATCCCCAGGGCCGCCGGGTCCTGTTCCTCGCGGAGAACGGCATCGCCCATATCAACGCCCACACCAATCTGGACTGCGCCCCCGGCGGGGTCAACGACTGCCTGGCAGCGGTGCTGGGGCTTGCCCACGTGGAGGTCATCGGGCCCAGCGGAACCGACGAATTTGGCCGTCCCTGGGGTCTGCTCCGGTGGGGCACGGTGGAGCCGCAGCCCCTTGCGGCGTTTCTGGGCGCGGTGAAAGCGGCGCTTTCCTGCGAGGGTCTGCGGTATGTGGACAGCGGAAAACCCGTGCGGAAGGTGGCTGTGGGCGGCGGAGCCTGCGCCGGCGCCATGGGTCAGGCGGTGGATGCCGGCTGCGACACCTTCGTCACCGCCGATGTGAAGTACAACCAGTTCCGGGATGCCCATGACCTGGGGCTGAACCTGATCGACGCCGGGCATTTCCACACGGAGAGCCCCGTGTGCGCCCGGCTGGCGGAAAAGCTGCGGGCGCAATTCCCGGAAATTCAGGTGGAAATCTCAAAAAAACACGGGGATTGCATGAAATTCTTCGGATAAGTGTTGATTTTTCCCGCCGGATTGTGATAGAATAGATTGAAAATTTTCAGCGGCACTTGTGCCGTATGCATAGAAGGGAAGATTACTTATGTCCGGACATTCCAAATGGCATAACATTCAAAAGACCAAGGGCGCACAGGATGCCAAGCGCGCGGCCGCTTTCACCAAGATCGCGAAGGAAATGATCGTCGCCGTGAAGGAAGGCGGCGGCAGCATTGACCCCGCCAACAACTCCCGGCTTGCCACCATCATCACCAAGGCAAAGGCAGCCAATATGCCCAACGATAACATCAAGCGTGTTCTGGAGCGGGCTGCGGGCGCAGGCTCCGGCGAAAGCTACGAAGCCATCAACTACGAGGGCTACGGCCCCGGCGGTGTCGCCGTCATTGTGGAAACCATGACCGACAACCGCAACCGTACCGCTGGCTCCATGCGTCACCACTTCGATAAGTACGGCGGAAACATGGGCGCCACGGGCTGCGTGTCCTGGAGCTTCGACAAGAAGGGCGTGATCGTCATCGACAACTCCGAGGAGGAGCTGGAGGAGGATACCGTCATGATGGATGCCATGGACTGCGGCGCGGACGACTTTGAGCCGGAAGAGGACTGCTTCACCATCTACACCACCACCGAAGATTTCAACGCCGTGGCAGATGCCCTGAGCGCCAAGGGCTATACCTTTGCCTCCGCCCAGATCGAGATGGTTCCCCAGAACTATCAGAAGCTGGAGAAGGAAGAGGACATCACCAACATGGAGAAAATGCTGGACCTGTTCGAGGACGATGACGACGTGCAGAACGTCTGGCACAACTGGGACCGGGACTGATTCCATTTGCAAGCTCCCCTGCGGGTCACCGCAGGGGAGCTTCCGTCTGTCAAAGAAGAGCAGCGCAAAAAAGAAAGCCAGGCTTAGATCGCTGATGCGATGTGATATACGGCTGACGCCGCATGATATACTTGCTCCGCAAGCATGATATAATATCCGTTCCCTCATATGCCAACGGCATATATCATCGCACAGCTCGGATGAAATCCGCTAACGCAGATGAAATTAAATCCGTCCTTCTCCCGACGAAGTCGGATTTCATCGCACAGCGATTTCATCCCACGATAGTGGGATTTATCCCGTCCGAAAGGACGGATTTAGTTGAAAAGAACCCACACTTGTCGTAGACAAATGTGGGTTCTTTTTTGGAGCGGGTGACGAGGCTCGAACTCGCTACCTCCACCTTGGCAAGGTGGCGCTCTACCGGATGAGCTACACCCGCAACAGCAAGATAGATTATAGCAAAAAATGTGAAAATGTCAATACCCCATTCGCATTTTTTATGTTTTTTCTTGCTTATTCCTGTGCCCCTTCTTCCTCCGGCTCCGAAGGGTCAGAGGGCTCCGTGGTCTCTTCCGGCTCCGTGGGCTCCACAGGCTCCTCCGGCTCCGTGGGTTCCGTGGATTCCTCCGGGTCAGTCTCCTGGGGGATCTCAGGTACAGGGAAGGGCTCACAGGCGGGATAGGCAGAATAGTCCCAAACATACCCCACCATTTGCACATCCCCCCGATAATTGGCTACCCCATTCGGCACGGCACTTGCCAGATCCAGGTGGTAGGCGTCCTCTCCCAGCCGCACAATGTTCCAGAACCAGCTTTCGCCGTCCCGGGTGCCGGAAACCACATGGCACTCCAGCCCTGCCCGGCGACACAGCGCCGCAAACACCACGGAAATCGCCCGGCTGTCGCCGACACCGTAGGTCAGCAGACTGTAAGACGGCGTGATGGAAGATTGCACATTCCGCGTCCGTTCCAGAAGAAGGCCGCACAGCGCGCCGCATTTTTCCTCCTCTGTTTCCAGTCCTTCCACCGCGGTCTCCGCGGCGGAAAATACGGATTTCACCTGACTCTGCATGGAACGCAGCACCTCCCGGCTGGTCTGGTAGGTGAATTTCAGCTCCACGATCCGCTCGTCGCCGCTGTCCGGGTAGACTGCCGCCGTGGTCAGGGGGCGCTCGATGACCAATTCCGGGTTTTCGTCCGCGTAGTCCTCCACAAACTGGGCAAAGTCCATCTCCTCATACCGGGACACCAGCATGGTAATGCCCGTATTGCAGCGGTTCAGGGCGTCCGCAATGGCTGACCTGGCCTGCTCCATGTTCTCTGCCCTTCCGATCCCCAGCAGCTCCGACCGACTGCAGCGGTACTGCACCGTGACCGCCAGCGCCGTCCTGCCGCTGTTGGTTCCCATTTCATAGGTCATTTCCGACACGGCGTAAACACCCAGCGGGAAGCACTCCGTCACATACTGCACCGCCACGGCAGCATCCCGCTCCGCATCCGGATCCGTGTAGCCCTGCAGGATGATGATGCCGCTTTCCAGACCTTCCTCCACAAGCCGCACCATCTCCTGGCGAAGCTGGGAATAGGTGGACACCGTGGGGGTTTCGCTGACCAGATCCGCGTTTTCCCCTTTGTAGGGTGTCACCGAATAGTGATAGCCGTCCATCCAGGACGCGCAGCCTGCCAGCAGCAGCGAGACTGCCAGCAGCAGGATCCAAAACCGTTTCACGGCAGTCCCCTCCTTTTTACAGAGAATGCTCCGAATAGCGGATAAAGCCGTCGCCCAGCACCTGGTGGGCATCCTGAAGGATGATAAAGGCATCCGGGTCGATCTGCACCACATATTCCTTCAATTGCGCGAGCTGATAGCGCTTGACGGCGACCAGCAGAACCTTGGTATCCTTCCGGCTGTAGTAGCCCTGTCCGTACAGGTACGTTACGCCCCGGCCCAGCTTGTCACAAACCATTTCAGCGATTTTTTCGTACTCCGGCGAGATGATCAGCGCCACCTTGGAGTTATCGAAGCTGTACACCACCATGTCCATCACCCGGCTTGTGAGGAAAATGGCAATCAGGGTGTACAGGGTCTTGGTCATATCCCGGAACACGATGCCCGTCAGCACGGATACCAGGAAATCAAAGCCAAAGGAGATGGTTCCCAGCTTAAAATTCCGGTTTTTCTGCTGCACCAGCCGGATCAGGATGTCCGAGCCGCCGGTGGACGCGCCCTCCACGAACACCAGACCGATACCGGCGCCGGAAAGGATGCCTCCGTAGATCGCGGCAATCAGCGGCTCCGCGGTGACCTTAGGGGCGTACAGCGCGATCACATCGATCATCACGGAGGAGGCCAGCATGCCGATCAGGGAGCCCACAAAAAAGCGGATTCCGATCCGCTTGCCTCCCATGAGAAACAGGGGCAGATTCAGCAGGATCTGCATCATACCCACCGACCCGAAGCCGATGATCCGGGTGATCAGCATGGCCAGACCGGAAATACCGCCGGCGTTCATTCCCCGGGGTTCCAGAAACAGCGAAAAGCCTGCGGAAAAGAGGGCGCAGCCCAATAAAATTTTCAGCACCCACAGCACATTGTCCTTGATTGTCTTCATCGTCATACGTTCCTCATCCTCAGATATCCAGGCTGATCTGCTTTTCCTGGGAGTCTTCTCCCTTCAGAAGCGCGCCCGCGGCAGGGATCGTCCTGGTGCGGTAGCGGGAAGGGTTCACGATTCCGCTCCCGGAAAGCTCCACCGCATAGTCAAGGGTCGCCTTTTTCTTCAGCGACATGACGCTGACACCCAGGGTGGATCTGGTGGCTTTGGGCATAAGCTGCGCGGTGGAGAACACCAGCGTTCTGCCGTCGGTGGAGTAAACCGCCACCTGGTCGTCGGCATTCATGCTCAAAATCGTCCGCAGAACCGCCTTTTCGCAGTAAGCGCCGGTGAGTTTTTTCCGGTTGGTCTTGGTTTCGTAGGAAGACAAAGGCACCTTTGCCACCTTGCCGCCCTCGTAGAAGAACAGCACGAAGCCGGAGTAATCCCCGGGCAGCACCACCTGAAACACGGACTCGCCGGGGTCAAAGCCCAGTCTCTGGGGCAGGTAATCGCCCAACTGGGATGCCTTGCCGTCCTCAAAGTCGGACAGCCGGGTCTTGTAGCACTGGCACTTGTCCGTAAACACCAGAAGCTCCGCCCGGTTGGTGGTTTCCACGGAGAACCGCAGGCTGTCGCCCTCCTTGAACTTCTGCTCGCCGGAAAGCCGCAGGCTTTGGGCGGTGATTTTCTTGATATAGCCCTCCCTGGACACAAACAGGGTCACAGGGTAGTCCGGGATATCCTCCGTCTCGTCCTCGGGTGTGATTTCCTCGGTTTGGTAGACGATTTCGGTCTTTCTGGGCTGACCGTACTTGTCCGCCACCTGCTGCAGCTCCTTGATAATGACACCCCGCAGCTTTCTGGGGCTGCCCAGCACATCCCGAAGCTCCGCGATTTCCTGCTCCAGGTCGGAAATCGCCCGGGTCTGGCGGAGGATGTATTCCTTGTTGATGTTCCGCAGCTTGATCTCCGCCACGAAATTCGCCTGGGTCTCGTCAATGCCGAAGCCGATCATCAGGTTGGGGACAACCTCGCTTTCCAGCTCGGTCTCCCGGATGATGGCGATGGCCTTGTCAATGTCCAGCAGGATCCGTTCCAGACCCCGCAGCAGATGGAGCCTGTCCTCTTTTTTCTGCACCTGGAAGAAGATACGGCGCTTCACGCAGTCGATCCGCCACGCGCACCACTCCTCCAGGATCTCCCGAATGCCCATCACCCGGGGCATGCCGGCAATGAGGATGTTGAAGTTGCAGGCAAAGGAATCCTGCAGCGGCGTCAGCCGGAACAGCTTCTGCATCAGCTTCTCGGGATCCACACCACGCTTCAGGTCGATGGTCAGCTTCAGACCGTCCAGGTCGGTCTCGTCACGCATATCGGAGATCTCCTTGATCTTGCCCGCCTTGATGAGCTCCGCCACCTTGTCCATGATGGGCTCCGTCGCGGTGGAATAGGGGATCTCGTAGATTTCAATCAGGTTGCCCGATTTCACATAGCGCCACTTGGCACGAAGCTTGAAGCTGCCCCTGCCGGTGGAATAGATCTCCCGGGTCTGGGCTTCGTCAAAAATCAGCTCCGCGCCGGTGGAAAAGTCCGGGCCGGGCAGGGTCTCCAGAATGTCGTGGTCCGGGTTCTGAATCAGCGCGATGGTGGTCTCGCAGACCTCCCGCAGGTTAAACGAGCAGATGTTGCTGGCCATGCCAACGGCAATGCCCTGGTTCGCGGAAACCAGCACATTGGGGAAGGTGGTGGGCAGCAGCGCAGGCTCCTTCATGGTGGCGTCATAGTTGTCCACCATGTCCACGGTGTCCAGATCGATGTCCCGGAACAGCTCCGCGCAGATGGGCTCCAGCTTTGCCTCGGTGTAACGGGAGGCAGCGTAAGCCATGTCCCGGGAGTAGACCTTGCCGAAGTTGCCCTTGGAGTCCACAAAGGGGTGCAGCAGGGTCTCGTTGCCCTTCGCCAGACGCACCATGGTCTCGTAGATCGCCGCGTCGCCGTGGGGATTCAGCTTCATGGTCTGCCCCACAATGTTGGCGGATTTCGTCCGGCCGCCGCTGAGCAGCCCCATCTTGTACATGGTGTACAGCAGCTTGCGGTGGGAGGGCTTGAAGCCGTCAATTTCCGGGATGGCACGGGACACGATGACGCTCATGGCATAGGGCATATAGTTGACCTCCAGGATCTCGGAGATCGGCTGCTCGGTAGTGGAACCCACCAGCCCTACCACACCGTCGGTGTTGATCTTTTTCTTTTTCGGCTCTTCCTTTTTCTTCGCCATGATGTCACCTCCTTAGGAAATATCCGCCAGTTCCAGATATTTTGCGCCGTTTTCGGCAATAAAATTCTTTCGCTCGCTGAGGCTGTCGCCCAGAAGAATGTCAAAATAGTAGGCGGTGCGCTCCGCGTCCTCGGGCATGACCTTGATGAGCCGGCGGGTCTCCGGGTTCATGGTGGTCATGGCCATCATCTCCGGGTCGTTCTCGCCTAAGCCTTTGGAGCGCTGGATGTTGACCTTTTTGCCCTCCAGCTCCTTGAGGATCTTCACTTTTTCCGCCTCGTTGTAGGCAAACCAGGTCTTGTCCTTGCAGGTGATCTCAAACAGGGGAGACTCCGCGATATACACATAGCCGTCCCGGATCAGGGTGGGGCACAGGCGGTAGAGCATGGTCAGCACCAGGGTGCGGATCTGGAAGCCGTCGTAATCCGCATCGGTGCAGATGATGACCTTGTTCCACCGCAGGCCAGAAAGGTCAAAGGAGGACAGCTCCTTGGCCTTCTTGCCCTGAACCTCCACCCCGCAGCCCAGCACCTTGATCAGATCGGTGATGATGGGAGAGGCGAAGATTTTGTTGTAATCCGCTTTCAGGCAGTTCAGAATCTTGCCGCGGACGGGCATGATGCCCTGAAATTCCGCGTCCCGGCTCATCTTGACGCTGCCCAGGGCGGAATCGCCCTCCACGATATACAGCTCCCGCTTGTCGGTGTCCCGGCTGCGGCAGTCCACGAACTTCTGCACCCGGTTGGAGATGTCCACCGAGCCGGAAAGCTTCTTTTTCACGGAGGATTTGGTCTTCTCGGCGCTCTCACGGGCACGCTTGTTCACCAGAATCTGATCCGCGGCACGATCGGCCTCCTGCTTGTTCTCAATGAACCACACCTGAAGCTGCTCCCGCAGGAACGCGGTCATGGCTTCCTGGGTGAATTTGGAATTGACCGACTTTTTGGTCTGGTTCTCAAAGCAGCCGATGGTGGAGAAGCAGTTGGTAATCAGCACCAGGCTGTCCTGGATGTCCTGGAAGATGATCTTGCTCTCGTTTTTCGTATATTTGTTGGTATCCCGCAGATATTTGTCAAAGGCCGCGGTAAATGCCGACCGCACCGCCTTGTCCGGGCTGCCGCCGTGCTCCAGCCAGGAGGAATTGTGGTAGAACTCGATGTGGGCGATCTTCTTGGAGAAGCAGAAGGACGCGGTGATCTTCAGCTTCATCTCCGGGCGGTTCTCCGCGTCCCGGCCCCGGCGCTCGGTCTCCCAGAAGGTGGGCATGGTGAAAGCGTCATCGCCCACCAGCTCCTCCAGATACTGGCGGATGCCGTTCTCATAGCAGTATTCCTCGGTCTCGAATTTGCCGCCCACCTGGTTGCGGAAGCGGAAGGTCACGCCGGGATTCACCACGGCCTGACGCTTCAGCACATCCCGGTAGTATTCCGCGGGAATGTCGATCTCCGTAAACACCTCTTGATCGGGACGCCAGTGGAAGCAGGAGCCGGTCTTCTTCCGGTCCGCGGGCTCTTTGTGCAGGCCGCCGATGTTCCTGCCCTTCTCAAAATGCAGGGTGTACCGGAATCCGTCCCGGCGGATGGTCGCGTCAAAAAACTCGGAAGCGTACTGGGTGGCGCAGGAGCCAAGGCCGTTCAGACCCAGAGAGTACTCGTAGTTCTCCCCGTTTTCGCCGTACTTGCCGCCGGCGTACATCTCGCAGAACACCAGCTCCCAGTTGTAGCGTTTTTCCTTTTCGTTGAAGTCCACGGGGCAGCCCCGTCCGAAGTCCTCGACCTCCACGGACTTGTCCTCATAGCGGGTCACGAGAATGGTGTCGCCGTATCCCTCCCTGGCCTCGTCGATGGCGTTAGACAGGATCTCGAGCACCGCGTGCTTGCAGCCCTCCAGATCGTCGGATCCGAATATGACGGCAGGACGCTTGCGCACCCGCTCCTCGTCCTTCAGCATGGAAATGCTGGAGTTGCCGTATTGTTCTTTTTTCCCTTGTGCCATAGTATTCTCCGTTCTTTTGCCATAGCTATCCATTTTATTCATGGATATTATACGCAATTTCCCCCAGAAAGTCAACCGAAACGACCCCCTCTGTCCATTCGGGCAGAGGGGTCAGCTTCCTGCTATTCGGAGGGATCTTCCGGCGGTTCCGGCTCCGTGGGCTGGGTTTCCGGTTCGGTGGGCTGCTCCGCAGGCTCCGGTTCCGCGGGCGGTTCTGTGGTTGGTTCTGTGGTTGGTTCTGTGGTTGGTTCTGTGGGCGGCTCGGTGGGCTGGGTCTCCGGCTCGGTGGGATCGCCGTACACGGGAGGCGGCGCGTAGAAGTTGCCCGCCAGTTTTTCCAGTACCCGGGCGTACTCCGCCGTATCGCTGCCGTAAGGCGTGGGGCAATAGTCATTGCGGCTGGTGATGCTGCTCAGCCGGCAGGGTATGTAGGAGGTCTCCCCCAGGCGCACACTGCCGTCCGGTTCCCGGATCACTTCCTGCTGGATGATCGCGGTGTCAAAATCCCTGGGGCAGCCGTTGCCGCCGAAGGAGAAGTTGCCCAGGCTGTAGAAAATGACGCCGTCTCCGTATTCCTCCACCGGCTGCAGCGTATGGCTGTGGTGCCCGTAGACAATGTCTACGCCCGCGTCGATGGCCGCGTGGCCCATTTCCTTCTGGAACGCCGTGGGCTGATAGGTCAGCTCCATGCCCCAGTGGACGGACATGATCAGAAGCTCCGCGCCTTCTTCCCGAAGCTGGGCGGCACAGCGGGCAATATCGTCTTTGGTATAGGATTTGGTGAAGGAAAACGCCATCACTCCGATTTTCAGACCGTTGGGCGTGGTCACCAGTCTGGTGCCGCTGAAGGTGGCATAGGCAATGCCCTCCCCATCCAGCGCCGCCAGGGTGTCGTCAAAGCCCTGCTGCCCGTAGTCCATGGCATGATTATTGGCAAAGCTGGCAAATTCCACGCAGCCCTCCGTCAGGATCCGGGCGTAGGCCGGGGTGCCCCGGAACCGGAACGCCTTGTCCTTCAGGGTCACCATTTCCTGGGGTGTGGGATCGGCGGTGGTCAGCGCGCCCTCCAGATTCACGAAGGAATATTCATCCGCCTCAAAAACAGCCTTCACGTTTTGCATGGGGAAATCATACCGGTCGCCCACCGTACCGTTGAAGCCGGAATTGGGGCTCTCCCAGGTGTGTCCGTTGCCGAAGGTGCAGTCCCCCGCGAAGGACAGGAGGAAGCTCTGGGGCTGAGGCTCCGTGGGCTGGGTTTCCGGCTCTGTGGGGGCAGACGTGGGAACCGTCTCCGGTTCGGTGGGGGCAGACGTGGCAGGCGGCACCGTCTCCCGGAGCGCCACGGTGGGCAGCGTGGGCGGCACCGTGGCTTCCGGCTTTGCCGTCTTGGGCCAGAACAGCTCCATGCCCACAAAAATCAGCAGAAATTCCGCCACGGCGATGAGAAACAGCCTGGTTCCTCTTTTCATTTCCGCATCTCTCCTTTCTTTCTGCCATTTTATCACGAACCCCGGCTGTTTTTCAAGTCATAATGTCAAAAACCGTCCCCTTATCCTTGTTAATTCTGCCAATTTCCAGAGAAAGTACCCGGGCTGTTTTGGATTTTTCGATAATGACACTTGTTTTATCCGATTCGGGGTGTTATACTATTTTAGGGTGAGTCGGAATGTGCGTCAACTTTGCGGTCATTGGCACGAATTTCATCACGGATCGGTTTCTGGAGGCCGCGAGGACGGTGGACGGGTTCCGCCTGAAGGCGGTCTGCTCCCGCACCGTGGAGCGCGCCGAAGCCTATGCCGAGAAACAGGGCGCGGAGCGGATCTTCACCGACCCGGAGGCTCTTGCCCGCTGCGGTGAGATCGATGCCGTCTATGTGGCAAGCCCCAACAGCCTCCATGCCTCCCAGAGTATCCGGATGATGGAGCACGGGAAGCACGTTCTGTGCGAAAAGACCATCGCGTCCAATTCCCGGGAGCTCTCCCAAATGATCGCCGCGGCAGAACGAAATCAGGTGATCCTGCTGGAGGCCATGCGGAGCATCCACTCTCCGGGCTTTGCCGCCATCCGGGAAAACCTGCCCAGGCTGGGCACCCTCCGCAGGGTGATGTTCACCTTCTGCAAGTATTCCAGCCGCTATGACCGCTTCAAGCGGGGCATTGTGGAAAACGCGTTCAACCCCAGCCTCTCCAACGGCGCGCTGACCGATATCGGCGTATACTGTGTACATCCTCTGGTGGCGCTGTTCGGCGCGCCGGAAAATCTGGTCAGCACCGGGACGATCCTGCCCGGCAGCATCGACGGTCAGGGCACGATCCTGGCGGACTACGGCACCATGCAGGCCCAGTTGCTGTATTCCAAAATCTCCGATTCTTCTCTCCCCAGCGAGATCCAGGGTGAGGACGGCACCATGCTGATCCACCAGATCCAGGATCCCCAGGCGGTTTGCATCCGCTACCGGGACGGCAGCGAGGAGAATCTGCCGATCCCCCAGGTGCAAAACAATATGTGTTACGAGCTTCGCGCATTCCTTTCCCTCATGGAAAAGGGGCAGGTTCGCCATCCTTATCTGGAATATTCCAGGATGGCACTGGAGCTCATGGACAAAGTGAGATTCCAGCAGGGAATCCGGTTCCCCGCTGACATCATCTAATCGACATACGCAGGAGGAAATGAACATGACACAATTTACCTTTACCATTCGGGATGAGCTGGGCATTCACGCAAGACCCGCCGGCCTGCTGGCGAAGCTGGTCAAGGGCTATGCCGACACCACCGTCATTGTCGCCAAGGACGGCAAGGAGGCAAAGGCTTCCCAGCTTATGAAGCTCATGAGCCTGGGCGTGAAGAAGGGCGATGTGGTCACTGTGTCCGCGGAAGGCGGCGACGAGGCTGCCGTCATCGGTGCCCTGAAGAAGTTCTTCGAGGAGAACCTGTAATTTCCCGCGATCCGCCCGAATACGCTGCGTATCCTCGGGCGGATTCTTTCTACATTATAACATAGGAGCGTGTGTATATGATCCTGATTCAAGGTAAAGGCGTATCCAAAGGCGTGGAAAAGGGCACCGTCTACTTCTTCCAGCGCCCCAACAGCACCGTCGTAAAGCAGGAAAACGCCGATGTGGAGGCGGAAAAGCAGCGTTTTGCCGCTGCACAGGCGCAGTCCATCGCCCAGCTTGAGGTTCTGGCAGAAAAGTGCCGGGAGGAAGCCGGAGACGAAGCTGCCATTCTGTTTGAGACCCACGCCATGTTCGTGGAGGACGACGACTATGTGGAGTGCGTCCTCACCACCCTGGACGACGAGCGGTGCAACGCGGAATTCGCCGTGCAGACTGCCGGCGAGCAGTTCGCCGCCATGTTCGCCGCTATGGACGATGCCTATATGCAGGCAAGAGCCGCGGATATCAAGGATGTGACCCAGCGGATCCTGAACAACCTGATGGGCATTGTGGAAGGCGGCATCGACTCCCAGGAGCCTGTGATCCTGGCAGCGGACGACCTGGCTCCCTCCGAGACCCTGCAGTTGGATAAGTCCAAAATTCTGGGCTTCATCACGAGGGGCGGCTCCGGCAACAGCCACACCGCCATTCTCGCCCGTACCATGGGCATTCCCGCCATCTGCGGTCTGGGAGAAAATCTGAAGGAAGAGTATCACGGCCGCCTGTGCTACATCGACGGAGAAAGCGGCAAGGTGGTGCTGGATCCCGATGCCATGACCATGCAGGCCCTGCGGGAGAAGTACCAGAAGCAGCAGCAGATGAAGGAGCTGCTCCAGACCATGAAGGGTCAGGAGGATGTGACCCTGGACGGCAGAAAGATCAAGCTGTACTGCAACATCGGCTCCCCCGATGATGTGAACGCCGTTCTTTCCAACGACGGGCAGGGCATCGGCCTGTTCCGCTCCGAGTTCCTGTATCTGGCGGAAACCGACTATCCCTCCGAGGACGCCCAGTTCGAGGCATACAAGAGCGTTGCCGCGGCAATGAACGGCAAGCGTGTCATCATCCGCACCCTGGACATCGGCGCGGACAAGCAGGTGGATTACTTTAAGCTGCAGAAGGAAGAGAATCCCGCCATGGGACTGCGTGCCATCCGGATCTGCCTGAACCGGCCCGAGGTGTTCCGCACCCAGCTCCGTGCCCTGTACCGGGCCTCCGCTTACGGCAAGGTTGCCATCATGTTCCCCATGATCACCTCCGTGTGGGAGGTGCAGGAGTGCAAGCGGGCCTGCCAGAGCGTCATGGCGGAACTGAAAAAGGAGGGCATCCCCTTCAACCCGGAGACGGAGATCGGCATCATGATTGAGACCCCCGCTTCCGTGTTCATGGCGCCTGAGCTTGCCAAGCTGGTGGACTTCTTCAGCGTGGGCACCAACGACCTGACCCAGTATACCCTGGCCTGTGACCGCCAGTGCAATGACCTGGGCAAATTCTTCGACCCCCATCATCCCGCCGTGCTCCGCGCCCTGAAGCAGGCCGCCGACGCTGCCCACGCAGCCGGTATCTGGATCGGCATCTGCGGTGAGCTTGGCGCGGATGTGTCCCTGCTGCCCACCTTCCTGGCCATCGGCATCGATGAGCTCAGCGTTTCTCCCTCCTCCGTGCTGCCCCTGCGTGCCGAGATCCGCAAGAGCATCGCGCAAACCTGCACCCTGGAAATGCTGGAAGGCTGATCCGTATCGGCAAAATGGCATTTCGCCCATAAGACATGGAATCCTCCGTATGATTTTGGTCATACGGAGGATTTGCTTTATTCCGGGCTGCCCCTCATCGGCTGGGGCAGAGTCTTTCAGTCTTTCTTCCTTGTCAGGAAAACTCCAACGATTGCCCCAATCAGGAGAATCGGTGCCAGCCTGACAAACAGCCATTCAAACGCGTGAAACGCCACTCCGGCAACGGCGGTTTCCGGGTCAGCATAATCCCAGCCCAGGTAAGGACTATTCCATACGCTTATGGCTGCGAAAATGATGACTGTTACCACACACAATAAGATGAGCAGCCAATGGAGCGCCTTTCGTCTCGCGGTTTTCCTTTGCGCGAGCTGCAGGTTGATGATCTCCAGCTTTTCGGAAATCGCTTTTAAGTCGTCAGCCTGCGGCTCCATCACGGTTTCTCCAAGCAAAGTGCTTACGGGTGTTTCCAGGGCCCGGGAAATGGAGATCAGCATTTCGGAATCGGGAACCGACAATCCTTGCTCCCATTTCGAGATCGTTTGCCGCACCACATTCAGCTGGATGGCAAGTTCTTCCTGAGAAAGCCCTTTCGACTTTCTGATTGCTTTGATGTTTTCGCTTAACATTCGGGATAACCTCCTTCCTTCAGTTGTTACCACGATTGTACGAAAAACAGGCCGTTGCCGCAAGCAACGCAAATTAACATTTTGATTATCGGCTTTCGTAATGTTGGGGTCAAATTTCGATTTATCGGGCTAATGTGCGATATTGCTCCGCACCAGAGCCTCCCTTGTGTAAAGGGAGGTGGCAAAAATCTCTGATTTTTGTCGGAGGGATTGTGCGGCAGGCACTTTCGTATAGAACAAAACTTCGGCAAATTCGTACTGCTGTAGACAATCCTGTTGCGGTGCCCGGTGTGCGCCTTGGCGACAGTGCGCCTGCGTTGCACACCGACCGCAGCCACTCGCTCCCCTCCCTTGACTCCGCCACCGGCGGCGGTCGGGTCGCTCCCCCTCAGTCAGCTTCGCTGACAG
>JBJDYP010000009.1:0-3985 GCA_051867435.1 Faecousia sp.
ACTTTATTATATCACACTCGGCGGTATTTGGCACTTTTTTCTGTGCGGTATTGCCATAGTCCAAATCGGTATTTCTGCGAATCACTTCGGGAAGATTCTGAAGGCAGTCCGAGCAGAAGGTGTTGTTTATCTTATGCTCCATAGTCTGAGTAAATAATCCGGTCATATGCCTCTCCTTTCTCACAGATGCAGCTATTCGCAAAATTGAAGTTTCTCTAACTGGATTATATCATGAAACTCGGCGATTTTCAATGATATATCGCTGCCGCGAAATGATATACGGCTGACGCCGCATGATATACTTGCTTCGAAAGCATGAAATAATATCCGTTCCCTCATATGCCGACGGCATATATCATCGCACAAAGTGCGATATCCTGTCGAAGATATATCACCCGTTCCGGCAGGAACGGGTATCATTGCAAAAAGCACGCCGAAGCGTGCTTTTTGCATGGCAATGGGATACAAAAAAGATGGATTTGCTTTTTTCGACAGATAGATTCTCGTATGCTCGGAAACAGTTTTAGTGAAATATTTTGCTGACGCAAAATGTGAAATAATTCACTGTCGTGAATTATGAAATATCTCGCTTTGCTCGATGTGAAATAAAATTCGCCTAACATTTGCGCAGCAAATATTTCACAGCGTAGCTATTTCACATTGCGAAGCAATATTTCACTCGCCGAAGGCGAATTTCGTTGCAAAAAGCACGCCGAAGCGTGCTTTTTGCATGGCGGAGAGAGTGGGATTCGAACCCACGGCAGGTTGCCCTGTCACTGGTTTTCAAGACCAGCTCCTTAAACCGCTCGGACATCTCTCCATGGACACCATCATAGCATTAAAGCGTCCAAAAGTCAAGACGACTTCCTTTTCTCTGCCAACGCAGCGTCACGGCACGCTGGGACACGCTTCCGTCAATGTAAACCGCGTGATCCAGCACCTGGGAAAAGCCGCACCGCAGATGGACGCGCAGGGATGGGAGATTCTTTTTGCCCACATGGGAATACAGCGGCGTGTCTCCCACAAATTCCTGTACCTCCCGGAGCAATCGGCCCGCGAATCCCCTGCCCCGTTCTCCCGGCGCAGTCTCCAGCGCCTCCACCAGCAAACCGTCCTGATAAGGCTCGCAGCGCAGGGCACTGACATAGGTTCCCCCGGATTCCAGGACTGCATAAAATGCATTTTCCGCCCGAAAAAAGTCGGTCAAATAGTCGTAAAAGTCCTGTTCTTGTAAGAAAATACCTCTGCTTGACTCCTCATCGGGATAGAATCTGGCGGCGTTTTCCCGGTTTCCCTCTTCATAAACCACCATCAGCGCCGAAAAATCCAGCTCCCGCAGTGTGTTTGCGATTTTCACAGGCATCACCGCCTCTGCTCCGTTTTCGAGGATTATAGCACGCCCGGGCGCTTTCTGTCAATCTTTCCGCAAAATCAGGATAAAATCCTGCAAAAATCCGAAATCTTCCAAATAAAAAGTGACAAAAAGTTTCAATTTCGCCGAGTTCGGAGAATTGCCAAGTTTCCATAACCACGGGAATTATCCGGATATTCAAAAACTTATGCACACAATCCACAGACTTTTCCACAGGCCGCCGCCCCTGTTTTCCCTGTCGAAATCTGTCATTTACGGGAATCTCCAGACGAATCCCAACTTTTCCTGTTCATTTTTTTCAAACACAGCCTTTAACCTAATATTTTTATTCATTCTATTCATAAATCATTCATAAGTTACAAGAAAATGCAGGAGCAAACGAATGCTCCTGCATTTTATCAAAGTGCCTCACCCAGGATGGATTTTGTGGCGTAGGCATTCAGTTCCATGCCCGCCACATTTCCCGCCAGATACTCGTAATATCCCTGGGCTCCGATCATGGCGCCGTTGTCCCCGCAGAGGGAAAGCGGCGGCATATAGACCTTCGCGCCCATGGACTCCGCTGCCGCTGCCATGTCCCGGCGGATCCGGGAGTTGGCGGCCACGCCGCCTGCCACAGCCAGCTTTTTGTAGCCGGTCTGCTTCAGCGCCCGGACGGTTCTGGGCACCAGGGTATCGGACACGGCGGCGCAGAAACCGGCGCACAGGCTGTTCACATCCAGCTCCTCTCCGACCTGCCCGGCATGGTGGATCAGGTTCAGCGCCGCGGTCTTTAAGCCGGAAAAGCTCATATCATAGGGATTCTGTCCGGGCTTGGAACGGGGCAGCACATACTTCCGGTCGTCACCCTGCTGGGCGGCACGGTCCAGCGCGGCGCCGCCGGGATAGGGCATCCCCAGCACACGGCCCACCTTGTCAAAGCACTCCCCCGCAGCATCGTCCAGCGTGGTGCCCAGGATCTCCATTTGGGTATAGTCCCGCACATCCACGATCATGGTGTGTCCCCCGGATACCACCAGGCAGAGAAACGGCGGCTCCAGCTCCGGGTAAGCCAGGTAGTTGGCCGCGATGTGTCCCCGGATGTGGTGCACCGGGATCAGCGGCTTGTCCAGCGCCAGGGCAGCGGCTTTGGCAAAGTTCACCCCCACCAGCACCGCGCCGATCAGTCCCGGGGCATAGGTCACCGCCACGGCATCAATGTCCTGCCGCCGCAGCTTTGTCCGCTCCAGCGCCTGATCCGCCAGACCGTAAATTGCTTCCATGTGTTTCCGGGACGCGATCTCGGGAACCACGCCGCCGTAGATCCGATGCAGATCCACCTGGGACGCGATGCAGTCGCAGAGGATCTTTCTTCCGTCCTCCACGATAGCCACCGCGGTCTCGTCGCAGGAGGATTCCACCGCCAGAATTTTCATAGCTTCCACTCCTTCTTGAGGATCAGCGCGTCCTCACGGGGATTCTGATAGTACCGGGGTCTGCGCCCCACCCGCAAAAAGCCCAGCTTCTCATACAGCGCCACCGCGCCCGAATTGGACGGACGGACTTCCAGCGTCAGGCTTCCCACGCCCTTTTCCGTCAGGTCATGGATCAGCCGCTCACAGAGCAGCCTCCCGGTGCCGGTTCTCCGGCTTTCGGGAGACACCGCCAGATTCATCATATCCGCTTCGTCTCCCACGACCTGCGATCCCACATACCCCAGAAGCCGCTCCCCATCCATGGCAACCAGCCAGTAGGAAAGGGGGTTATCCAGCTCCGAAGCAATGGAGTGTTCGCTCCACGGCAGGGAAAAGCAGAGCTTCTCCAACGCTGCAACCTGCGCCACATGGGATGGGTTCATTGGCATAATTTCCATCATTTTGCCTCATACCAGCTTTTGCCGGATTTTGCTTCCGCCACCAGCGCCACCTTCAACTGCGCCACGCCTTCCATCTCCCTGCTCACCAGCTCCGAAACCGCTTCCGCCATGTTCTCCGGGCACTCCACAATCAGCTCGTCGTGAACCTGCAGCAGCAGCCTTGCCTGGGGGAACCGCTCCGCAAGGGCCCGGTCCACCCGGATCATAGCCAGCTTGATGATGTCCGCTGCCGTTCCCTGGATGGGCGTATTCAGGGCAATGCGCTCCGCGCCCTGGCGGACATTGAAGTTGTTGCTTTTCAGCTCGGGGATATAGCGTCTGCGGCCGTACAGGGTGCGGGTGTATCCCATTTCCCGGGCATCCTCCACCACCTGCTTCATATACCTGCGGACACCGCTGTAATTGGTCAGGTAGGCATCGATATAGGCCTTTGCCTCATACCGGGACACGCCGATGTCCTCTGCCAGAGAGAACTCGGAGATGCCATAGACGATGCCGAAGTTCACCGCCTTGGCATGGCGGCGCTGCAGCGGTGTCACCTGGGAAAAAGGCACGCCAAACACCTGGGCGGCGGTCGCGGTGTGGATGTCCATGCCGCTGCGGAACGCCTCCTGCATCACCGTATCGTCCGCGATGTGGGACAGCACCCGCAGCTCGATCTGGCTGTAGTCCGCGTCCACCAGCACACAGCCGGGTTTTGCCACAAACATCTTCCGAATCTCCGCGCCCAGATCGGTCCGGACGGGGATATTCTGCAA
>JBJDYP010000010.1:0-17190 GCA_051867435.1 Faecousia sp.
ACCGGATTCACTATTCTCCGCCGGTTCCAAAGCAAAGCCGGCGGCACTTGAACAGCATATGAAGTTGTGCGTATTATACACCCGGAAAACCAGCTTGTCAATAGGAGACCCTGAACCGCGAAGGGAAAGCTTTGCGTGATTGCCTGCCGCAAATGCAAGGCTTTCACAATCATTCAGCAGGATCTACAAGAAATTCACCGCTCAGCTCCATAGAATTTTCGCAGCTTCTGTGTGCGCTGCCCTTAGAAGATCTCAACGCGGTGCTCAATCCGTGCTGCCGCCTGTGCAGTGCATACGGACACAGGACATTCCTATGGCACATATTGGAGCCATAAAAACAATCTCCCCTGGTACAGATTGTACCAGGGGAGATTGTTTTACGATCAGATATGGAAGCGGTCATAGCTCTCATAGCAGTCAAGACAAAGCTTCTTGCCGCCGGAGAGCCGGATCCAGTTGGCTCCCGTGGATTCGCCGCAGCATTCGCAGATGTAGGAATCAAACAGGCGAGCCTTTTCGGGCAAACGAATGGTAGTTTCCTTCACATCAAACATCTCCTCCGGCTTGCATCCCTGATAATACGCAAAGGATGCCTCTCTGGTCATACCCTCCGGCTTGGGTTTCAGCACCAAACGGACAGATTTTCCAGTCTTGCGGTTATAGAAAGAGAATGCCTGCTTGCCCCGCATATGGAACAGCAGATTCCCCTTGCCAATGCTGCAGCCCAGCATCACCTGGATGCCGTCAACGCCGCAGGCATCATTTTCCGCAATGCAGACCACCTGCTCGTCGGCGGAAAACTCCAGATTCAACAGCTCAATGGCGTACAGGCTTGCCTTATAGCCGATGGTAAGACCACCGCATTCGTGACCGTGGAAAGCCACACAATCTTGCCAGGTTTTCATATTGCTCCTCCTTATTCTTCTACCAGTATCATGTACCGGCCTTCCATTTCAACTACTTTTGCCTCCACACCATAGACTTCTTTCAGTGCATTGCTGTCCAAAACACTGCGGTCGCCATAACGGTAGACCGCACCATCTTTCAGCAGCAGGAAACGGTCACAAAACCGTAGCGCCAGATTCAGATCGTGGATGACAACGACTGCAATCATATTATCTTTGTGGCAGATATCACGGACAATCTTCAGTACCTGATACTGATTCTGAATATCCAGAGCGCTGGTTGGCTCATCCAGCAGCAGCACCTTCGGCTGCTGTGCCAAAGCACGGGCCAGCATGACCTTTTGCTTTTCACCGCCGGAAAGCTGATTTAAGAATCTGCCCCGCATATCCTCCACATCCAGCCGGTGCATGGCATCGTGGACAATGGCATGGTCTGCCTCCGTAAAGCCCCACTTCATATAAGGTCTGCGGCCCAGCATGACTACATCGTGAACGGTCATCTGGGTGCTGGGAACACTCTGGGAAACAAAGGCAACTTGTTTCGCCACCTCCCTGCCCGGCTGTTTCAGCAGGTTCTCACCGTCCAGAATCACTTCCCCGGAGTCCGGTTTTAGAATATGGTTGAAGCATTTGAGCAGTGTGCTTTTGCCCACACCGTTGTTGCCAAGGATCGCCAGAAATTTTCCCGGTTCCATACGGAAGGATACATCTTTCAAGACTTCCGGACAGCCCTTGTAGTGATAACTTAAGTTTTTTACTTCCATCATTGTTTCTTACCTCCCTTGAACAGAAGGTACAGAAACAGCGGGCCGCCAAGAAAAGAGGTAATGGCACCAATTGGCAGGATCACCGGGCTGATGACCGTTCTTGCAAACAGATCACCCAGCAGAAGCAATGTCGCACCGCCCAGCACAGAGCCGGGGATCAGATATATATGGTTGTTGCCTACCACCATACGAACGATGTGGGGCGCTACCAGGCCGATAAAGCTGATCAGGCCCACATTGGATACCACCACGGAACTGGTCAGGCAGCACAGAATCATACCAACCAGAGTCAGCCGTTTTACATGGATACCAAGGCTGATGGCGGTCTCCTCACCGCTGAGCAGAGCGTTATAGTCCCAGCGATGGGCAAAGCAGTAAACGCACAGAACCGCAACCGCAATGCCCAACCCCACGAGATCCTCCCATCCGGTACTGCCCAAATCCCCAAAAGTCCAGAATACCAAGGTGGAGAGCTGCACTTCATCCGCAAAATATTGAATCAGTGTGGTGGCTCCCGTGAACATAGAACTGATGGCAACACCTGCCAGCACAATGCCCTCCGGGGATACCTGCCGGAATTTGGACAGACCCAGAATCACCAATGCCACAGCGACAGAGCCGAGGAACGCGCACAAAGGAATCCCAAACCCGGTGGTGCTTCCCATACCCAATACAACGATGGCAAATGCCGCACCAAAGGTCGCGCCTTGGGAGACACCCAAAGTAGAGGAGGATGCCAGAGGATTGCGCAGGACAGCCTGCAGAATACAACCGGAAAGGCCCAAGCCTCCACCGGCAAGAATTGCCGTGATGATTCTGGGTAAACGGTTGTTCTGCACTACGAGATTGATCTTTCTGTCAGAAGACTGACCGAAGATACCTTTGAGCAGCTCTCCAATGGGAGTTTCGTAAGAACCGGCCCGCAGACTCAACAGGATCGCCAACACCAGGACACCGCTCAGGGCAATCAAAAAGCTGATGCTTTTTATCTGGTTCTTTCTGTAAAGCGCATCAATGTCGTTATTTTCCAATTTCGATGGGTCGGAATTCATAACCAGCCTCCTGAAGTTTATCATAGGGGTTGACACCCAGAAGCGTTTCAAAAATCTCTCCTGCCTTTGCCACCGGGTCGATGTCAGCAAACTGCCGGGGATACATCATGCAGGCCGCATAGTAAGCATCTGCCAGCGCTGTTTCCAGATTGGACGCGGAGGAACGGAAGGAGATCTGAGAATAGACCTTTCCATCCTGCACGGCAGTGAAAGAGTTGTAATAATCGGGATTCTTGGCATAGTCCTCGTTAATCAGGCTCATACCGTTGAAATCCAGGAAGATAATATCCGGGTCCCAGCTCAGCACCTGCTCCAAGTCGATGTTGAAGGCGCCGTTCTGCCCGGTGGTATCTGCCAGATTCTTTGCATGAATCAGGGCAAAGGGACCATATCCGGCTTCTGTACCCTCAAAGCCATGTTGACCCTTGAAGGAGACGCCACCCACATACACAGACGGTTTTTCGCTGTCGGGGATATCCTTCGTCCTGTCATCCAGATCCTTCTGAATGCCCTTCAAATAGTCCATCAGTTCGCTGGCACGATTTTCCATACCGTAAAGCTGCCCCATAATACGAATGGTTTCATAAGCTGCATCGTCCAGCGTGGTGTCGCTGCCGGGTACCACAACAACCGGTGTGCCGGTCTTGGCTTGCAAATCATCCGCTTCCACAGATGCATAGGCGCTCATGACGATGACATCCGGTGACAGATTGATGATCTCCTCCGTATAAGGCTCGCCATTGGTACCGATGACAGGCAGATTTTGAAACTTATCAAAGTTCACATAGTTATAAAGGCGGGTCATACCGGCCTTCGTTTCGTAATCTTCCACGCCAATCACCAGATCCTGCGCGCCCACATAGCAGGTGTAGCGCAGAGCGCCCACGCCTATACAGACAATAGACTCCAGCTTTTCCGGCACTTCCACCTGGCGGCCTGCGCCGTCAGTGATGGTGCGGGTATTTCTATGATTGGTTTCCTCTGTACCACAGCCTGCCAGCAAAGCGATGCAAGCAGTTACAACCAAAAGCAATGCAACGATTTTCTTCACGGGAAATTCCTCCTATGTTCTTTATGGTTGCATTATAAAGTACGACAGCCTCCGCCACAAGCCGGGTGGGGGGATATAAATTGACAAAAATTTTACCAATAATCCTAGGGCGGAGGTTGTTCCGCATACTTTTTCGGTGGAGGTACCCGGAGTAAATGCGGAGAGGCATAGCTGATGCTGCGCCACTCCGCAAAAGAATAATATTGTTTACATTGGGACTATTTTTGTTGCCTGAATAAGCCGGGGCAGTATATTTTGGACCGGGGGGTGGAGCTATAAAAATGTGGTGCTCCTCTGCCTGCGCCCACATAAGTCAGAAAGAGTATGCGGACAATTTGAGTCTGTAGAATAGCATCATTGTCAAACTGACTGATCGCTTTTGGTATGCCCTAGATAATACCATAATACTTCAGTGCATCTCGGATGGCCGCTTCTTTTTCGGGCGGGCAGGTCGGTGATTGTCTGGAATCCTCCGGCTTTGGAAGATTATAGCATTTTCCAACCTCCAGCCCACGTTTTCTCTTTACCTGAGAGATGTACAGGCTGGAAACCTTTAAACCGGTATGCTCCAAAACATACTCCTTGATCTGCGGATAGGTTGCTCCATCTTGGAACTCCGACATATCCATATCTTCCAAAGAGAACTCCACCCGAATCTTTTTCGAGTCGATCTCACCCTTGGAAAGCAAGACAACCGTCTCATCTGTGCCTCGTTTTGGTAGGAAATTTCCTTCCATGTCAAAGCACACATCACAGTCCGCATCGTTGCTGTCATTATAATACATCGGAAACTTAAAGTGAATGGTTTTTATCCATTGACCCGAAGAATTTTTGCGGGGATAGAGTTGGATTTTTTTCAGATGAGAGGAAACATTCCTGCTGGAAATGGCAGAAGGGCTCAAAGCCCGTTTTGACACTACGCATCAAAACTTCTGAGGTCTGCCGACGGCTTCTTCAAGGGAGTGCCCCCCGGCAGAATGGCTCCCCGCAAGCCACCCAAACAGCAAAACACACCAACCTGCGGGCTGGTGTGCTTCGTTATTTGGATGGTTCAGCACATCTGTGTGTTGCCCCGACAAACTGGAATTTATAAGTCTGATATATGCTTGATTTTCTGTAAATCCCCACTGCACAGTGCATCCATGTTTCTAAATATTCTATCTGCGTCCCAATCCCACCATTTTAGGTCAAGCAGATATGCAATCAAATCTTCATCAAAACGCTTGCGTTTCACCCTGCACGGGTTTCCACCAGCAATGCTATATGTGGGAATATCTTTTGTGACAACAGAATTGGCTGCTATAATTGCGCCATCTCCAATATGAACACCAGGCATTACAGTCACATTTTGTCCAATCCAAACATCGTTGCCTACAACGGTATCTCCTTTTAGTGGAAGGTCTTCAAGGCTCGGCGTAAACTGTTCCCAACCACCACCCATCATGTTAAATGGGTAATGTTCTTTTTTGGGCTTAGAACGATTCGATGATTTCTTTTGTCATGGATTTGACCACTGCCATAGCAAGCTGAACGGTAGCCTCAAAATCATAGTAAGAACTGATGCCGTAATGGGTATGAATATAACGGACGGGAACACCTACCACGATTACCGGAATCCCATCCATGGAAGTATTGATAATAGCACCATTATTTCCGCCGCCTTCCCGAACGGAGGACTGGATGGCCAGATGATTTTTCTCAGCCAGATCCAGGGTATAGCGCTGGTATCTGGGGGAGCAGATCACGGATCTGTCCAGAAAACGAATCATGGGGCCTTTCTTCAGTGCAGTCTGAATGGCATAGGGCTCGGTGAAGGTGTCATCAGCCGGGCATCCTTCAAAACAAAGGGCAATCTGCGGTTTCACTTTATTGACTGCCACGTGGACACCTCGTTCTCCCACTTCTTCCTGGGAAGAAAGAACACCTACCAGATCCACGTTCAGCTGCTCATTGGCCAAACGACGCATGGTTTCCAGAAGGGCAGCACAGCCGATACGACAGTCAAAGCCTTTTCCGATCATGATATCGTGTGCTTCATCATATTCGAATTTGACATCGGAGATGATGGGTTCACCGATACGGATGCCAAAGTTTTCAATGGCATCTTGATCACTTACTGCGCCGATATCAATTACCAGATTCTGAATCGAAATATTGTTCCCGCCGTTACGCTCCGCAGCGGACATAAAATGAGGCGGTTTTGCTGCGATCACACCGGGAATATAGGCACCGTCGCGGTTTCTTACCAGAACCTTGGAGGAGGGCAGAGAATTGGTATTCCAGCCACCTAATTCTACAAAACGAAGGGTTCCGTTTGGTTTGATGGAATGAACCATAAATCCCACTTCATCGCTGTGGGCATCCAGCATGAACACAGGCTTGTCTCCTGTGTTGGTGTTGCGGTACATATAAAGGTTTCTTAAGCAGTCTTCCTCCACATGGGCAATATCTTCCACATATTTCCGGGCAGTATTTACTGCCTCATCTTCAAATCCGGAAGGACCGATGGCATCAGACAGCTCCTGAATCATTTTCAGGGTTTCAGGGTTTTTATTCATGGGTAAACACAACCTTTTCCTATTATTTCCTATTATTATATAGATTGTTTGGTGCCGAATCTTACTCGGCAGGATGAGGCAGATCAATTTTCTCGTATTCCTCTATGAAGTCTGCAATAAGAAACCTCCATTCTGCGGGATGTTAGATCATCCCAAAATATTTGAATGCTTCTCGGATTGCTTTCTCTTTTTCCGGCGGACACTGGGGCTGTCTGGAATCCTCGGATTTCGGCAGATTATAGTTTTTACCGACCTCAATCCCACATTTCCGTTTAATCTGTGAGATATAGAGGTTGGACACCTTCAATCCGGTATGCTCCAAAACATACTCCTTGATCTGCGGATAGGTTGCTCCATCTTGGAACTCGGACATATCCATATCTTCCAAAGAGAACTCAACCCGAACCTTTTTCGAGTCGATCTCGCCCTTGGAAAGCAAGACAACCGTCTCAACGTGGGCGCATCTTGGGAAGAGGTCGAAGGCCTGGGCGGATGACAGGGCATAGCCCCGGGCTTTCAGAAGCGCCACGTCCCGGGCCAGGGTTGCCGGGTCGCAGGATACATAGACGATCCGCCGGGGGGCCATTCTCGAAAGTGCCTCGATGGTATCCGCGTTCAGCCCCTTTCTGGGCGGATCCACCACGGCAACGTCCGCACGGATGCCCTTGGCTTCCAGCGCCAGCGCCGCCTGTCCCGCGTCAGCGCAGAAAAACTCCGCGTTGGTGATGCCATTACGCGCCGCGTTGTCCCTGGCGTCCGCCACAGCCTGCTCCACCACCTCCACGCCGATGACCCTGCCTGCCGCGCCTGCCATGGCAAGGGTGATGGTACCGACGCCGCAGTACAGATCCAGCACGGTGTCCGCTTTCGTGATCTCCGCGGCGGTGATGGCCGCGTGGTACAGCCGTTCCGCCTGGTGGTGGTTCACCTGGTAGAAGGATCTGGGGGACAGGCGGAAGCGCAGGCCGCACAGGGTATCCTCGATGAAGCCCTCGCCGTACAGGGTGATAAATTCATCCCCCAGCACCGCGTTGCCCGCCTTTGTATTGACGCTCAGCACCAGGGTGGTAAAGCCCGGAACCTTTTTCATGCGCTCCAGCAGGGCATCCTGTCGGGGGAGCTTCCGTCCGTTTGCCACGATGCACACCAGCACCTGTCCCGATACCGCGCCCCGGCGCACATAGATATGCCGGATCAGACCCTTTCCGGTGGTTTCGTCATAGGCCGGCACCCGGAACTGGTTCATATAGTCCACCACCAGCCTGCGCATCTGCTCCATCTCATGGGGCAGGATGCCGCATTCCGGCACATCCACCACCTGATGGGTTCCTGCCCGGAAGAAGCCCGCAAATACCTTGCCGTCTTTGGAGGAAACGGGGTACTGGGCCTTGTTCCGATAGGCAAGGCAGGTGGGCGCGGGGGTAATGGGCAGGATTTCGATCTGTTCGCCGCCAATGCGGTTCAATGCCTGCCGGACACGCTCCGCCTTCATCCGGGTCTCCTCTTCGTAGTCCATATGATGAAAGTCGCAGCCGCCGCAGAGCTTGCCCACCGGGCAAACCCGGTTGATCCGGTGGGGAGATCGCTCCAGGATCTGGGTGATCTTGCCGGATGCCCAGGTTTTCCCCACCTTTTCGATGCGGATCCGGCAGTATTCGCCGCGGATCCCATTGGGCACGAACACCGCGCAGCCCTCGATCCTAGCAACGCCCTGCCCTTCGGCGGTATAGTCCACAATGGTGGCTTCATAAATTTGATTTTTCACTAGCATACGGTATCCTCCGGGGCAAAACCCAATCCGTGTTTTTTGATATGGTACCACAAAATCCGAACATAGTAAAGCACAATCCCGGGGAAATACCCCGGGATTTCAGCGTTTTCTATTCAAACTGCGCCGCGTAGAGCCGGTAGTAGAAGCCCCGCTGCTCCATCAGGGTCTCATGGGTGCCCTGCTCCACCACATCGCCGTGATCCACCACAAGAATATGGTCCGCGTTGGCAATGGTGGACAGCCGGTGGGCAATGACGAAGCAGGTCTTGCCTGTCATCAGCTCCCGCATGGCCTTCTGCACCTGCCGTTCGGTGCCGGTGTCCACGTTGGAGGTCGCCTCGTCCAGAATCAGCATCCTGGCATCGTAGAGCATGGCACGGGCAATGGTGAGAAGCTGCTTCTGTCCCTTGGAGATGTTGCCGCCGTCCTCGCTGATGACGGTGTGATAGCCCTCGGGAAGCTGCATGATGAAGGAATGGATCCTGGCGGCCTTGGCAGCCCTGACCACCTCGTCCATGGTGGCGTTTTCCTTGCCATAGGCGATGTTGTCAAAGATCGTGCCGCTGAACACCCAGGTATCCTGCAGCACCATGGCGTAGGCACCCCGCAGGCTGGAACGGGTCAGCTCCCGGATCTCATTGCCGTCCACCAGGATCCTGCCGCCGTCCACATCGTAAAACCGCATGAGCAGGTTGATGATGGTGGTCTTGCCCGCACCGGTGGGCCCCACAATGGCGATCAGCTTGCCGGAGTCCGCCTTCATACTCAGGTCATGGATAACGGTCTTGCCCGGATCATAGCCGAAGCTCACATGGGACAGCTCCACATTGCCCCGCACATTTTCCAGAACCCTGGCGTTTTCCCCGTCGGCAGGCTCCTCCGGCTCATCCAGCAGGGTAAAAATGCGTTCCGCGGCAGACAGGGCGGAAAACAGCTCGTTGACCACGTTGGCGATCTCGTTGATGGGCCCGGAGAATTTCCGGGAATACAGCACGAAGGACGAGATCTGATCCAGCATCACCGCGCCGGACATATAGAAGATGGCACCCAGCATGGCAATCAGCGACAGCGACAGGTTATTGATGAAGTTCATGGTGGGGCCCATGGTGCAGCCGTAATACTCCGCGTCATAGTAGGCCGTGGCGGCAGCGGTATTGACCTGGTCGAACCGGTCCCGCACGGTCTGCCCATAGGCGTACGCCTGAATGGTCTTCTGCCCGGAGAGCATCTCCTCGGCAAAGCCGTTCAGCGCGCCGTAGCTTTTGGAGCGTCTGGAATAGCGGGGCGCCACCTTCCTGCGCATATGCACCGTGTAGGTGACGGAGATGGGAATGGTGACCAGCACGATCACCGACAGCGCCGGGGAAATAATCAGCATCATCACGAAAGCGCCCACCACCGTGACCACGCTGGTCATGATCTGCGCCACATCCGTCGCGATACAGGTGCTGACCACATCCACATCATAGGACACGCGGCTGACGATGTCGCCCACGGTGTTATGGTGGAAGTAACGTACCGGCAGGCGCATCAGCTTGTCAAACACGTCCTTCCGCATTTTCCGGGCGATCCACTTGCTGATGGTGGTCATGATGGCGTTGATCAGCACCGACAGCAGGCTGGATGCCACATACACAAAGAGCATCCGCTTGGCGTAGTAGTAGACCCGGTCAAAGTTCACCTGCCCCACCCCCGCGGCAGCCTCTTTAATGGCGGAGCCCGCGAAGCTGGGCCCCAGCAGGGACAGGACATTGCTGAAAAAGCTCAGCGCGATGGCGCCAAAGAGCAGATATTTGTAGCCCGAAATGTAGGAGAGCGTACGCAGCAGCGTTCCCCGGGTGTCTTTGGGCTTCTTTGCCGTAAAAACCTGTGCCACAGCCTATTCCCCCTCTCCCATCTGGGCTTCAAAGATCTCCCGGTAAGCCGGGCAGGTCTGAAGCAGATGCTCGTGACTGCCGTAGCCGATGACTTTTCCGTCGTCCAGCATGAGAATGTTGTCCAGGGTCATGATGGAGCTGATGCGCTGGGCAATGATGATGGTGGTCACATCGGCGTACCGCTCCCGGATCGCCTTGCGAAGCGCCGCGTCGGTCTTGTAGTCCAGCGCACTGGACGCGTCGTCCAGCACCAGGATCCGGGGATCCGCCGCCAGCGCCCGGGAAATCAGGATCCGCTGCCGCTGCCCGCCGCTGAAATTCGCGCCGCCGATGGAGGCTCTGTGGTCGTAGCGGTCTTCGTATTCCTCAATAAACTCCGCCGCCCGGGCATCCTTCGCGGCGCTTTCCATGTCCTCATCGGTGACCGCTCTGCCGAAACGGATGTTCTCCGCGATGGTATCCGCGAACACCACATCGTTCTGGAACACCACGCCGAACATCCGGTGCAGGGTGTCCCGGTCGTAGGTGCGGACATCCCTGCCGTCCACGAACACGCTGCCCTGGGTGGCGTCATAGAACCGCATGAGCAGATTGACAACGGTGGTCTTGCCGCAGCCGGTGGCACCGATAATGCCCAGAGAGCCGCCCTTTTGGATGGCGAAGTCCACATCGCACAGGCTCATCTGCCGGCTTTCGCCGTCAAACTGCACCCCGGTCTCCACGGTGCTGTTTTCGCCGTAGCGGAAGGAAACATGGTCAAAGCGGATAAACGCCGGATCCTCGGTGTGGGCAGCCTTTTCCTCCGGGATGGGTGCCAGATCGTCGGGGGTTCGGATCACCTCCGCGATACGGTTGGCGGAGGCGTTCGCCTTGGACATCATCATGAAAATGCGGTTGATGCCCATGGCGCCCATGAGAATCATGTTGAAATAGGTCAGAAACGCCAGAATCACGCCGGGCTTCGTCACACCGGCATTGACCCGGTGGGCACCGACCACCACCACCAGCGTCAGGCCCACATTCAGGAAGAAGGTCATAATGGGGCCGGGCATGGCCATGATGATGCCCGCCTTCCGCTCGTCGGCGGTCAGCGAAGCGTTGCTCCCCGCGAAGCGGTTCATCTCATAACGCTCCTTGGACAGCGCCTTGACCACCCGGATGCCGGTGATGTTCTCCCGCATGATCCGCACCACGGTGTCCAGCCGCCGCTGCACCGCGGCATACAGCGGGATGCCCTTCAGGGAAATGCACACAATGGCGGTGATGACAATGGGGGCGATGATACACAGGATCAGCGCCAGCCCCGTATCCATGGTCAGGGTGATGCAGATGCCTCCCAGCAGCAGAATCGGCGCGCGGACACCCATTGCCATCATGGCACGGACGAAATTCTGCACGTTATAGGAGTCCGAGGTCATTCTGGAGGTGATGGAGGGCAGCCCGAAGGAATCCATCTGGCTGCCGGACAGGTTCACCGAGTGCCAGAACAGATCCCGGCGGATCTCATAGGTACTCTTTCGGGCAATATCCGCGCCGTTGCGGTTGGCAAACACATTCAAAAACCGCACCAGAAGCGCCAGCGCGATCATGATCACACCCCAAAGCACGGCTGCGGAAACCTGCCCGGAGGGTGCCACCTCGTCAATCAGATACTCCAGAATGTAGGGCAGCAGCAGCTCCCCCACTGCCGCGATCAGCTTCACTGCCATCACAAAGCTGATCCTGGGAATGTACTTTTTCAGATAGGTATATAGGAATTTCATGGCTCCACCTGTTCTTTTCTGGGCAAATGATTGGGAAATATAGGAAATTATATCATAATATCTTAATTTGGTAAAGAGGGGTTGAGATAATCCCCCAAAAATGGTATGATAGCCAACAGGATGTGGTAAAATGACAAATCATAATTGTACATTATGCCCCAGAATGTGCGGCGCTGACCGGGCTGCCGGAGAAACGGGTTTTTGCCGCTGCCCCGCCGAGGCCGTGGTGGCAAAAACCATGCTGCACCAGTGGGAAGAACCGGCGCTGTCCCCCAACGGGCGCAGCGGCGCCATCTTCTTCGGCGGGTGCAGCCTGGGCTGCCTGTATTGCCAGAACCACGCCATCAGCGGCAGCCCTGTGGGAACCCGGACGGATGGTGCCGGGCTGCGGCAAATGATGGAGGAGCTGATCGCCCGGGGCGCTGAGAACATCGATCTGGTGACCCCCGGGCAATACCTGCCCACGGTGCTGGAAGCGCTGGCGCGCCCGGTGGGTGTGCCCGTTGTGTATAACTGCGGCGGCTATGAGCGGGTGGAGTCCATCCGTGATCTGACAGGGAAGGTGGACATCTATCTGCCGGATTTCAAATACATGGACAAGACCCTGGCAGCCAGGCTGTCCGGCGCGCCGGATTACCCGGAAACGGCGGCAAACGCCATCCGGGAGATGGCAGCCCAGGTGGGGCCGCCTCAATGGGAGGGCGAAAAGCTGGTAAAAGGGGTGGTGATCCGGCATCTGATCCTGCCCGGGCAGGTGGAAAATTCCCTGCGGGTTTTGGACTGGATCGGGGAGAACTTCACGCCGGGACAGGTGCTGGTCAGCCTGATGCGCCAGTACACCCCCATGGGTCAAATCGAAGGTATGCCGGAAATGAGCCGGCGTGTCACGGAAGAAGAATACCAGGCGGTTCTCAGTTGGATGTACCTCAACGATTTGGAGGGCTTCGTTCAGGAGGAGAGCGCCGCCGATGCCAAATTTATACCGGATTTCTGATCGGAGGATAAAAAATGGATCAACAAACCGTATTGCAGAGTTCCCAGCGGATCCTGCACGAAGTCAAAAAAGCAGTGGTGGGCAAGGATCATGTGCTGCTGTGGGTGCTGACCACCATTCTGGCAAGGGGTCATGTGCTGCTGGAGGATATCCCCGGCGTGGGCAAGACCACCATGGCGCTGGCGTTTTCCCGTGCCCTGGGTCTGGATTACAGCCGCGTCCAGTTTACCCCCGACGTGCTGCCCTCGGATGTGACCGGCTTCTCCGTCTTTGACAAGAACACCGGCACCATGACCTATCAGCCCGGCGCGGTGCTTTGCAACCTGTTCCTGGCGGATGAGCTGAACCGTGCCACCTCCCGCACCCAGTCCGCCCTGCTGGAAGCCATGGAGGAAGGGCAGGTCACCGTGGACGGCACCACCCATGTGCTGCCCAAGCCCTTTGTGGTCATTGCCACCCAGAACCCCACCGGCGCTTCCGGCACCCAGCTTCTGCCCGACAGCCAGATCGACCGTTTCTCCGTCCGGCTCAGCCTGGGCTATCCCACCCCCAAGGACGAAATGGCAATGGTCATCCAGCGCCAGGGTGTGGATCCGCTGAAAACCGTGTGCCAGGCCGTGACCCGGGAGCAGCTTCTCGATATGCAGGAAACCGTCGCCGCCACCTATGTATCCGAGCCGGTGGTGGAGTACATCGTCAACCTGGTCAGCGCCACCAGAAACAATTCCAACATCCTCCGGGGCGCCAGCCCCAGAGCCACCCTGTCCGTCACCGCCATGGCAAAGACCGTGGCACGGATGCGGGGCCGGGACTATGTGCTGCCCGAGGATGTGAGCGAGGTGTTCATTGACACCATTGCCCACCGGCTGGAGCTTCATCCCGGACTGGACGGCAGCATTGTCCGTGCCCGTCAGGTGCTGGACGAGATCCGGCGCACCGTCCGGGCTCCCAGACTGCGCTGATATGCTGAGGCGCTGGATCCTGTATCTGTTGGCACTGGCAGGACTGACAGTATTTCATATGTTCTACGGGCAGTGGATCTCCTTCGTGCTGCTGGTCGGTCTGCTTGCCCTGCCCCTCTTTTCCCTCCTGATCAGCTTGCCCTCCATGCTGCGCTGCAAGGTCTCCCTCGCCGGGGATTCCTTCGTGCAGCGGGGCACGCCGCTGGCGTTTTTCCCACTGCTCTCCGTCCGGTCCGTGGCGGACTGCCGGGGCAAGCTGCGGCTGACCCACTCCATCACCGGAGAAAGCAGGCGTGTCCGCTGGAAAAAGGGCGAAATTCCTGCCTCCGCGGCACACTGCGGCATGGTGCGCTGTGAAGCGGAAAAAATGTATGTCTATGACGCGCTGGGTCTGTTTCGCCTCCGGGTGCGGGAAACGACCCCCGGGCAGGTGCTGGTGATGCCCGAGCCCCGGCCTGTGGATCCCATGCCGGATCTGAAAAAGCTCCTTCTGCCCCGGTTCCGTCCCAAGCCCGGCGGAGGCTACGCGGAAAACCACGAGCTGCGGGAATACCGTCCCGGGGACGACCTGCGGCAAATGCACTGGAAGCTGTCCGCCAAGGTGGACGATCTGATCCTGCGGGAGCCCATGGTCCCCCAGGAGGGTCTGACCCTGCTGACCGCCGACCTGGCGGGCACCCCGGAGGAAATCGACATGGTCATGGGCCGGCTTCTCTGGATGTCCCGGCAGCTTCTGCACCGCTCCATCCGCCACGAGATCCGCTGCCTGACGGGAAACGGTATCGTCTGCCGCCGGGTGGTCTGCCCGGAGGACACCATCCGTGCCCTGGAAGACATATTGTCCCAGCCGCCTGAAGCGGATGACTGCCGGATCCGGGAGCAGCCCATCTCCGCCCAATGGCGGTACCACATTCTCCCCGGAGAGGAGGCGGTCAAATGAGCGACTCCATCCGAAACCGGCTTCTGATCCCCTTCGCGTCCGCGTCGGTGGCGCTTCTGATCACCATCGGCGGCTTCGGCTGCCTGGTCTCCGGGTTCTCCCTGGACGCGGATCTGCTGGGGCTGTTTCTCTGCTGCGCTGCCGCCGCGGCGGTCAGCGGCGCCCTGTGTCTGGTATCCTGGGGCTGGCTGCTCCTGCTGATCCTGGGCGCTTTCAGCCTGGGCTACGCCTGGCAGAAGGCCCGTCTGATCCTGGAGCTGGAATCCCTGCTGAATCAGATCACCGCGCTGATAGACTCCGGCTATGGCTGGGGCGTCGTCTCCTGGACCGGAGACAACTTAAGCGGCGTGCCCATTCAGGGCATCCTTCTCTGGCTTGCCTCCGCCATGACGGTAATCATGACATTGCAGATCACGACCAACACCGGCACCTTCCTGCAGGTCAGCTTCGGCGTGCTGCCCCTGCTGCCCTGTCTGCTGCTGATGGACACCACGCCGGGCAAATTCTGGCTGTTTCTGCTGGCCCTGGGCGTGATGCTGCTGATCCTCACCGGCAAGCTGCGCAAGCGCGACCAGACCGCCGGTCTGAAGCAGATCTTCCGCATCACCGTCCCGGTGCTGCTGGCGATCCTGCTGCTGTTTTCCCTGGGGGAATCCACCGCCTATCAGGCAAGCCTCTCCATGCAGGAGAGCCGGGACCGGCTCCTGGAGGAGCTGGAAAATCTGCAAAATCTGGCAGAAGACCCCGACATTCCCTTTTCGGAACCTCCCACGTCCCTTAATTCCCAGCCGGATGTGGATCTGAGCAAAATGGGCGCCAACCCGGAAACCGGCGAAGCCGTCATGCGGGTCTCCGCCGAATACAACGAAACCCTGTACCTGCGCGGCAATGTTTACGGCGTGTACACCGGCACCTCCTGGGATATCACATCCACCCGGGACCTGAAGAAGATCGATGACCCGGACACCTGGGGCTGGGGCATTCCCGACCGCTATCTGGCCCGCGGGGAGAGCATCACCATCACCACCTATCAGGAAGCGGATATGCTGTTTCTGCCCTATACGGTGTCGTCGGAATCCCTGTCCGATGCCAGGGGAGATTTTTCCGTGCCCAACCGGCAGGGTGTGACCAGCTATACCGTGGAGCGTATGGTCACGATCCCCGGAGAATCCCTGTCCTGCATGGTATTGTCCGATGAACTGGCAGAGATCTACTGCCAGCTTCCCGATTCCACCCACCGGGAAGCACTGGAATCCCACCTGGACAAGGCGCTGGCAAATACGGATCCCGGCGATCCCACGGCGGTAGCCAATGCCATCGGCAGCTATGTCCGCGCTTCCGCCTACTATGACCTGGAGCCTCCCAGAATGCGGGGCGATGACTTTGCCCTCTGGTTCCTGGAGGAAGCCGACCGGGGCTACTGCGTCCACTTTGCCACCACGGCAGCGGTGCTGCTGCGGGCAGCGGGGATCCCCGCCCGGTTCGTGACCGGGTATCTGGTGGAAGCCCGGGCAGACCGTTTCGTGCAGGTCACCACCGACGAGGCCCACGCCTGGGTGGAATATTTTGTGGAAGGGCAGGGCTGGCAGGTTCTGGAGGCAACGCCGGGTCTGGGCAATCAGCCCATCCCGCCGGATGCCCCCACGCAAGTCACCGAACTCCCCCAGGAGGAAACCCTGCCCTCCACCGTCGAAACCCGCCCGGACACGCCAAGCTCCGACCCCGGGGCGCCCACCGTCCCCGGCGCGCAGGAGGATGACCCGGTGCCCGACCGTCCCCGGGATCCCTCCCAGCAGGGGGATGACCCGGAGCAGGACGAAACCACGCCCCCGGATCTGACCTGGCTTTGGTATCCCGCCGCCATGGCGGCAGCCGCCGGACTTCTGGTGCTGCGCAGGGAGCTGATCCTCCGGCGAAGAGCCCGCAAAATGCTGCGCAGACGGCCCAACCGGCTGGCGCTCTTCCGCTGGCAATATCTGGAGCGCCTGAGCAAATACACGAAGCAGCCCCCCGATGAGGCGGTGCGCGGCATTGCCCAGAAGGCAAAATTCAGCCAGCACACCATCTCGGAGGAGGAGCTTGCCGCGCTGGAGGAAAGCATTGCCGCCCAGCAGGCGCTGCTGCAGGCGATGCCGCTGCATCGCAGGCTGTACTGGCAATGGATTCTTGTTCTCTATTAATTCAAAAACCGCCCAACCGGGCGGTTTTTGACATTTTGCACAGATGCCGGGTTGCATTTTCATAAACCATGCTGTATACTGGGTCTGAAAACGAAAAAAAGATTTAGACGATCGGCTTTCGTAAGCACACCGTCAAATTCCGATTTATTGGGCTAATGTGCGATATTGCTCCGCACCAGAGCCTCCCTTGTGTAAAGGGAGGTGGCAAAAATCTCTGATTTTTGTCGGAGGGATTGTGCGGCAGGCACTTTCGCATAGAACAAAACTTCGGCAAATTCGTACTGCTGTAGACAATCCCTCAGTCAGCTTCGCTGACAGCTCCCTTTACACAAGATAATATGAAATGACCTCTCACTTGCAAAACGTGGAT
>JBJDYP010000011.1:0-16982 GCA_051867435.1 Faecousia sp.
TCTCATGGGAGGTACGGAAGCCGTCGAAGAAGTTGATGAAGGGAACGCGGCCTTCCAGGGCTGCCAGGTGGGCAACGGCGCCCAGATCCATGACTTCCTGCACGTTGGTCTCGCAGAGCATGGCGAAACCGGTCTGGCGGCAGGCATACACATCGGAGTGGTCACCGAAGATGTTCAGAGACTGGGCAGCGACGGTACGGGCGGAGACATGGAACACACAGGGCAGCAGCTCGCCGGCGATCTTGTACATATTGGGGATCATCAGCAGCAGGCCCTGGGAAGCGGTATAGGTGGTCGTCAGGGCACCGGCGGCCAGAGAGCCGTGGACGGTACCTGCGGCACCCGCTTCGGACTGCATTTCCACAACCTTGACAGTATTGCCAAAGATGTTCTTCCGGCCGGCGGCAGACCACTGGTCCACGTTATCCGCCATGGGGGAAGAAGGGGTAATGGGATAGATGCCAGCCACCTCAGTAAAGGCATAGCTGACATGGGCGGCAGCGGTGTTACCGTCCATTGTCTTGAATTTTCTAGCCAAAATGAAATACCTCCTAAAGTATTCAAATTTTGTCCTATATATCTTAACATCAAATCCCCGGTTTGTAAAGTCGATATTGTTCGACATCTGTAAAAAAAATGTTTCCTTCAAAAAAAGATGCACTTTCCTGTTTACAATACTTCCTGTTCTGTGGTAAGATATGGGACAGTAGTAAGAAACAGAGGTTTCACCATGAACTATATTGTACTGGATATGGAATGGAACCAGCCCTGGCCCGGTTCCCCTTCCGCGAAAAAAGTGCTTCCCGTGTCCATCCGGGGTGAGATCATACAGATCGGTGCCGTCAGGGTGACGGAGGAGCAGTTTGTGGAAGATGAATTTCAGATTTTTATCCGACCCAAGTATTACCGCAGCCTGAACCGCCGGGTCAGCAAGCTCACCGGCATCAAGGATGCCCAGCTTCGTGCCGAGGGTGTTCCCTTCCCTCAGGCCGTGGAGCAGTTCCGAAATTGGTGCGGCGAGGACTGCGTTTTTCTCACCTGGGGCTTTGATGACATCGGCATTTTGCAGGAAAACCTGCGGCTGTTCGGCATGGACGAGAGCTGGACTACCCGTTGGTACAATGCCCAGATGATCTTCAACGCCCAGACCGACGGCTCCACCTCCCAGAAGGCGCTGAAAACCGCCATGGAGATTTTTGAGATCGAGCCCAGCCGCCCTGCCCATGACGCGCTGGGCGATGCCTACCACACCGCTCTGATCTGCGCCATGCTGAACCTGAAGGAAGGCATCGCGTCCTACCAGCAGGCGCTGAAGAGCCACGAAAACGGCTTCCACGGCGCGGAGCTGCCGGATTGCGTCTGCCGCCAGGTGTTCCACGATTATCCCGACAAGCGCGCTGCCCTGTCCGCCATGTCCGGCAGCGAGAACCTCTGCCCCACCTGCGGGCGGCAAATGCTGGGTTCCCGCTGGTTTGCCCAGCCGGGGCACCGGTATATGGATATGGCGGCCTGCCCGGAGCATGGAAAATTTCTGATCCGGGTGCGGCTTTCCGCCCAGCCGGACGGGATGCTCCGTGTCAGCCGTCTGACCTACAACGCCACGGAGGAGCTGACCGAGACCTACCGCCGCAGAGCGGATCGGGCAGAGCCGGAGCAGCGCCCGCCTCTTCGCAGGCGCCGCCGTTCCCGGGGCGCCGCCTCCAAGGAAAAGGAATCAGGGAAGCTCTGAATATGCTGAAAATTCCACACAAGAGGCGAAAAAGCCTTTTGTGTGGAATTCTTTTGCCAATCTGGTATTTTGGGGACATCTTATCCCGCGCAGCCGCCGGGATGTCCCTTATTTCTTCTTCCCGAACAGGGTTTCCCGGAGGAAGGTGTCCGCCTGCGCCAGGATCCTGCGGGTATTTTCAAACCGGAACGCGCCCACGGCCTCCTCGTAGGTCATCAGCCTGGCGCCCATCAGCTCGCTTCTCTGATGGACAATGTTCTGGTTCTCATACTCCCCGGCGAAATAGGTCACCCGTTTCATCACCCCGTCCTTATTGGGCAGCGAGTACGAATCCTCCACCCGGAAGCCGTCAAACAGCGTAGGACGCAGTCCCGTTTCCTCCCGGATCTCCCGGAGCGCGGTCTCCACCTCAGTCTCCCCCGGCTCCATATGTCCCTTGGGAAAGCCATATTCTCCGCTGAAGGAGCGGACGATCACATAATAGAGTTTTCCGTTCCTGCGGGTGCAGATCACGCCGCCGCAGGAATGTTCATATGTCATGCCTCCCCCTCCCTTACATCCATTTGTTCCAGCACCAGCCGGAGCGCGGCCTCCACGGTCTGCTCCCTCACCGCTTCCCGGGATCCGGAGAAGTGGTACTCTCTGGCAAAAGCGGTGATGCCGTCCGCGTAGCCGATGAACACTGTGCCCACCGCGTGACCGAATGCATCGCCGCCCGGGCCTGCCAGCCCCGTGACGGACAGGGCAATCTCCGCGCCGATCACCTTCCGGGCACCCAGAGCCATCTGCACCGCCACCGGGGCGCTGACCGCTCCCAGCGTCTCCAGATCCTTACGGGAGACACCCAGCAGATCCCGCTTCACCCGGCTGTCATAGCTGATTACGCCGCCCAGGTAGACGGCGGAGCTGCCGGGCACCGCGGTCAGCGCCGCGCCGATTCCGCCGCCGGTGATGCTTTCCGCCGTGGCAAGCGTCCTTCCCCGGAGCCGGGCGATTACATCAAATGCCGGCTTCGTCATGATATTTCACCGTGATCTTTTCCACCGAATCCAGCGCCCGCCGGATCAGCGCCTCCCGGTCCAGGTTCCGCTCCGCGTGGAGAAGCTGCCCCAGGGTAGGCTTGGTCTTGGGATGCTTGGGCGTAAACACGGTGCAGCAGTCCTCGTAGGGCAGGATGGAGGTGTCCAGCGTGCCGATCTTTCTGGCGATGGTCACGATTTCTTCCTTATCCATGCCCACCAGCGGCATGAAAACCGGCAGATCCACCACGGCACCGGTAACCGCCATAGCCTCCATGGTCTGGGAAGCCACCTGTCCCAGGTTCTCGCCGGTGATCAGCGCGCCGCAGCCGTCCTCCCGGGCGATCCGCTGGGATATTTCCATCATAAACCGGCGCATGATCAGGGTGAAGTATTCCTCCGGGCAGTTGTCCCGGATGGCCTCCTGGATCTCGGTAAAGCCCACCACGTTCACGGTCATTCTGCCGCAGTATCTGGTCACCAGCCGGGCAAGCTCCAAAACCTTGTCCTTGGCAAGCTGGGAGGTGTACGGATAGGAAAAGAAGTGGACGGATTCCACCTCTACGCCGCGCTTTGCCATCATATAGGCAGCCACGGGGGAGTCGATGCCCCCGGACAGCAGGCACATGGCTCTGCCGCCCACCCCGGTGGGCAGACCGCCCGCGCCGGGCTCCGCAGGGCCGTGGACATAGGCAGCCAGATCCCGGATCTCCACATACACGGTGTACGCGGGATGATGCACGTCCACCCGGCAGGCGGGATGGGCTTCCGCCAGTCTGCCGCCGATTTCCTGGGAAATGCCGATGGAATTCAGCGGGAACGACTTATCGGAGCGCTTGGACTCCACCTTGAAGGATTCCGCGCAGTCCAGATCGTCGCCCAGATAGCTCTCAATGGCTTCAAAAATGGCGTCCAGGTTCTTCTCACAGGGACGGCAGCGGCACAGGCTCACCACACCGAAGATGGATTTGCAGGCATCCCAGGCGCCGTCCACATCCGCTTCTTCGTCCATGGGCTCCACATACACCGTGGACTGCATGAGATACACATCAAAATTGCCGTAGGGCTTCATTCTGCGGCGCACATTCTGGCGCAGTTTGTTCTCAAACTGGCGCTTGTTGGCGCCCTTGAGCACAATTTCGCCCAGCTTCATCAGAAAAATTTCCTTCATAACACGCTTCCTCGTTTCCATTCTCATATCAGCAGACAGTATAACACAGATATCCGATTTTTCCTAGTGATAATCCAAAATTTTCCTTGCAATTTTCCGGCTCCCCGTCTATGATGGTAGGAGAATGGAGGAATACCCATGAAAAGAAAGATTTTTTGCGGTCTGTGCCTGCTGCTGGCGGTCTGTATCCTCACGGGCTGTCAATTCTCTCTGCGCAAGCTTCCCATGCCGGAGATCCCCTCCTTCGGCGGCAGCGGCTCCACCCTGAGCGGCACCGTGCAGTCCGTTTCCGGGAAGACCTGCGCCCTGACGGTCACCGGGGGCGACAGCCATTTCAAGGAGGAGACCGAAATCCTGGTGGCCTTTGAGACCACCGAGGGCAGCCCGCTGTCCGTGGGCAGAACCGTTACCGTCACCTATGACTATGTTACCCAGGTTTCCGCCAGGGATGGGCAGCCGCTGATCCGGGTGGATTCCATCCGCGTAGAATGATCCCATTTCGGAATGTCAGGGGGAACCCCACATGATATGCAGTGTGAAAACCCTTTCCGTCACCGGCATCCAGGGACAGGTTGTCACCGCCGAGTGCTACATATCCAACGGTCTGCCGGCCTTTGACATCGTGGGTCTGCCCGATGCCGCGGTGAAGGAAGCCAGGGAACGTGTCCGTGCCGCTGCCAAGAACAGCGGTGTGCCCTTCCCTGTCAGCCGGATCACCGTGAACCTGGCACCCGCCAACGTGAAAAAGAGCGGCACCCAGTTCGATCTTCCCATATTGCTCAGCATTTTGTCCGCGGCGGGTTCCGTCCGCCGTCCCGCGTCCTCCAGCGCGTTTCTGGGAGAGGTCAGCCTGGACGGTGTGGTTCGCGCCATTCCCGGGGTGCTGCCCATGGCGCTGGCCGCAAAGCGGGAGGGCATCCGGACCCTGTTCGTCCCGGCGGAGAACGCCGCCGAAGCGACCCTGGCCCGTGGTCCCGCCATTATTCCCGTCCGCACGGTGAAGGATCTGATCGCCGGGCTCAATGGAGAGACCGTTCTCCCGGAGGAGCCGTTGTGGATCCCCACCAAGCAGGAAGAAGAAACGCCCGATTTCAAGGATGTCCTGGGGCAGGAAAATGTCAAGCGTGCGCTGGAGATTGCCGCGGCGGGTTCCCATAATGTGCTGCTGGTGGGCCCTCCGGGCTCCGGCAAAAGTATGCTCAGCAAGCGGCTTCCCTCGATCCTGCCGGACATGACTTGGGCGGAGTCTCTGGAAGTCAGTCAGATCTACTCCGTGATGGGGCTGCTGTCACCCAAAAATCCGCTGGTCACCGTAAGACCTTTCCGCTCTCCCCATCACACCATCTCCAATGCCGGCCTTGCCGGCGGCGGTGCCAATCCCAAACCCGGCGAGATCTCCCTCGCCCACAAGGGCGTGCTGTTTCTGGACGAGCTGCCCGAATTCCGCAAGGATACCCTGGATTTGATGCGTCAGCCTCTGGAGGATGCCCAGGTCACCATTTCGAGAGCCGCAGGCGCCGTCACCTACCCCTCGGAATTTATGCTGGTCTGCGCCATGAATCCCTGCAAATGCGGCTGGTACGGCGATCCCGGCGGACGGTGCAAATGCTCTCAGGGCGCTGTGGATGCCTATCGGAGCCGGATCTCCGGGCCGCTGCTGGACCGGATCGACATTATCATCGAAGTGCCCGCCGTCCACTTTGAGGATCTGCGCCGCAGAGCGGAGGCGGAGCCTTCCGCCAGCATCCGTGCCCGGGTCAATGCCGCCCGTCAGGTGCAGCACCACCGCTTCGGTGAGAGCAGCGGAATGTGCAACGCCAGGATGGGGCCTGCGGAGATGCGGCGGTACTGCCATCTGGACGATACCTGCGCGGCCATCATGAAGCAGGCCTTCGATGCCATGGGGCTCACCGCCCGGAGCTATGACCGGATTTTGCGGGTCGCCAGAACCGTGGCGGATCTGGACGGCAGCGAACAGATCCAACCCCAGCACCTGGCGGAAGCCATCCAATACCGCACCGTTTCTCTCGGAAACGGTTAAGGAAGCTCTGAATCATTCGGTGAGAGCTGACAGCAGAAGATTTTGGCTCAGCCGAAGCCGAATTGTTCAGTGCTTCCTTAATATACGCCCTGTTTCCGGCGGGAAACAGGGCGTTTCTTATTTATTGTTCTTTTTGCAGATCCGGTCATAGATCAGCAGTCCGATTCCGCTGACGGTCAGCGCCACCGCGAAGGACGCGGCAGCAAACCAGTAGTTCTGCTCTCCCAAAGCGCTGCCGCCGATGGTGGAGGTAATCACAGAGGGGATCCTGCCCAGGGAGCAGATCATCAGCCACACCGCCCAGGGCATATCCGTGATCCCGGCGAAGTAGCACAGCATATCCTTCGGGGTTCCCGGCACCATAAAAATAACCAAAAACAGCAGCTCCCGCTTTCCCGAGACCTGCAAAAACCGCAGAGACCGCAGCTTCTCCGCCGGGAAAAACACCTCCACCAGTCTCACGCCGAACCGCCGCACCAGCCAGAACACCAAAATGCTGCCCGCGGTGGCTCCCACCAGGCAGAGGATGGTGCCTTCCACCGCGCCGAAGGCATAGCCGCCGCCGATTTCCAGCGGCTCTCCCGGGATCAGCGCCACGATCACCTGCAGGATCACCATGCCGATGTAGGCCAGTCTTCCCCAGATTCCGCGCTGATCCACCCAACTGCGGAACCGCTCCGGCTCCGACAGGAATCTCACCATGGGGACACCCACAACCCAGCCCACCAGCAGGGTGAACAGGACAAAGATCACGATTGCCGCGCCTGCGATCTGCTTTTTCTGTTTTTCTGTCAGTTCCTGTTTCATCTGTATACAGTCCGTTCTGATTGATAAGTATACTATACTTTCCCGGAGGTTTTCTGTCAATGCACAAGCCGTGAACTTCATAAAAATAAAAGGTTTTTCCAATCCGCCGGCTGTCAAAGCGCCCACGCCTTCATTGACAAAACCCACGAATCGTGGTAAAACAAGGACAGGGACGGATTTCCCGTCCCCAATTCCGAAAAACTTGGGAGGTTATACAGCGATGAAACGACTGTTTCTGATTTTGTTTCTTTCCTGCTGCCTGCTTCTGACTGCCTGCAGCCGGGAAAAGGCCGGGGATGATCCCGACTGGGAGGATCCCCCCCGGCACACCGCCGCCGACCCCATCGGCTCCGATCCCGGTACCACGGCACCCCAGGATCCCAGCGAAAACACGCTTCCCACTGATGGAACGAACCCCACGGTGCCTTCTACCGCCACCGAGCCCTCCGAAACCACCCCGGCTGCCGCTGCCGTGAAGATCACCAAGGATCCCTACGGAGAAACCCTGGTTCAGGGCGGCCGTGCTTCCTTCATTGCCCACGCGGAAAATGCCGACAGCCTGACCTGGGAATTCGTGGATTTCAACGGCAATGTTTTCACCACGGAGGACACCATCCAACTGAACCCCGATTTGAAGCTGGTCATTCTGGACGATGAGGATATGATCTGCCTGCGTAACACCCCGCTGTCTCTCAACGGCTGGTCTGTCCGTGCCCGGTTCGACGGCCCGGGGGGCACCGCCACCACCAAGGAGGCGCTGATTACCGTCCAGGATCCCCTGGTGCTCTATCAGGATGTGATCGAAAGCTACCGAAAGGCATTCCGGGACGAAAAGCTGGATCAGCAAAAAGCGGACGAATACGGCGTTTCCGAAATGGTGATCGGAGCCGACTGGCTGGGGTATTCCATCCAGGACATCAACGGCGATTCCGTCCCCGAGCTGCTGATCTTCGGCGGCGACGACGCATTCCCCGCCATGCCTTTCCTCTGTGAGCTTGCGATGCTGGAGAAAGGCGCTCCGGTTTCGGTTCTCCGTTCCGGCTTCCGGTTCACATACTACTGGACCAGGGATGCGCAGTTCTATTTTGAAGGCTCCAGCGGTGCCGCGTACAGCTATTTCTATACTTACAGGATGGGCGAAAAGACCCTGGAGTTTGTGGAGGGCATCAAGACAACGGACCTCGCGGATAACGGGGATTACGGTGATATCCGCTATTTCTATTCCACCACCACCGATTCGGACGACCACAGCAACGATCTGGAATTGACGGAAAACAGCGCCTCGTCCAAGATCAAGGGCTGGCAGTCCCAGATCTCCGTGCCCCCATACACCTTCATCGAGTAAACGAAGCTTTGCCGGCTCCCACCGGGCAAAACAAACCTGCAATTCCGATTCCATGGATACCATGGTTTGGAATTGCAGGTTTTTTTCTTTCCTTCCGTTGCTTTCAGGAATGGATATCCTTCCGGCAATACGCTCCATAGGCCGCGCAGATTCCCGCGGCGGCAAATGCCATTCCGATGGCGACCAGCAGCGCGTCCAGCTTCCCGTTGGTGATAATGTCCGCGCCCTCGCAATACCCGAAGGGCGTAATGTACTTGAGGAAATCCGCTTTTTCGCTCAGATTGGCAATCAGGTTCAGGAAGTACATGACGGTGGCAAGACCCAGACCGATCCCCACGCTTCCCCGGCGAAGAAACGCGGAAATACCGAAGCAGATTCCCGCCAGCTCCACCTGCAGGAGATAATAGGCCGCGTGCATCAGCAGCAGTTCCTTCCAGGGGATTTCCTCCCCGATTGCCGCCGCGGAGAGCAGGGACAGCCCCAGGATGATCCCATTCATCACGGTGACCTGCAGCATCACCGCCGCCAGTTTTTCGGTGACGATCCGTACTCTTGACACGGGATGGGTCAGCAGGAATTCCGCCGTCCGCTCCTTTTCCTCTTTCGCCAGGGCTCCGACACCAATCAGCGCGGCATAGAACGCGCCGCCTAATCCCAGAATATTGCCGCACTCCACGGCATAAAAGCCCACAAATAAACCGAAATTCAGCCTGTCCAGACCGAACGCGGCAGAGAAGCTGCCCATGGAGGCGAACATATCCCCCACCGCATTCATCTCGTTTTTCATTTCGGGATACAAAAACACGCAGACCACCATCAGAAAGGCCACCGAGGCCGTCCAGAGGATCCCTGTACTTCTGCCCTGTTTCAGTTCATGCTTCACAATGGTCATTTCGTATTCTCTCCTTCCTCATAGTAGTGCAGGAAGATTTCTTCCAGATCCGGCTCGGACACGGAAAGATCCCGGATTTTCCCGGCTGCCAGGACGGAGAGCAGCGCGTTCATCTCCCCGCTGTACAGGAAGCTCATGGAGCCTTCCGTCACCTGTAAGTCACGAACCCCCTTAAGACCGTCCAAGGTCGCTTCACCCTGGACGCCCACCCGCTTGGCGTTGGTTCTGGAAAGGGTCTCGATGCTGTCGCAGGCGATGATCCTGCCCTCCCGGATAATGGCAGCCCTGGTGCAGTTGCGCTGGATTTCCGAAAGCACATGGCTGGACATAAAAACAGTGGTGCCGGCACTGTTTCGCTCCCGGAGAATATCGAAAAACTCCTTCTGCATCAGCGGATCCAGTCCGCTGGTGGGCTCGTCCAGAATCAGAAGCTGGGGATCATGCTGCAGCGCGCAGACGATCGCCACCTTTTTCCTGTTGCCGAAGGAAAGCTCCTCCACCTTCCGCGCGGTGTCAAGCTGCAGCCGCTCACAGAGCCGCGCTGCGGATTGCCCGCAGTTTTTCCGGTGCAGCTCCGCGGAATACTTCAGCACATCCCGGACACGCATCCCGGGGTAGAACGCCGCGTCCGCGGGCAGATAGCCGATTCGGGAGAGGATTTCCTCCCTGTCCCTCCGAATGTCCAGGTTCATGACCTGGGCCTCGCCGCCGGTGGGAGAAATGAGGCCGAGCAGGGTGCGGATGGTGGTGGATTTTCCCGCGCCGTTGGGGCCGATGAATCCGAAAAACTCCCCCTGCTCCACCGTCAGGCTGACCTGCTCAATGCCTCTTGCTTTCCCGTACCGCTTTGTCAGTTCCCTGGTTCTGATTGCGTCCATATTTTAATGCTCCTTTCGAAGATAAATGCTTTTCCAGAATGCCATCAGCTTTGTAAAGTCCGTCTCCATCCGGTCAATGTCCAGATCACCGCGCTGTAACATTTCCCAGATGTAGCCTTCCGATGCCAAATACATTTCCCTGTACATCATGGAAAGATCCAGTCCCGGAATGAACTGCTCTGGGTCAAGGTTTACCCGGGTCTTTTCCGCTTTCATGCTGAAATAGCGGTGATAGCTCTCCTGTATGGCGGCGCTGACCTGGGCATCCTTCTCAAAAAAGGCTTTGATGGTAAAGCCGGCCATGTTGGGGTAGCGGCGCATGATTTCCATTTTGGCCCGCATGCCCCGTTCCATGCTCTCAAACAGCCCCTGCTGTCCGTAGCAGCCATAGTCGGTCAGATACTGGATGGTGATCTCCGCGCATTTGTCCCATAAGAACAGGTACAGCTCCTTTTTGTTGCGGAAATAATGGAACAGCAGGGATTTGCTGATGCCTGCCGCTTCCGCGATTTCGCTCATGGGACTGTTTTTATAGGAATTTTGAGAAAATACCCTGTATCCGGCGTTGATCATCGCCTGCTGCCTGGATTCCGGCAGCAGAAAGAACTTCTCATTCATAGCAGAACCTCCGTTGACCGTTCCGGTCAATCACATCATAGCTCCGTTGACCGATTTTGAGAAGACCCTTTTTGAAAAAAAGAAAAAGCAGTATTCGGGCAATCTCCAAATACCGCTTTTCCCTGCCGCGCCAATCCGCGGCGATTTTTATTCCTGTGAAATAATATGCGCGCCCTGAAAATCCACCCGCAGCGGCAGCATCTGCCAGTGGGCAGTGGTGACCGCGTCCAGCTTCTTTGCCAGCTTCTCCTCCAAATCCTGCTTCTGGGTCAGGCAGAGCAGGGTGGGGCCCGCGCCGCTCAGGCAGAAAGCCGCGCCTGCCGTGCGTACCAGACCCTCAATGGCTTCGTAGTCCGGGATCATGTGCTTTCTGTATTTCTGGTGGAGCCTGTCCTGCATGGCGTTGCGAAGAAGCTTCTCGTCGCCCAGCTCCAGCGCCTTCAGCACCATGGCGCCGTGGGAGATGTTGTAGATGGCATCGGCACGGCTCACCTGCTCCGGCAGGACGGCACGGGCCTTGGTGGTGGGCAGGTCAAAATCCGGCACCAGCGCCAAAAACTCCCAGTCGGGATGCAGCGGGAAGCTCACCGTCACAGGAAGACCGTTGTCCACCATGGACGCGGTGAGACCGCCGAAAAACGCCGGCGCCAGGTTGTCCGGGTGCCCTTCCATGGCGTTGGTGATGTTCAGCAGGCCCTGGGTGGACAGCTTGTTGCCCCGAAGCACATTGGCGCCCATGGCGCCTGCCACCAGCAGCGCGGCGGAAGATCCCAATCCGCGGCAGATGGGTATGTGGGCATCAATGTGGATCTTTACGCCCCGGACTTCCTCGCTCAGGGAAGCCAGCACGGCGCAGTAAGATGTATAGGCCATATTGTCCGGCCCGGTAAATTCCTCGTCGCAGCCGGTAATCTCCAGCCCTTCCTCCGTCTCCTCAAAGGTCACGTCGGTATACAGGCTCAGGGCGCAGCCGAAAGCATCAAAGCCCGGACCCAGATTTGCCGTGGTGGCAGGCACGCGAATCGTTACTCGTTTCATATTCTACCTCACAATCCCAGCACAAAGGGCAGCATTTCCTCTTTATTGATTACCCCGGTGTGCCGTTCCGTCTTTCCTTTCAGGTTCTTCAGATTGGGCGGCACCGGCACGCCCGTCCGGGCAAGCAGCCGCTCCATCTGTTCGAATTCATCCCCGGTGTTCTCACCGCCGACGGCAGCCAGCACCGCGGCAGGGAACTTGTAGGGCGATGCGGTGGACAGCACCACCATAGGTGAGCGGTCTCCCGTTTGGTTTACATAATCTTCAGCCGCAGCCCAGCCCGCAGCGGTATGGGGATCGCAGAGATAATGGCTGTCCTCCCAGACCCTTCCGATGGTCTGCAGCGCCCGGGCATCATCGCAGCAGCCCGCCCAGAACTCGGCATCGATGGCCTGCTTCATCTTCTCCGGCACGGTGTAAACGCCGTCCCGGTTCAGCTTCTCCATCAGCTCCGCCACAAGTGCCGCATCGCAGCCGCTCATCAGATACAGGAGCCTTTCCAGGTTGGAGGACACCAGAATATCCATGGAAGGAGACAAGGTTTTGTGCAGCGGACGGCGGCGGTCATAGGTTCCCGTGTGAATGAAGTCCGTAAGTACATTGTTGGCATTGGAGGCGCAGATCAGCATACCCACAGGCAGCCCCAGCTTCTTTGCCAGGTAGCCTGCCAAAATGTCGCCGAAATTCCCGGTGGGAACGGAGAAATTCACCCTTTCCCCCAGGGAGATCACGCCCCGGTCCATCAGATCCCGGTATGCCTTAAAATAGTACGTCACCTGGGGCGCCAGGCGTCCGATGTTGATGGAATTGGCAGAGGACAGACGGAACGGCAATTCCCTGCCCCGGCACGCCGCGAAAATGCCCTTTACCCCGGTCTGGGCATCGTCAAAGTTGCCCCGGACGGCGCATACGGTGACATTGCTTCCCTCCTGGGTGACCATCTGGGCGCGCTGCACCCGGGAAACACCCCCATCGGGATAGAACACGCAGATCCGAACGCCCTCCACATCCCGGAAGCCTTCCAGCGCGGCCTTGCCGGTATCGCCGGAGGTGGCAGTCAGGATCATGATGTCGTCCTCCACGCCGCACACCCGCTTGGCGGCAGTCAGCAGTTGGGGCAGCATGGAAAGCGCCACATCCTTGAACGCGGAGGTCGGCCCACGGAACAGCTCCAGCACCGTAAAGCCGCCCACCTCCACCGTGGGCGTCAGCCCTTCGGTCTCAAATTTTCCGGTATACGCCCGGGAAACCAGCGTCCCCATATCGGGGATATCCGGCAGCAGGGCGGACAGGATCATGACCGCCATTTCCTGGGTATCTCCCCGGAGGCAGGCTTCCCAGTCAAATCCGGGAATGCACTCCGGCATATACAGACCGCCGTCAGGGGCCAGCCCCTGCAGCACCGCCTGGGCGCTGTCCGCGGTCAGATTGTGATTTCTGGTAGAATGATACAGCATAACATCCCTCCCGGGGAAAACATGGCACAGCGTTTTTCTGTGGTGTCGGAACCACATTTGATATATCATATGCTTTTTTCCGCCAAAAAGCAAGATGTTTCCGGCGAAAACCGCAAAAAAGGGGCTTGCCCATGTGGGGCAGCCCCTGTTCCATTACGCCGCTGGACGGACCGTAACCTGATATTCCACCGTACCCACGGTGCTCTGTTCGATCTCGATCCCATAGAGAATGCGGATATCTCCGCCGTTCTCATCCATAACCCAGTGAATATTCCGGGCACATACACCGATCATCAGCGCGCCGAACTCCATCTGGTACAGGGAATCATGGCGGACTCCCTCCTGGAAGATCATCTCGGAGGAAAGCTGCCCGGCTCTGGTCAGCGTCACCTTGTCCTCTTCCAGCCGGAAGGTGGTTCGGGTGCCGGAAAGGCCGGTGAGGTCGCTTTCCTCATACCAGACCTCCCACGCGCCGTTCTTCCGCTCCAGGACGCCCTCCGTCACCAGCTCGATGGTGTCCGGCTCCTGACCCTCATAGCTCTGCCTGCCGCAGATCGTCAGAATCACATCCATGCTCATTCCCGGGCTGCCTCCACTGCCAGCCCAATCAACTCATCGATCAGGCGGGAATAGGGAATGCCGGAGGCCGCGAACAGCTTGGGGTACATGGAGATGGAGGTGAACCCGGGCAGGGTGTTGATCTCATTGAACACCACCCGTTCGTCCTCATAGGTCACGAAGAAGTCCACCCGGCTGAGGCCCTGGCAGCCGATGGCGCTGTAGATCTTCACCGCAGCCTCCCGGACGGCCTCCTCCGCCTGCTCGGAGATCCGGGCGGGGATATACGCGGTGGAGGTGTCGGTGACATACTTGGCTTCATAATCATAGAATTCCGCGCCGGAATCGATCTCGCCGCAGACCGAGGCCACGGGCGCGTCATTGCCCATGACGGCGACCTCCACTTCCCTGCCCCGGATAAACTCTTCCACCAGGATCTTTTCGTCGTACTTCGCCGCGAAGGTCAGCGCCTTTTCCAGCGCTTCCCGGCCGGCAGCCTTGGAAACACCCACGGAGGAGCCGGTTCCGGCAGGCTTGACAAACACGGGATAGGAGAATTTCTGCTCCACGGCTTCCACCACATGATCCATGTGGTTTTCCAGCTCGCAGCGGCGAACCAGGTGCCATCGCGCCTGGGTGACACCCGCCTGATCCGCAACCAGCTTCGTCAGCGTCTTGTCCATCGCCACGGCGGATGCCGCCACATGGGGCCCCACATAGGGGATGCCCGCCAACTGGAGCAGCCCCTGCATGGCGCCGTCCTCGCCGTTTTCGCCGTGGAGGACAGGGAACACCACATCGATCTGCTCCCGCACCACGCAGTCCCCCTCAAAGCTCAGAAGTCCCTGGCCCCGCACGGGAGAAATAGCCACCCGGCGGTTGCCGTCGCAGCGCTCCCACTCCCCGGAGGGCAGCATGGAATAGTCCCTGCCGCCGAACAGGATCCAGTCGCCGGACTTGGTGATGCCCACGGGGAACACATTGTATTTTTCATGGTCGATATTGTTCAGCACGGACTCCGCGGACCGCAGAGAGACCTCATGCTCCGGGCTGATGCCGCCGAACAGAATGCAAACGCTTTGCTTTCTCATAGATTCGCCTCATTTCAGGACAAAATTTGGATTGTCGGGTTTTCAGAGGAAAATAAACCATTATTTTTATTTTCGTCTGGAAATCCGCAAAAATGCTGCTATAATAGGAGCATCCCCATTTCCGTTTCAGGAGGCTCCCATGCAAATTGATCTGACCAACAAGGAATTCCGTTATCTGCTGGACCTTGTATATATCGGCAACTGGGTCTTGAACTCCGCCAGAGGAGAAGACCGTTTCCAGGATTACGACGCGGTGGAAAGCAAGCTTTTCGGCCTGTGCCGGGGCACCCATCTCCAGGCGCTGGTGGAAGACTGGGACGGCGTCAGCGTCCCCTCCCATGCCTATGCCGAGGGCGGCATCCACGAAGCCATCGGACTGTACGAGGACAACGTGTTCTATGAGATCCTGGCGGAGGAACTGGCCCGCAGGGACATGAACTACCCGGACATCAACCCGGAAAACTACGAGGAAATGATGGATCGGATGAACCGCTATATGGACGAATTCGAGCAGTCCGGCGTGGATCATCTGACCCTGGAACCTTAAACCGCCTGCGGACGGTGGATTCCATGCTTCCTTTCCCTGGAATGGGGTGCGCCGGCGCGCACCCCATGTTTTTTATTGCTCCTTCAGCAGCGCCTCGCCGGCACGGTAGATATCGCCCGCGCCCACCGTCAGGATCACATCGCCGGGTCTGGCGTGGGTTTTCAGATACTCCGTCACCTGGGGCAGGGTCTCGCAGCATACGGCGCCTGGGATCTGCTTCGCCAGGTCTTCCGAGGAAATGCCCACGGTGTTCTGCTCCCGGGCAGCGTAGATCTCTGCCAGCACAAGCTGATCCACTTTTTTCAGCTCCCGGACGAAATCCTGAAACAGCGCCTTGGTTCTGGTATAGGTGTGGGGCTGGAACGCCAGCAGGATCCGCTTGTAGCCCATCTCCCGAACGGCGGCAATGGTCGCTGCCAGCTCGCCGGGATGGTGGGCATAGTCATCATACACATCGATGCCCCGGAACTGGCCCTTGAGCTCCATTCTTCTGCCTGCGCCGTGGAAAGACGCCAGGCCCCGCTGCACCGCCTCGCCGGGGATCCCCAGCTTCCATGCCACGGCGGCTGCCGCCAGCGCATCCACCGCGTTGTGGATGCCGTAGACATTCAGGTCGATATGGCAGTAAACCTCCCCGGCGGCTTCCACATCGAAATGGCGGCCGTTTTCCCGCAGGTTCACCGGGTGGATCAGATTGTGCTCCCCCAGTCCGAAGGTCGTGAATTCCAGCCCCTTCAGCGCGTCCATGGTGTTCCGGTCGTCGCCGTTGGCGATGATGCCGTTACGGGACAGCTCCACAAACCTGCGGAAGGATTTCTCGATGTCCGCCAGATCCTTGAAATAGTCCAGATGATCCGCCTCAATATTCAGCACCACAGCCAGGGACGGGAAGAAATTCAGGAAGGAGTCGCAGTATTCGCAGCTCTCCAGGATGATGGAATCCCCTTCGCCAACCCGGTGTCCCGCATGGAGCAGGGGCAGATAGCCGCCGATCATGACGGTGGGATCCATGCCCGCTTCCATCAGGATGTGGGTCACCATGGAGGTGGCGGTGGTCTTGCCGTGGGTGCCGGAAATGCAGATGGCGTTCTTGTACGCCTGCATGATCACGCCCCAGGCCTGGGCGCGTTCAAACACGGGAATACCTGCCGCCCGGGCAGCCGCGATCTCCGGGTTGTCATTGTGTGCGGCAGCGGTGCGGATGATGCAGTCCGCGCCCCGGATATTTTCTGCCCGGTGTCCGATGGCGACCCGGATGCCCTGGGCGATGAGTTCGTCCGTGGAAACGGAGGCGTTCATATCCGAGCCGGTCACCGTGACGCCCATGCCCTTCAGCACCAGGCCAAGCGGACGCATGGAAACGCCGCCGATGCCCACAAGGTGAACACGGGAGCCGGGTGTCAGGTATTTTTTCAGTCGTTCAATGCCAGTTGCCATGTATGTGCGATCCCCTAACATGAAGTGATTGTCATATAACCTTTATATTATATATAGTTCTTAGAAAATTTACAATCGTAATTTTGCCCAAATTTGCGGATAATGGGAAAAAATTTGGCGGTATCTGCCGAAAAAGGGCAGCCGCCGGCGGCAAGCGCGGGGTGTAACACTATATGCGCGGATCCCCCACCGCATCCCAGCAGGGTGACGGAACGCTCCCCATGCCGTCAAAAAAGCAGGGCACCCACAGCGGTGTCCTGCTATTTTGCCAAAGAGTAACCAAAGGTCGCAGAATTGATGTAAAAGTAAGCAAAAGTAGTGTGGCTGTTCAGTTCGACAAACTGGAAGTTTACT
>JBJDYP010000012.1:0-16659 GCA_051867435.1 Faecousia sp.
CGTACATGGGGAAGTCCACGATCCAGCACAGGGCGTACTGCTCCTCGTCAAAGTGACCGGGAATCCGCTTGCCCATGAGGGTACGGATCACGCCGGCGGTCTTCTGGGCGGCGGTCTTCTTGCCCGCGGCCATGCAGACGAAGGAACCGGGCTTCAGACCCAGCTTTTCGGTCAGCGCGTCCTTCTGATCGGTGAGGAACTTGGAAACGCCGCCGGTCAGGTTGCCGTTTTCGTCCACCTTGACCCAGCAGGCCTTGTTGCCGGTGGTGACCTCCACGTCGGCAAGCAGCTTGTCGATCCACTTGCGGCCCTGGTCGAAATTGTCCACGGCAACCGCCTTGACCACGGCACCCTCAAAGGGCCCGAAGCCGCAGCCCTGCACCTCGGAGGTAATGTCCCGGATCTCCAGGTCGATACGCAGGTCGGGCTTGTCGGAGCCGTAGCGCTCCATGGCCTCGTTGAAAGGAATGTGACGGAAAGGCGCCTGGGAAACCCGCTGATATTTGCCGAACTTTTTGAACACGGGCACCAGCACATCCTCCAGGGTGGACAGCACATCCTCCTGGGAAGCGAAGGCCATCTCCATATCCAACTGGTAGAACTCGCCGGGGGTACGGTCGGCACGGGCGTCCTCATCCCGGAAGCAGGGCGCGATCTGGAAATACTTGTCGAAGCCGGAGGTCATCAGAAGCTGCTTGAACTGCTGGGGAGCCTGGGGCAGGGCGTAGAACTTGCCGGGATGGTTCCGGGCGGGAACCAGGTAGTCCCGGGCGCCCTCGGGGGAGGAGGCGGTGAGGATGGGGGTGGTGATCTCCAGGAAGCCCTTCTCGGTCATCAGCCGCCGCAGCTCGGCAACCACCTGGCAGCGCAGGATGATGTTGGACTTCACCGCGGGATTCCGCAGATCCAGGAAGCGGTACTTGAGACGGACATTCTCGTCCGCGTCCCGGGATTTGTTGATCTCAAAGGGCAGGGCGTTGTAGCGGCACTTGCCCAGAACTTCGATTTTCTCGGGCACGACCTCGATCTCGCCGGTGGGCAGCTTGGGATTCTTGCTCTCCCGCTCCCGGACGACGCCGGTGACGGAAATGGTGGATTCCTTGTTGATGGGCTTGACCAGCTTTGCCATCTCTTCGGTCTCAACCACCACCTGGGTGGTGCCGTAGTAGTCACGAAGCACCAGGAAGGCAAAATTGGAGCCGACTTCGCGGATGTTTTCCAGCCAGCCGACAATGGTGACCCGCTTGCCCGCGTCAGCAAGACGCAGCTCGCCGCAGGTATGGGTTCTGGATTGGAACATATGGTATTTCCCCTTATTTGTATTTTTAACAACCGCTATTTTCTCACAAAATACCATAAATGTCAATGGAAAACTGATATATCCGGCCCGGATCGCCCCAAAAAGAGATTCCACACAAAAGCCGGGGCTGCCGCCTTTTGTGTGGAATGGTATTTTTCGGAGAGATCCGGCCCGGAAGCGGGGCGCTCCCCGCGCCTTCCGGCGGTGTTTTCAGCGCTTGTGGCTCTCGAACCAGTCGGTGATCTCTTTCAGCCGGCGGATCCGGTGCAGCGGCTTGCCGGTTCTGGACAGGTCGTGGTTCTCGCCCCGGAACAGCACCATTTTTGCCTCCACGCCATGTTTGACCAGGGCGGTGTACATCTGGTACCCCTGGTCAATGGGGCAGCGGTAGTCCTCAAAGGAGTGGATGAACAGGGTGGGGGTCTTGCACTTGTCCGCGTATTTCAGGGGACTGTGCTCCCACAGCTTCTCCGGGTTGCCCCAGGGATCCGCCTGGCACTGATCCTGGGCGAAGATCACGCCGATGTCCGACACGCCGTAGAACGAGAACCAGTTGGAAATGGAGCGCTGGCTGGCGCAGGCGGCAAAGCGGTCGGTATGTCCGATGATCCAGTTGGTCATGAAGCCGCCGTAGGAGCCGCCGGTCTCAAAGACATTGTTCCTGTCCATCTCCGGGTAGGCATCCAGCGCCCTGTCGCAGAAGGCCATCAGATCCTCGTAATCCACCGTGCCGTATTTGCCCCGGATATCCGAGAAAGCATTCCTGCCGTCGGAGCCGGTGGGGTTGCAGTAGATGACGAAGTAGCCCTGGCTTGCCCAGTACTGCATCTCATGGTAAAAAACGGGGCCGTACACCGTCTTGGGGCCGCCGTGGATGTCGAAGATCACGGGGTACTTCTTCCCCGGGGTGAAGTCCATGGGCTTCAGCACGAAGCCGTGGATCTCATGGCCGCCGGATACGCAGTTCAGCCTCTCCGCTTCCGCCACATATTTCCCCGCCAGCGCCTTATCGTTGAGTTTCGTATAGCGGTTGCCGGCGGCATCGTAGATCTCCTGGGGTCTCATGTCATAGAGGGCGGACAGCCGGATCCGGTCGCCGCACACGTCGAAGCAGTCCACGGAGCCTTCCTTTTCCGACACCCGGGTGATTTTCCCGTCCTCCAGCTTGTAAAGCCCGGCGCAGTCAAAAATGGTGGAGATAAAATACAGGGTGTCGCCCACCATTTTAACGGATCTGCCATGCCCGTAGCGGACATCGCTGCCCACGCTGGAGCCAACGGCCTCGCCGTATCTGCAGTACAGGCTGACGGTGTGATCCTCATAGGACAGCTTGTAGAAATCTCCGTCGGTGTTCAGCCCGTGCTTCTTGTCGGAGGCCATCAGCAGCACAAAGCTGTCGCCGAATTCAAAGCCCTGCAGGGAGAAGTGTTCCCCGTTCTTCACCAGGCACTCCATGGTGCCGTCCGCGATTTTCAGGCGGTAGAGGTCATTCCCCTCGTCCATGGGCAAATACTGCCGCACCTCGGAGCCGATGAACCAGACCTCGGTCTTGTCCTTGTTCAGCTTGACATCGGCAACGGCGAAATTCTCCCCGGTGAGCCGGCGCAGGCTTTTCTTCCGGGCGCTGTAATAGAACAGAGAGGAATAGGCGCTCTTGGTGAAGCCCGCGCCGTTCCACCACCAGGGCATCTGGTCGACCACCTCGTAGTCCTCATTGTCCTTCACGAACTTCAGATATTCCTCAGCCCGCTTCCTGCTGCCGAGGTACAGATCCTCAAAGCCCGGGAAGGTGCTGCCCACCACGATAAAATCGCCGCCGGGCAGGGGCAGCAGCTTCTCCACGGGGATGGGCAGGGTGAACGCCTTCACCGCTTCTCCGCCGCTTAGACTCATGCGGTAGAACTTGCTTTCGACGGACGGCGCCTTGCTCTCGTCCCGGTTGCCCGGGAAGAGGATGGTGTCCTCATCCAGGAACTGGAAGGATCCTTCCCTGCCGCCGGAGGTCAACTGCCTGGCGGTCTTGCCCTTCAGGGTGTAGATGCAGGAGGAATACTTGTTTCCCTCCCGATCCGCCTGGGACACCACAAAGCACAGGTGCTTGCCATTGGGGGAAAATTCCAGGTTGGAGACGAATTTCAGATTGCAGAATTCGTCCAGTGTGATCTTTTTCATTTTCCTTCCTCCAAAGAAGATTTGTCATACCAAGGGGTTTTCCCGGGAAATAACGACGCAAAGGGCGCATTTCACAACGCGCCCTTTTCTAAGGAAGCTCTGAACAATTCGGCTTCGGCTGAGCAGCGAATTATTCAGAGCTTCCCTAAAACACCGCCTGCACCAGATATCCGGTCATCACCGGGACGGTGGCTGTCAGCGCGGCTCTGAATCCTTTTGTGATCATCCGCCCAGATAAGCCTTGCGGATGCTGTCGTCGCCCAGCAGCTCCGCTCCCGGGCCGGATTTGGTGATGTTGCCGATTTCCAGAACATAGGCCTGATCCGCGATGGCCAGCGCCTTTTTTGCGTTCTGCTCCACCAGCAGGACGGTGGTTCCCTCCTCATTGACCCGGCGGATCATGTCGAAGATGGTGCCCACATACAGCGGGGACAGACCCATACTGGGCTCGTCCAGCAGCAGCAGCCGGGGATGGGACATCAGCGCCCGGCTCATGGCAAGCATCTGCTGCTCACCGCCGGACAGGGTGCCCGCGATCTGGCGGGCACGCTCCTTCAGCACCGGGAAGCGCTGATAGATCTCCTCCAGGGTAGCGGCAATCTCCTTCTTGTCCCGGCGGGTATAGGCACCAAGCTGGAGGTTTTCCTCCACCGTCAGCTCCTGGAAGATCCGCCGTCCCTCCGGCACATGGGCAATGCCCATATTGATCAGCTTATGGGGTGGGACAGCGGTAATATCCTTGCCATCAAAGGTGATTTTGCCGCTCTGTTTGGGAATCAGACCGCTGACGGCGTGCATAATGGTGGTTTTTCCGGCGCCGTTGGCACCGATGAGCGTGACGATCTGCCCCTCCTCCACCGTGAAGGACACGTCTTTGATCGCCTGGATCAGCCCGTAGCTGACCTTCAGGTTCTTCACTTCCAACAAAGCCATGGTGTCCCTCCTTAATTGTCGTCGCCCAGATAGGCGCGGATCACTTCCGGGTCGGACAGAGCCGTTCCCACATCGCCCTGGGCCAGGGTGGTGCCGAAATTCAGCACCGTCAGCTCATCGCAGATGCCGGACACCAGGTTCATGTCATGCTCGATCAGCAAAATGGTCATGTCGAAGCGGTCCCGGACCTTGCGGATGGTTTCCATCAGCTCCTCGGTCTCCTGGGGGTTCATGCCCGCGGCAGGCTCGTCCAGCAGCAGCAGCTTGGGCTTGGTCGCCAGGGCCCGGGCAATCTCCAGCTTGCGCTGTTTGCCATAGGGCAGGTTGGAGGCCAGCTCGTTGCGCTGCTCCAGCAGACCGAACAGGTCGAGAAGCTCTTTTGCCTCTTTCCGCATTTCCTCCTCCACCCGGAAATGCTTGGGCAGACGGAAAACGGAGGTAAAGAAGCCGCAGTTGTACTTGGGGTCGTTGTGCAGACCCACCATCACATTCCGAACCACCGTCATGTTGTTGAACAGCCGAATGTTCTGGAAGGTACGGGCCGCGCCCATGTGGTTGATCCGTTCCTGGGAAAGTCCGTCAATGCGCTGACCGTCCAGGTAGATCTCCCCCTCGGTGGGTGCGTACACGCCGGTAATCATGTTGAAAATCGTGGTCTTGCCCGCGCCGTTGGGACCGATCAGACCGTAGATCTGATTCTTTTTGATGCGGATGTTCACATCATCCGCTGCCTTCAGTCCGCCGAAGCGAATCCCCAGATGCCGGGTCTCCAAAATGTATTCCGCCATGGGTCAGTCCCCCTTTCCGGGTTTGTCGCCATCCAGGCGGACAGCGCGGTGATCCTCGGGACGCACATCCATGGAAAGCAACTCGTCCATGTGGATCTTGGTGGGCACTCTTGCCCAGCTCTTTTCGTCGTCTCTGCGGAAAGCCGGGTCATTTCCTCTGCGGAATACCTTCCGCAGCAGATTTTGGAACCTGTACTTCTCCCGGACACCTGCCAGGAAGGGCGCGTTGCCATAGATCACAATGACAATCAGAATCAGGGCATAGATCAGATTCTGCAGCACCGCCAGATCGCCGGTCAGCACCGAGGTCAGCTTCACATTCAGGAAGGTGATCAGGGCTGCCGCGATCAGGGAGCCGTTGATGGAGCCCATGCCGCCCAGAACCACCATGACCAGGATTTCAATGGAATAGTTAAAGCCGAATTTCACGCTCTGCACGGTCTGGTTGCTGTAGCTGTACAGCACACCGGCGATGCCGGCGAAGAACGCGGACATGGCAAACACCATCAGCTTGTACCGGGTCACGTTGATGCCGGTGGCGCGGGCAGCGATCTCGCTGTCGCGGATGGCGGTGATGGCTCTGCCGTGACGGCTCCGGATCAGATTCTGGAAGGCCGCCAGGGTCAGAAGCAGCAGCACAAAGCAGATGATAAACAGGCTGCCCCGGTCATATCTGGGGGTAGGCAGACCCAGCGCGCCGCCGAAGGAGGCAGAAGAGGAGTTCATGAAGATGGACCGGACGATTTCGCCAAAGGCCAGCGTCACGATGGCAAGGTAGTCGCCCTTCAACCGCAGGGCCGGCAGACCCACGATCACACCGCAGACCGCGGCGCTGACACCGCCTGCCGCCAGGGCAATCAGCAGCGCGGGGATGCCGTTGCCCATGGCGGGCACCAGAAAGGCGGCGGTCTTGCCGCCGATGTAGGCGCCCACGCACATGAAGCCCGCGTGTCCCAGGCTCAATTCGCCCAAAAAGCCCACCAGCATGGACAGTGACACCGCCAGGATCATGGCGATGGCCATTTTCTCCAGCAGATACTGTCCGGAGGAACGCATACCGCCGGACAACGAAATGACCGCGCAGACAAGGAGGGCTGCGGAAATGACCACATAGTTGGCAAAATGCTTCCACTGGAAGTGCTTTGCAATTGTTCTCATACCTTTTCCCTCCGTTTCTTGCCCAAAAATCCGGTGGGACGGATCAGCAGGATGATGATGAGGATACCGAATTCAATGGCATCCGTGTAAGGCGCGATTACGGCAATCTTGTTGCAGAAGCTTTCCACCACGCCCAGCAGGATGCCGCCCAGCATGGCACCGGGAATGGAACCGATGCCGCCGATCACCGCGGCCGTAAATGCCTTGATACCGGGCATGGAACCGAAGGTGCTGCCGATACTGGGTGCTTTCAGAAGAATGCACAGTCCGGCCAGGGATGCCAGGGCAGAGCCGATCACGAAGGTCAGCGTGATGATCATGTTCACGTTGACGCCCATGAGCTGGGCAGCGCCCCGATCCTCAGACACCGCCAGCATGGCCTTGCCCAGCCGGGTAAACTTAATAAAGAGGGTCAGCGCAGTGCAGACAACCACCGTGCAGGCCAGGGTGAACAGGGTGTAGCCCTGGATCCGCATTCCACCCACCGTCACCACGCCGAAATTCGGCAGGGCGATCATGCGGGAAGCGGATCCGAAGATGATCAGCGCAAGGCTCTGGAGCAGATAGCTGACGCCGATTGCCGTAATCAGCACGGCAAGGGGCGATGCGCCCCGCAGGGGTTTATAAGCCAGCCGCTCCACCGCAATGCCCAGAAGCACGCAGAACACCACAGCCAGGGCCGTTGCCAGAATCGGATTGCCGGTGGCATTCATAAAGACCAGAATGGTATAGCCGCCGACCATGATGATATCGCCATGGGCGAAATTCAGCATTTTTGCAATTCCATAGACCATGGTGTAGCCCAGGGCGATCATGGCATAGATGCCGCCCAGGCCCAGACCATTCACAAACGTTGAGATTAGCTCCATAGCGAAATCCTTTCGCGCGGCAGGAGAGCGTACTCCCCTGCCGCATAGTGTTATCAGTTGGCTTCCTTGATGATGTACTTGATGGCGGCCTTGTTGACGGTGCCGCTTTCACTCCAGGTAATATTCTCGCCGGTGACGCCGGAGAAGGTGAAGCCGCCCTGGAACTTGGCCTTCAGCACTTCGCACAGCTCGGAGGGGCTCATGGTGACGGAGATGGCGTTGCTGTCGGCCTCGGAGATCTCCTTCATGGCCTGGAAGAGGGCGTACACGCAGTCATAGGCGGAGGCGCCGAACTGGTTCAGAGTCTCGGAGCCGTACTGCGCGGTGTACTTGGCAATGTACTCGGCGGCAGGGCCTTCCGTTGCGGTGGAGTTGAAGTGGGACAGCATGGAGACTTCCTGGGGGATGGAGTTGATGTCGAAGCCTTCGATGGAATCGATGCCGTCCAGACCGTCGCAGCCGTAGTAAACGGCGTCAGCAGGCAGGATATCCGCAGCCTGGGTCATGAACAGAGAAGCGGGAGTGTAGTAGATGGGCATGAAAACGAAGGTGCAGTCCTTCAGGGTGTCGATCTGGGTGGAGAAGTCGGTGGCAGTGGAGTCGTTGAAAGAGGTTTCCACCACGGTGATGCCCGCGTCCAGACTGGCCTTGAACTTCTCATAAATACCGACGGAGTAGGCATCATCGGACTTGTAGAACACGCCGATGGTCTGACCGGCGCAGACATCGTTGACGTACAGCGCGGCGCCGCTGCCCTGGTTGCTGTCGGCGAAGCACATCTGATAGCCGTTATCGAACTCGGGAACGGCATCCGCGGTAGCGGAGGGGGTCAGGAAGAACACGTTATCCTCGTGGGAGTAGGTCTTGAACTCCAGGCAGGGGTTGGAGGTGACGGTGCCCAGGGAGACCTGCATACCGCCCTCCAGCAGTGTGGCATAGTTGGTGGCGATGTTGGAGGCATCATGCTTGTCATCCACGGCGACCAGCTTGAACTTGATGCCGTTCAGACCGCCCGCGGCGTTGATTTCGTCAACCGCCATCTGCGCGGAGTTGGCAACGGCCTTGCCGTAAATGGCAGCGCCGCCGGTCAGGGGACCGGACAGGCCGATCACAAATTCCGTATTGTTCGCGGCATAGTTCTTGTTGCCGGAGCAAGCGGAGAACATGGTCATCATCATGGCGATGACACATACAGCACAGCATACTTTCAGAAACTTTTTCATAATGAATTTCCTTCCTCTTGAGAATATTTATTTTAGCCGTTTGGCTGAAATACAACAAAAAAGCAGCGCCGCCCGAAAGCTGCGCTGCGGGATCCCCGTATCAGAAACCGGGGCATCTGGCTGCACAATTCGTGCCTTCGGAATATTTGGCTGTTCCCTGAATAATTCGCAGGCACAGTCGTACTACAAGAATCCGCAGAGCCTCTACGATGCCCAATACAACAGAAAAGGACACTGCAGCCGCAGTGTCCTTGCAGGGCATAGTCATAGAGCCTGTAAAAGAGCAGGGCATACCCATAGCGCATTCATAACAATAGCGGTAAGACTTGCTCTTCATAGCGGGTGCCCCTTTCCTTGAGATTGCCTATATTATAATGACAGGGATGCCCGATTTCAATTGACTTTGTTCACAGAATTTCTCCAGGATTCCCGCCTTCTTTTCATAAAATTCTACCAATAGCACACAACCATCCGTACCACACGGACAAACAGAGCAGGTCAAGGGGCGTTCAAAATCCGCATAAATTCGTCGCCGGTGATGGTTTCCTTGTCATAAAGGTACAATGCCAGCTCCCGCAGCTTGCCGCGGTTCTCCATCAGAAGCTGTTTTGCCTTCCCGTGCTGCTTTTTCACCAGCCGCACCACCAGTTCATCCACTCTGGTCTGGGTTTCAGCCGAACAAGCCAGACTTGCGTCGCCGCCCAAATATTGATTGGTCACCGTTTCCAAAGCCACCATATCGAATTCGTCGCTCATGCCGTAGCGGGTGATCATGGCCCGGGCCAGCTTGGTGGCCTGTTCAATGTCATTGGACGCGCCGGTGGAAACAGAGCCAAGGGCGACTTCCTCGGCGGCTCTGCCGCCGGCGTAGGTGGCGATTTTGTTCTCGATCTCCTCTTTGGTCATCAGATAGTGGTTGTCTTCCTCCACCTGCATCGTGTAGCCCAGGGCACCGGAGGTTCTGGGAACAATGGTGATCTTCTGAACCGGGGCGCTGTGGGTCTGCAGCGCGGCAACCAGCGCATGACCGATCTCATGATAGGCAACCGCCATCTTTTCCTTGTCGGTGAGGATCGCGTTTTTCTTTTGATAGCCCGCGATGACCACTTCAATGGATTCCTCCATATCCGCCTGGGTGGCGAATTTGCGTCCGCTGCGTACCGCGCGGAGGGCAGCTTCGTTGACAATGTTGGCAAGCTCCGCGCCGGATGCGCCGGATGCCATTCTCGCTACGGTTCTGAAATCCACATCATCGGCAATCTTGACCTTCTTGGAATGGACACGCAGGATCTTCTCACGGCCATCCAGATCCGGCAGTTCTACGGGAACACGGCGGTCAAAACGGCCGGGACGGGTCAGGGCCGGGTCAAGGGATTCCGGACGGTTGGTGGCCGCCAGGATCATTACGCCGGAGTTTCCTTCAAATCCGTCCATTTCGGTGAGGAGCTGGTTCAGCGTCTGCTCCCGCTCGTCATTGCCGCCCATGGAATTTGTATTTCGCTTCTGCCCGATGGCATCGATCTCGTCGATGAACACGATGCAGGGGGCCTTTTCCTTTGCCTGTTTGAAGAGGTCTCTCACCTTGCTGGCACCCATACCCACGAACATCTCCACAAATTCCGAACCGGAAATGGAGAAGAAGGGCACATTGGCTTCCCCCGCGACCGCCTTGGCAAGCATCGTCTTGCCGGTACCCGGAGGGCCAACGAGAAGCACGCCCTTGGGCATGGTCGCGCCGATTTCCTTGTATTTTTCAGGGTTATGGAGATAGTCCACGATCTCGGCCAGGCTCTCCTCCGCCTCGTCCACACCTTCCACATCGTCAAAGCTGATACCGTCGGAGGATTTCACATAGACCTTCGCGTTGCTTTTGCCCATATTGAAGGACATGGCTCCGGCACCGCCGCCGGCCTTGTCCATCAGCTTCCTGGACATAAACTGTCCGATGCCGATGAACAGCACCATGGGCAGGATCCAGGTCAGCAGAATCGTCAAAATGGGAGAGGTCTTCTCCACCACCTGACCGCTGAATACCGCGCCGGCGGCATACAGGCGCTCCGTTCGTGTAGGATCCTCCACCATGGCGGTCTTGTATACCTGCTTTCCCTCTTTGTCCGTGAATGTGATCTGGTTTTCCGCCTCGCTGATCTCCACAAGGCCGATGTTCTTTTCCTCAATCATGGACATAAAGGTTCCATAGTCCACCTCTTTGATCTGCATTTCCGCCAGCCAGGGCATTACCAGCGCGTTGAACAGGATGATCACGGCCATAGCGATGGCATAGTAGAAAATCAACGGTTTCTTAGGACGCTTGACTTCATTCATCGTTTCTCTCCCTTTCTTCCTTTTCGTTTTCCGGCAAAAGCATACCCCTCCAAGCTAAACCGAAACGAAACTGCATATTTCCAAATTGTGAACAAGGCGCGAAGCAATCAGCCGTTACAGGCTGCCTGCTTCGCGCGAAAAGGATGCTTTTACCGGTTCCCGGCATTGCCGGATCTTTTTTCAAACGTGTCCCGCAGTTCTTTTAAGTGCTCCCGCAGGGGACGCTCAGAACGAAACGGGCGAAAGAAGTGGTAACGCTGCTTCGCCGCATCACTGCGGCTGCGGATATGGGCTTTCAACGCCTCGTAGCGAACGACCACGTCATTCTCCTGCGCGAATTCTCTGAGTTTTACCACCAACCGGGTCGCGTGTACAACATCGATCAGAAATACCCCAAAGAAAAAGCCGATCACAAACGAAAACGCAAGATTGCGGGACAGCCATTCCAGTGCCCCTAAAATGCGCGGATGGATCAGAAAATAATATACCGCGCCAAGCACCGCCCAAATCAGAGAAAACTTTGGGCAAATGATGCCCTGGATGTTGCCCCATTCGTTGCTGTAATCCCACAATCTGACTTTTGCCACCTTCAGGCAGAGCAGTCCCGCCACATACTCGATCGCGGTCATACACAGCGCCATCAGGGCAAATAAGACCACTTTATTCCAAACCGGATCATGTATATGCGCATATGGCTCCAGTGACGCGATCAGGTAGAGCACACACAGCCCAAAGCCATAGATGGGCAGGTACGGGCCGGTGCAAAAGCCGGGGTTGATCCATTTTCTGTCCGGATTGGCGCTTGAGAGAAACCGGCGGAACAAAAGCTCTATGATCCATCCGGCAACAGAGCCTATAAAAAACAGGAATGCCAATGTTAGAAACATATCCATATGATCTCCTTTCCCCGACGGGGGCATCAGCCCTTGGGCAGTTCCACGGTAAATGTCGTCAGGTCCGGGCTGCTCTGAACGGAAACGGTTCCCTGATGCAGCTCCACAACCTTCTTTACGATGGCAAGGCCAATGCCGCTGCCCTGGGAGGAGTGAGACTCGTCTGCCTGATAGAACTTGTTGAAGATCCGCTTCATGCTCTCCGGCGGGATGGGCTTGCCGGTATTGCTGATGGCAACGGCAATTTTCCCGTCCTTCTCCTCCACCAAAATATCAATGTAGCCGTATTCTTCGGAGAATTTTACCGCGTTATCCAGCAGATTGATCCACACATGCTTCAGCAGCTCTTCATTGGCACAGATTTCAAATTCACCGATCCGAAAATTGAATTCCAGGTTTTTCTTCGTCCATTTCTCCTCCAGCAGCAGAATGGCGGAACGCACCTGCTCCGAAACATTAAAGCGGCTAACATTGGTCAAAATGGTTTGATTCTCGATTTTGGTGAGATCCAGCACGCTGGTCGCCATCTGTGCCAGCCGCAGGGATTCCTCCTCAATCACAGCCAGATATTCTTCCTGCTGCTCCGGCGTCAGATTGCCCCTGCGAAGCAGCTTGGCAAAGCCGGCGATGGAAACGATGGGGGTTTTGAATTCGTGGGAAAAATTATTGATAAAATCGCCGCGAAGCACCTCCGTCTGTTCCAGTTCTTCGGCAGCCTTGTTGAAGCTCCTCTCAATCTCCTGAAAGGAAGGATGGGCGGAAATCGGTTTTCCGAAATGGATCCTGGCTTTGAAATCGCCGTCCGCCAGACGGTTCATCTGGTTGATGAACCGGTTGACCGGCTGCAGCAGATATTTTCCCGTGAAAGCGGACAGCAGAATACCGGCAAAAATGCTGATCGCGGACATCAGCAGCAGGGTATTGCCCGGCGTGATGGATTCTGCCGAAAGGTCCCTGATCACGCCGGTGTACATCAGAATACTGACAAGCGCTGCCGCAATCAGCACGGTAATCAACTGGACTGCAAAGGCCAGCGCGGCGATGAGCAAAATCAGGCCAAGGCGTTCCCTGCGGTCTTCCTTTTTCATACCTTTTTCACCGCCTTATAGCCAAGGCCTCTGACGGAAACGATCTCAAACTCCTCCCAGCCCTCAAAGCGCTTGCGAAGCCTGCCGATATGCACCGTAACCGTCTCCCAGCCTGTATCGCTTTCCGCTCCCCAGATCTCATCCATCAACTGGATCCGGGTAAAAATCTTGCCGGGATAGCTGAGCAGCTTATAAAGAAGCATAAATTCCTTTTGGGGCAGCTCCTGCTTTTCTCCGTTTCGGGATACGGTCAGGCTGTCATAATCCAGCGTGACATCTCCCACGACGATCCTTCGCTCGTTTACGATCCTTGCCCGGCGGAGCAGCGCCTTGATCCGCAGAAGCATCTCCGTTTCGTCAATGGGTTTGGTCATATAGTCATCCGTACCCACCAAAAACCCTTTCTGCTTGTCCGCCGGAAGCTGTTTGGCGGAAACCATCAGGATCGGAAGATTGTTGTCATTCTCCCGCAGAGTTCTGGTAAACGCATAGCCGTCCATTTTGGGCATCATGATGTCCAGAACCACCAGATCAATATGCTCCTTGTCCATGACCTCCAGGGCCTGCTCGCCGTTTTCCGCGGTAAAGACACGATAGTTTTCCGCCTGCAGAACCGCCTTGAGCAGCAGCCGGGTGTTCTTATCGTCGTCTGCCACAAGAATCTGAAACATAAAAAGCCCTCCTTTGACCCTGCGGATCTGTCTTTTTTCTCCCCAGGATGCCGGTTTTCCGAACCTGCACATCCATTCTATCCGGAAGCGGGAGCTCCGTCAAGAAACCTTTGGGAAACATTCATCCGGCGTGCCGTTTCCGCATTCGGGGCAGCCAGAAGTCTTTTCCGTAGACAATCCCCTCCGCCAGCAGGCACACCGGGAGCGCCGCGAAGAAATCCACGGCGGAATGCTGCTTGATAAACATGGTGGACAGGCAGATCAAGATCACTGCCACAAAGGTAAATGCTTTCCAAAGCCTGGATACATCCTTCTGTTTTCCCCACACGGAGGCGATGCCAACGGAGTACGCCACGTGCAGCGACGGACACACCCCGGTGTTGGTATCCAGGCTGTACAGCAGCCCGATGCACCGGGTCAGGAAGTTGTCCCTCGGGAACTGGGCAGGACGCAGATCCTGCCGGTTCGGGAAAAGGATGTAGACCGCCATTGCCGCGATCTGGGTGATGATAATAAAGGTCTGCAGCCGCCGGAAGCTGTCCACATTGTACAGCAGGAAGTACCCCAGTGAAACCACGATCAGCAGATACCAAAACACATATGGAATCAGAAACCACTCGCAGAATGGGATCACATCATCCAGCCACATATGTACCGGCGTGCATTTTTCAACCGGGATCAGATTCTCCGTCAGAAAGTACAGAATGAAATACCCGACCCACCCCAGCAGCAGCTTTAAGTGGGAAAACTCCGGGTCGTTGATCCTGCGCAGGCGAAAGGCGCGGTAATCAACTGCTGGCTTTTTCATAGGCTCCCTCCTTGGGAACATTGGACACATAATCCTTTTTTGGAACATTGTTATAGGGCACCACGGTATGCTCCGGCAGGGATACGGCGATCTCCGTGATCTCCCGCATGAGATACCCGGCAATCCTCCGGCGTTCCTCCTCCATGGGATTGTCCGCGCGGAATCGGATCGGTTTTCCGAAATACATTTTCCTCAGCTCCGGGGCAAGATACATGGGAACAAAGGAGACTTCCTTCCCGGTGCGCTTATAGTACAGCTTTGCCGCGTCAATGAATTTATCCTGAAACTCGCAGATAATGTGATTATGGGGTACGCTGTGCTCCGGGAAGATGACCACATGGTTGCCTTCCTGGAGCCGCTGCACGGTTTGCTTGAAGGTGGAGATGATCCGGGGGTCGTGATATACGCCGATGGTGTGGGCATTGTTAAAAACGCAGACGGACAGCGGCGCAATGATGTAGGACAGCAGCTTATAAAACCAGCGGGTGGCTTTCGGTTTTCCCGACCAGAAATCCCGGTAGGCGTACCCCGGCACATCCTTCAGGTGCATCATCTCCCCCGCGCACCAGATGTAATGCTTTCCCGGGGTATAAAGCTCGCAGGCAATGGGCCCGTTCATTTGGCTGTGGTTCCCCACAATGATGGACGCTTCTTCCGGCAGGTTCTCCTCTCCTTCCACACCGATCTTGGGGTAGAAGGTCTTTACCAGCCATCTGATCACCCGATACAAAGGCGATGTTTTTTTCTCATCCATGGTATCCGCTTCCTTTCCGGGACTTTTCGAGATAGCATACTCCATAAATATAAACTGAATCTAAACTCCTGCCGGTAAAAAAAGTTTTAGGTTATCGGCTTTTGTAAGCAAAGCACGAGATATAGGGAAATATCCGAAATATCGGACAAATTCTACTTTCGGTTATCGGTTTTCATAAGCTTATGCTCAAATTCCGATTTAGCGGGGTATTCGTAACCCATCGTAGGGACGGGTTCCCCGTCCCGGTGGTACAGCGCAGCGGGAGGCGAAACGCCTCCCCTACAGTGTTTGACGGAGGTTATCACGCATATTAACAGCCCGATCAATCGGAATTTTGACGGTGTGCTTACGAAAGCCGATAGTCAAAAAAAGTTTAGTTTCAGTTTATTTTCGCGTGATAGTATATTCTTTAGCAATCGGAACGATTGATTCTGCAAAGAAAGAAGCTGTGATTCCATGGGAAAGAAATTCGGCGACAGAAAAGACGGCGTGAAGCTGCGCAGCATCCACGCCATGCACTTTGTGATGCCCCTGATGTACCCCAACCGGTGCGACAACGAGGCGTTCATCAGCGAGCGGATCGACCTCACCAATATCAACGCCTACCTGGAAAAGAAAAACGCGGAGGATCCGGCGTACCGGTATAACCTGTTTCAGGTGATGGTCACAGCGCTTCTGAAAACCATCACCCTGCGGCCCAAAATGAACCGCTTTATCGCCAATAAGACCATGTACCAGCGCAACGAGATATCCGCCGCTTTTACTGTCAAAAAGATTTTCTCCGACAACGGCGCGGAGGCCCTGGCTCAGATCCGCACCAAGGGTACGGAGACCATCGACGATATTCACGATGAGATCTATCGCCAGATCTCATTGTGCCGCAGCGACAAGGTGGACGACGGCACCGCCAGTTTGAACGCTGTCGCCAGCATTCCCGGCTTTCTTGCCAGATTCGTGGGCTTTGTGGCCCGCTTCCTGGACCGTCACGGCTGGATGCCCCAAAGCGTCATTCAGGGTGATCCTTACTACTGCTCGGTTGTTTTGACCAATCTTGGCTCCATCAAGCTCCACGCGGGCTATCACCACCTGACCAACTGGGGAACCACCTCCGTATTCTGTGCCATCGGCGAAGCCAAAAAGCGCCCCTTCTTTGATGATGACGGCACCGTACATATGAAAGACAGTGTGGACATCGGCCTGACCATCGACGAACGGCTTGCGGACGGTTACTACTATTCCCGCACGGTTCAGCTTCTCAAAACGCTCCTGGAAAACCCGGAGCTGCTGGACAGGCCCCTGAACGAAGCGGTTGACTACTAAACATCTGGACAATCCATACAGGCGGTATTTCCAATTTGCTCCAAAATGTATTGAAAAAGCGATGATTTTGTGTTAGAATAAGGCATTGCGGCAGGACGGTCATTCCAAACGCCGGTATGCGGTCTGATTTCGCCGCAGGCGGTCGGAGGCGGAGCGCGTATCCCACAAGCCGAAAAGCCATTGGAAATAAAGGAGAATTTGGAAATATGAAACTTGGTATCGTAGGTTAAATGCCTGTTTCATATCTCAATATTCCTCTATAAACCTCAATGAAACCCATATTTACGAACTTTTCTGTTACATAAATCCATGTATCTACATATACTTTCATGGCGAATTGGTGCGGAATTGGTGCGG
>JBJDYP010000013.1:0-3762 GCA_051867435.1 Faecousia sp.
CCCCTTAAGAATCCCCCGCCGCTTTTCCGGCGGTGCGAAGCGAACCTGATAGGTTCAGATGCAGAAAAACGGATGCACAAGGCTACCAAATTTCCTCGTCATTGCGAGCCAGTCATCAGAGGAGGTGAATTGGCGCAAAGCGCCAAGAGAAGCCACCCTGGGGTGCTGGCGTGGCAATCCGTTTCCCTTGTGCGTTCGTTCTGACTGGTGCGGAAGTAAGAACAAGATGTACTTTGTAGTGTATATTTCACTTTCTTGTCTCGGCAAGAAAGTGACAAAGAAGCCGACTTAAGGGGCGCTTCGAGCAAATGCGCCCCCTTAAGAATCCCCCGCCGCTTTTCCGGCAGTGCGAAGCAAACCTGATAGGTTTTGACGCACAAATTCGGCGGCACTTAGCTATCAAGTTACCACGTCATTGCGAGATAAGTGTCGCAACTACTCCGTGGCAATCCGTACTCCCTTGTGCATTCGTTCTGACTGGTGCGGAAGTAAGAACAAGATGTACTTTGCAGTGTATATTTCACTTTCTTGTCTCGGCAAGAAAGTGACAAAGAAGCCGACTTAAGGGGCGCTTCGAGCAAATGCGCCCCCTTAAGAATCCCCCGCCGCTTCTCCGGAAGTGCGAAGCGAACCTGATAGGTTCAGATGCAGAAAAACGGATGCACCAGGCTACCAAATTTCCTCGTCATTGCGAGCCAGTGTCGCAACTACTCCGTGGCAATCCGTTCTCCTAATAGGGTATGATTGATGAGTGACATTGCAAGGGGATGCGGATTCCCTGGGGGAAAAGGCGAAGCTGCCGGATGCCCCTTTACACCCCAAATTATTTGCTGGAAAGGCTGAAATACAAATGGTGAACTACTTCAATATGCACATGGAAAAGCGGCAGATCGATGCCATCTCCATATTGGGTCTGGCCCACATCGGCGACGGCGTGTTCGAGCTGCTTTGCCGGAGCTGGCTCTGCGGTCACGGCGGTCTGACGGTGGAGCGGCTGCACAGGGACACCGTGGCGCTGGTGACGGCGCCTGCCCAGGCGAAATTCGCCGATAAAATGCTGCCCATGCTGACGGAGGAGGAGCTTGCCGCCTATCGCCGGGGCAAAAATGCCCATGTCCATGCCGTGCCCAAGTCCGCCACCCCCCAGGAGTACGCCAAGGCGACGGGTGTGGAGGCCATGTTCGGCGCGCTGTACCTGTCCGGGCAAACCGGGCGTCTGAACGAAATTTTTGTCACCGTTATGGAGGCGCTGTATGGCATTTGACGCATATTTTCTCTCCGCGGTGCTGGAGGAGATCCGCAGTGATGCCATGGGCAGCCGTGTGGAAAAGATCCACCAGCCCGGACGGGACACGGTGATCCTCCATCTGCGCTGCGAAACCGGCAGGACAAAGCTGCTGCTGGCGGCAAATCCCGCCGCGCCCCGGCTTCACCTCACCGCGTCCAACCCCGAGAATCCCCCGGAACCCCCCATGTTCTGTATGCTGCTGCGAAAGCACCTGCAGGGAGGCAGGCTGGTGGGCATTGCCCAGCCGCCCATGGAGCGCTGCGCCGTGTTCACCTTTGCCTGCACCGACGAGATGGGCTACCCCACGGAGAAGCGGCTGGTGGCGGAGCTGATGGGACGCACCTGCAACCTGTACCTGCTGGGGCAGGACGGGCGGATCATCGACTGCCTGCGGCGCATCGGTCTGGACGAGAGCAAGCGGCAGGCGCTGCCGGGGCTGTACTACCAGGATCCCCAGCCTGTGGAAAAGCTGGACATCGGGAAGCTCACCCGGGAAGATTACGGGCGCTTATTGTCCTGCCCGGGCGCGGATCTGCTGAGCCAACGGCTGATGGACAGCCTGGGCGGCCTGTCGCCGCTGATCTGCCGGGAGGCGGCGATCTTCGCGGCGGGAGACATGGATGCCCGGCTGGAGGGGCAGGATCCGGCGCTCATTGCCGAAAAGCTGGCGGTTTTCTTTGAGAATTCCCTGGCCCATCCCGGGCCCTACCGCTACTGCGCGCCCGACGGCACCCCGAAGGCGTTTGCCTTTGTGCCCATGCGGGAATACGGCGAGTCCCAGCGCTGCGGCAGCTTCCGGGAGCTGCTGGATGGGTTCTACACCATCCGGGACCGGAATGACGCCATGCGGCAGAAAAGCCAGGCGGTGCGCAAGACCGTGCAGAATCTCTGCCAGCGCCTGAACCGCAAGATGGCGCTGCAGGAAAAGGAGCTTTCCGCCACCTATGACCGGGAGCGGCTCCGTAGGCTGGGGGATATCGTCACCGCCAACCTCCACCGGATCCAAAAGGGGCAGACGGTGCTGGAAGCGGAGGATTTTTACGACGAGAACATGGCGGTGATCCAGATTCCCCTGTCCAATACCCTCTCTCCCCAGCAGAACGCGGCAAAGTTCTACAAGGACTACACCCGGATGAAAAACGCCGAAAAGGAGCTGAAAAACCAGCTTTCCATCGGGCAGACCGAGCTGGGCTACCTGCAAAGCGTGCTGGAGGAGCTGGACCGTGCCGAAACCGAGCAGGAATTGGAGGAGATCCGGCAGGAGCTGATTGCCGGCGGGTATCTGCGGGCGGTCACGGACAAAAAGCGGATGAAGCAGGCGAAATCCGCGCCCATGCGCTTTGTTTCCACCGACGGCTACCCCATCTATGTGGGCAGGAACAACCGCCAGAATGACGAGCTGACCTTCAAGCTGGCCCGGAAGGACGATCTTTGGCTCCATGCCCAGAAGCTCCACGGAAGCCACGTCATCATTTCCTGCGGCGGCGCGGTGCCGCCGGACGACACGGTGACCCAGGCCGCCCAGCTTGCCGCCTACTATTCCCAGGGCAGGCAGGGGCAGAATGTGGCGGTGGATGTGACACCGGTGAAGCAGATCCGCAAGCCCAATGCCGCCAAACCCGGCATGGTGGTGTATTACACTTATCGGACGGTGTATGTGAACCCGAAAAAAGACGTATCCGCCGATCCGTAGAATACTATTTCAAAAACAGAAACAGGAGTGTGTCAGCATGGGAAAATATGTGATCCGTCAGACCGCAACCGGCGTGAAGTTTGATCTGCGCGCCGCCAACGGCGAAGTCATCGCCACCTCGGAAGTCTACACCAACCCGGATTCCTGCCGAAAGGGCATTGCCAGCGTACGGAAGAACGCCCCCGGTGCCAATGTGGAAGACCAGACTCTGGTTGAATTCGCTGCCGAAAAGTGCCCCAAGTTTGAGGTCTACACCGACAAGGCCGGGGAGTTCCGCTTCCGCCTGAAAGCCACCAACGGGCAGATCATCGCCGTGGGCGAGGGCTACAAGGCAAAGGCAAGCTGCTTAAACGGCGTGGAGGCCGTGAAGCGGAACGCCGATTCTCCTGTGGAGATTGGGGAATAACCGGGGAGTGGTTCCGGACAAAAAAGGATTCCACACAAAAGGCGGAGAAATCCGCCTTTTGTGTGGAATTTTTAATGTCTGTTCACGCCAATTCGGAGGCACTCAACCACCAAATTCCCACGTCATTGCGGGAAAAGCGTCGCAACTGCTCCGTGACAATCCGTACTCCCTGTGCGTTCGTTCTGACTGGTGCGGAAGTAAGAACAAGATGTACTTTGTAGTGTATTATTTCACTTTCTTGTCTCGGCAAGAAAGTGACAAAGAAGCCGACTTAAGGGGCGCTTCGAGCAAATGCGCCCCCTTAAGAATCCCCCGCCGCTTCTCCGGCGGTGCGAAGCGAACCTGATAGGTTATGACGCAGAAATTCGGAGGCAC
>JBJDYP010000014.1:0-56599 GCA_051867435.1 Faecousia sp.
TGATGCCCTTGCCGGGGGTTTCGTAGAACGGCGCGCCGGGGGCAAACATGACCGTTTCCCCGTTGTCCTCAAAGTCCGTCAGCAGCCAGCGCTGGAACTTGTCCGAATCATCCACGGGCAGGGACGCCATCACATAGAAAGCGCCCATGGGTTCTTCCACCTGGACACCGGGGATCTTCCGCAGGCGACCCACAACGGTATCCCGGCGACGCATATACTCCGCCTTGGATTTGCGGAAAAATTCTGGATCCACATCATAAAGCGCTGCCGCGCCTGCCTGATCGATGGTGGCCACCGCCAGTCTGGACTGGCAGAACTTCAAAAGCGCCTGCTGCAGATCCTTGTTCTTGGTGATCACGCATCCCACACGGGCACCGCAGGCAGAGAACCGCTTGGAAACCGAGTCAATAATGACCAGGTTGTCATAGATGTCTTCAAACTGCGCCATGGTGGGAATCCCGAAGCTGTCATCATAGCAGAACTCCCGGTACACCTCGTCGCAGATCAGATAGATATTGTTCTTCTTTGCCACATCCGCGATCATCCGCATTTCCTCTTTGGTCAGCACAACGCCGGTGGGATTGCCGGGGTTGGTGATCAGGATGGCACGGGTATTTTTGGTAATCAGGCTTTGGATCTTTTCCCGGTCGGCATAGTGATAGCCGTTGTCCGGGCCCGTGGGCATGGCACGGATGACACCGCCCGCGGCATGGACAAAGGTGGTGTAGTTAGGATAATAAGGCTCCGGGATCACCACCTCGGTATAGGGATCCAGAATGCTCAGGCAGGTCAGAAGCAGCGCTTCGCTGCCGCCGGTGGTCACCAGCACGTCATTGGGTTCCAGAGACACGTTCAGCCGGGCATAATACCTGCGAATGGCATCAATCAGCACAGGCATTCCGGGAGAAGCCTCATAGGCGACGGTTCTGGCATCGAAATTCCGAACCGCCTCATAAAACGCCTTGGGCGTTTCCAGATCCGGCTGACCGATGTTCAGGTGATAGATTTTTTTGCCGTTTTTCTTCGCTTCCACGGCAAGTGGATGGAACTTTCTCATGGGAGAAGGTTCGCACCGGTTGGCATTGATTGAAATTCTCATAGGTACCTCCAGCGGAAAACCGCTATTTTTTTCGATATTCAGCAACCAGCCTGGAAAATTCCGGGCTTAAGACAAGAAGCGCGATCAGATTGGGGATTGCCATACAGCCGTTGACGGTCTCCGCGACGGACCAGACGACCCCGGATTCCAGCACCGCGCCCACCACGACCACTAGGGATTGTAAAAGCAAAAAGGGCTTCCAGGCTCCGGCTCCGAACAGGTATTCCGCGCAGCGAAGCCCATACAGCCCCCATCCAAGCACCGTGGCAATGGCAAAGCAGCACAGCAAAAACGCCAGCAGGAGATTGCTCCAGCCGCCGATGCAGGAGGCAAAGGCCGCGCCGGTCAGCTCCGCGCCGGCATTGGTGCCGTACGCAATGGGCACACCGCTGCAAAGGATCACAAGGGCGGTCATGGTGCAGATCAGGATGGTGTCCGCAAACACCTCAAAGATCCCCATAAGCCCCTGCTCCACCGGGTGGGAGACATCGGCACCGGCGTGGGCAATGGACGCGGTGCCCATCCCCGCTTCGTTGGTAAAAACGCCCCGGGAAACGCCGATCCTTACGGCCTGAAACGCGCTGCCGACCACACCGCCGGTAACTGCTTTGGCGGAAAAAGCGCCCACAAAAATGGAACGGAAGGCATCGGGGATCCACTGGGCACGGATCACAAGAACCGCCATGCTCATCAGCAAATAGCCGGCGGCGGCAAAGGGAACCAGACGCTCCGCGATCCTGCCGATGCCGGCGGCACCGCCGCTCAGCATCAGATAGATGAGCAGCGCCATAAACAGCCCAAGGATCAGATCCAGCCGGAAATTCGGCTCCACAGACATTCCCCGCAGCACGGAATGGACGGAGGAAATGACCGCGTTGATCTGGGTGGCATTGCCCACGCCAAAAGCGGCGATTACGCCGAAAAAGCCGTAAATCCCAGCCAGGAAGCGCCATTTGCGCCCCATGCCGTCCTGGATCATATACATGGGGCCGCCGACGTACTCCCCTTTTTCGTTCTTCTTCCGAAACCGAACGGCGAGGGTGGCTTCCGCGCATTTGGTGACCATGCCCAGAACGGCGCTGACCCACATCCAGAATATGGCACCGGGGCCGCCGATGGTGATGGCGCCGGCAACCCCCACCACGTTGCCCATTCCCACGGTAGCCGCAAGGGCAGTGCAGACCGCCTGGTAGGAGGATACCGTCCCCCCTTCCCGTTTTTTCGGACGAAGGCCGGAGAAGAACCGCCGTACAGCCCGGGGAAACAGTGTGATCTGGGAAAAACCGGTCAGAATGCTCAAATACAGCCCTGTCCCCAGAATGAGGATCAATGCCGGAGCGCCCCAGACGATTTTGTTGATGAATTCAATGGCTTCCTTCACAAAATTCTCCTCATTATACCACTTTATTCCCTGCAATACAAGCATTTTTTCAAAAGAAAAAGCGGCTTTCATCAAGAAAACCGCTTTTGTAGCTTATTTCCAGGTTTGCCATACTTCCGGGCAGTAGCCCACCGTGGCCTGCTTTCCGTTTCGGACGATGGGGGTCCGCATCAGGCGGGGATCCTCAAAGACCTTATCCTCCTTGGCTCTGGTGTCCTCCATATATTTCATCAGGGTGATCTGCTCGTTTTTGCTGTCCCAGTCGATGAGCTGGTCGATGCCGCCAACCGCCTGCAACACACTGTCAAATTCCCGTCCTGCCATGCCAAACTTCACAAGATCAATGGACTGAAAGCGGATTCCACGCTCCTTGAAATACCGCTCCGCTTTCTTTGTGTCGAAGCATTTGGACTTTCCGAAAATCTGAATGTTCAATAGATCACCTCCATCATGCACAGTCCTCTTGCCGGTGCCATGGCACCGGCCTCTTCCCGCTTTCCGCCAAAAAGCCCGGGGATCGATGCGCCGTCCCGGGTATGCATACCAACCTCCAGCAGCGTGCCTACCAGGATGCGCACCATATTGTGCAGAAAGCCGTTGCCGGTGACCGTCACCCGGATCTCCTTGCCGATCCGCTCCACATCACAGGAGTAAATGGTTCTGACGGTGCTTTTCTTGGTTTTCCGGTTGGTGCAGAACGCGCCGAAGTCATGCTCGCCCAGAAAACAATTTGCGGCAGAGCGCATCGCCTCCAGATCCAGCTTCTCCGGGATGGGGGTCACAAACCGCTTTTCAAAGACGCAGGGCTCCTCGCTGTTCCAGATTCGGTAGCAGTAGGTTTTCCTTCTCGCGTTCAGCCGGGCGTGAAACCGCTCCGAAACCTCTCTGCAGGAATATATTCCGATATCATCGGGAAGATACCTGCGAAGTTGGCGGAGAATCTCGTCGGCAGGCATTGGATTCTTACAGTGGAAATTGGCGACCTGTCCCTTGGCGTGGACACCCGTGTCCGTGCGTCCGCTGCCGAACACCTCCACCGGCTCCTCCAGGATCCGGGACAGGGCTGTCTCCAACTTCCCCTGAATGGTCATAATGTCTCCCGGCTGGCGCTGCCAGCCCTGGTAACGGGTGCCGTCATAGCAGATATCAAGCCGCAGATTCCTCATATTCCGCAATCTCCTCTCTGGCTTCCTGTTCGCTGTCCGCGGAAAACAGGAACCTCCCGCACAGGTCATACACCTGAATGTGTCCCTGGACATTACGCATGGTATACATACCGCTCACACTCCTTTTCTCTGTGAGGATAGAATACCACATATATAGTCCAATAAAACGGTCTTTTGCTCCCGATGGGGTCACCGGGAGCAAAAGAAATCATTCCACAAGTATGAAATTCTTCACAAATCGGCTGAAAATCGCGGCAGCCTCCGCTCTTGTCACTTGATTGGCAGGACGTATGGTTCCGTCCTCGTAGCCCTTTATGATCTCCGAGGCAACCACCCAGGAAACAGGCGCAACCGCATAGTCGCTGATCTGATCCGCATCCGGGAATACGCTCAGATCCGTCCCGGGATCCGTCATATTGCCCATATAGTTTGTGAAGTAACGGTACAGGAGGGTCATCAGTTCCTGACGCTGCAGCTCCTGTTCCGGGGCAAACATCCGCTCCGACACACCCAGGACAATGCCATTGGCGCTTGCCCAGCAGACCGCTTTCGCATACCAGGCTTCGGCAGCCACATCGTCGAAGGCATTCAATTCGCCGGTGTAGTCGGCACCTGCCATGTTGTAGAGAATCTGGACAGCCATAGCTCTGGTCATGGGCGATTCCGGATCATAAAGCCGTTCGCTGACACCATGAACCAGATCCTGCTCAAAGGCGAACTTCACATCCTCAAAATACCATGCATCCACGGGCACATCCGTAAAGGGAATGCCGTTCTCATAGGGATTGGTCAGATCCTCCGGGATTGGAAGCTCGCCTTCTGCCCATTGCGCCTGGGCATTCCGAATGTTTTCCGTGCAGATATCGGATGCTTTCAGATATGTGCCGTCGGGCTTCAGCCAGCCGCTGATGGTATAGCCCTCCAGGGTCGGCGTGGGCAGCTTGCCATAGGGCTGACCGACCACATAATAATTCACATCGTCCACCCGCTGGTTGACCATGTACGCACCGTTGCCGTAGTAAATGACCATTTTGAAATAAGGCAGGTCATTGTCCTTCATCACGGGAAGGGTCACATAATCGAACTGACCGTGGGCCTGGTAGTATTCCCCGTAGAGGAAAATAACGGCTTCCCGGATCCGGCGGGACGCGGTGGTGAATCTCACGCTGCCGGAGACACGGCACCAGGCACCCATGGCACGAACCAGGTCAATTTCAGAGGTGTTGCGCTGCTCCAGATAGGTGCGCAGCATACTGCCGGTGGTCCAGGCATCGCCCAGCGCGTATGTAAAGTCCAGCATGGCATCAAACTGCTGCTGGGTCGGCTGATAGCCGATCTTTTTACACAGCTTATTTACGGAATTTTCAAACGCCGCGAGATGGGCTCTCAGCAGTTCTTCGCCCTTCTCTTCCGAAATGCCGTCCCAATACTCGGCGGGGACTTCTTCCTTGCTGGCGCCGCAGCCGGAGCCGTAGCCGATGGAATAGTGGAGATAGTCCCAATAAGGCGTGGGTGAGAAGCCCTCCATGTCCTTGAGAATATCAATCATATCCTGGCTGGTGGTCATGGGGACATAGTCAAAATCCGCCTGGACCTCCAACGCTTCTTCCTCGTCATACCGGGTCATGCTATGCGCGTTATAAAAGTCCGTATCGTAATCCAGCGGTTCCGCGGGATCGGTGCCCTGCAGCGTGGTACGCGCCGAGACCGGGTTTTCCAATTCCTGGACTTCCCAGTCAAGGGCAAGTCCGGAAAACGGCAAAACGCTGAATCCCATACAAAATGCCAGTATAGCGGCTGCAAATCGTTTCATCTGTAAGCTCCTTTTCTTTCGGGAGTATAGTCTAATTATAACAATTTGTAACCATTTGTCAATACTTAATCCTGAGAATTGTCACCAATTTTGGCAGTATTCGGTAAAAAATCAGATTTTTTTGTCCATCCAGTCCACAATATTGGAAAAAACCTCATCCCGGTTCAGCTCGTTCAGGATCTCGTGTCTGTCCATGGGATACAGCTTCACGGTCACATCTGTGATGCCCGCGCGGGTAAACGCATCCGCCGTGCGCCTGACCCCTTCGCCATAGGCACCCACGGGATCGTCCCCGCCGGCAACAAACAGCACGGGAAGCGCCTTGTTCATTTTGGCAAGGTTTTCCTTCTTCTGGATCTGCTCAATGCCGAACAGCATATCCCGGCACAGGCCGTTGGTGGGATCGAAGCCGCAGAGGGGATCCTCCACATATCTGTCCACGATCTTCTCGTTCCGGGTCAGCCAGTCAAAGGCGGTTCTGGGATGCTCCACACGCTTGTTGTAGGTGCCGAACATCAGCTTGCTCATTCTGGGGTCCGCGTTTTTCTCGCCCTCAAAACGGCAGGCAGCGGCGGCGGTCAGCTTCCCCGCCTGTAAAACCGCGGGATTCTGCCAGCCTGTGCCGCAGATCACGGCGGCACGGATCCCGCTGTCCGGGTAGCGGTAGAGGATGGTTCTTGCCATAAAGGAACCCATGGAGTGTCCGAACAGGATATAGGGCAGATCCGGGAATTCCTTCATCGTCTGCTGCATCAGGCGGTAGCTGTCGTCCACGGCGGAATACCAGCCCCCGTGGAAATAGCCCCGGATCCCGTTCTGTCCGATGGACTGGCCGTGTCCCATATGGTCGTCGGCAATCACCAGATAGCCCTGCTCATTCAGGTAGCGGGCAAATGTATCATAACGCGCGCCGTATTCCGCAATGCCGTGCAGGATCTGCACAATGGCCTTGGGCGGTTCTTCAGGCTCCCAGCGGCAGACATGGATCTGCCCGGTGCCACAGGAAGGAATATAAAATTCATTCATATTTCAGCCCTCATTCCACTACTTCAAAGCCTGCCCCGGTGATGGCAGCCTTCACTTTCCCCAGATCGGGTGTTCCCGTGACCGTAACTGTCTTTGCCTGCAGATCCACCACCGCGTCCTCGGTGCCGGAAACCTGTTTGCAGGCCTTTTCCACCTTTGCCTTGCAATGATTGCACATCATGCCCATCACCGTGATTACCGTTTCCATCCTTTGTTCCCCCTTCAATAATCAGGTTTCCCTGTGTATATCATTATCCAACACATACAGGGGAAAGTCAAGAAAAACCCGGTCGACATAACCGGGTTTTCTGGGCTGTGCATTACTGAAGCTGGGGAAACACGGTCTTCAGCGCGGGGTAGATCCTTCGGAACTGCCGGTACCGCCCTTCATAGCGGGCGGCAATCTCCGGGTCGGGCAGCACCCTGTCCACTACCTTCACGAATTTGGCGGCAATTTCCTCCACGCTGTCATAGGCGCCGCAGGCAACCATGGCAAGCATGGCGCCGCCGTAGCCGGGGCCTTCCTCTGCCCCGATGATCTCGATCTCCAGATTGCACACATTGGCAATGATCTTTCGCCACAGCGGACTCTTGGCGCCGCCGCCGCAGATTCGGCTCTTTTTCAAGTCAATGCCCAGGCTTCTGGCAACCTCCAGGGAGTCCCGGATGCCGAAGGCGACACCCTCCAGCACCGCCTGCGTCATATCGGATCTGGTGTTGTCCATGGTCAGACCGATAAAGGTGCCCCGGGCATCGGTATCGTTAATGGGACTGCGCTCGCCCATCAGGTACGGCAGGAAAAATACATGATTCCTGCCCAGATTGTCGTCAGGGATCTCCCGCTGCTGGGCAGCGTAATCATTGGTGCCGATGATATCGTCCATCCACCACTTGTTGCAGGACGCGGCAGAGAGCATACAGCCCATCAGGTGATAGTTCCCGTCCGCGTGGGCAAAGGAGTGAAGCGCATTGTTCTCGTCTACGCCAAAGCGCCTGCTGGAAATAAAAATCGTGCCGGAGGTGCCGAGAGAGATGTTGCATCCACCCTCACCGACCGTGCCGGTGCCCACCGCCGCTGCCGCGTTGTCACCCGCACCGGCGGCGACCACCACATTTTCAGGCAGTCCCAGCGCTTTGGCGATCTCAGGGCGAAGATTGCCCACCTTTTCATAGCTTTCAAAGATCCGGGGCATCTGTTCTTCCCGAACGCCGCAGATTTCCAGCATCTCCCTGGACCAGCACTTATGCTTCACATCAAACAGCAGCGTGCCGGACGCGTCGGAGCAATCCGTGCAGTGAACGCCGGAGAGGACATAGTTGATGTAATCCTTGGGCAGCATGATCTTGCGGATCCTGGCGAAGTTCTCCGGCTCATGATTGCGGATCCAAAGGATCTTAGGCGCGGTAAAACCGGCAAAGGCGATATTGGCGGTGTACGCGGACAGCTTATCCCTGCCGATCACGGTGTTCAGATAATCCGTCTCCCGGGCGGTACGCCCGTCGTTCCACAAAATCGCGGGACGGATCACCTGATCGTGCTCGTCCAGCACCACAAGGCCGTGCATCTGCCCGCCTGCGCCGATACCAGCGATCCGGGACTTATCGCAGTCCGCTGTCAGCTCCCGGATGCCGTCCAGCGTCTGCTGCACCCAGTCGGCAGGATCCTGCTCCGACCAGCCGGGATGGGGAAAATGCAGAGGATACGCTCTGGAAACCACTTTCTGAATCCGTCCGCTGTCATCCATCAGCAGCAGCTTGACTGCGGAGGTACCCAGATCAATTCCGATGTACAGCATAGGCAATCCCCTTTTCAGATCAGATCACGGATGCAGATGTTTTCGCCGTCCAGACGAACCGCGGCACCCTTTTTTGCTTCCTCGCTGTCCGGATGCGCCAGCAGCCACTTGTTCCTTGCCAGCATCAGCGCATCCTCGGCGCTTTTCCGCTCGATCACCGGCATCTCCAGATTGGTACCGAGGGGCAGACCGATCATGACACGGAAGATCTCACCTCTTTTGGCGGAGCAGGGCGCGTAATGCAGCGTGGTGGCGAACACTTCCACAAGAACGCCTGCCGGAACCCGGAATGCTTTCACCGTCCCGGTGTCCAGCCTGCCGTTCACCATATCCTCCCGCTTGCCCAGCAGAAGGATGAAATCCGTGGCTCCCAGATTCAGTTCGCTGTCACGATGGTACTCCAGACAATTCATGGTGTCGTTTACACCGTTGCAGAAGCCGACCTCCAGCGGCATACCGCCGAAGGCACGGTCACGAAGCTCCGCTGCCACAGGCAGTGCCTCCAGTTCGGGGACACCGGCAACATACTCCACACCCGCTGTGGGCAGGGGTGTCCACTTCTCCAGGGCTTCCATCATGGGTTTGGTGTCAAATCCCTCCAGGATCTGACCGTATCGGGAAAATTGGGGATCAAAAACAGACAAAATTTCCATGGTGCGTCTCTCCTTTTTTGAAGTTATACTTTCCTATTCAATGCCTTTTTCCAGCTTCCCGTGTGGTAACGAACGAAGGAAATCAGCGCCGTGATCATCCAGGTCATGCCAGAGCACAGGAAGATTCCCCACTGCCCCACGAAGGGGATCATGGTCAGCGGCGCGGCAAGACCGAAGCGGCAGACCAACTCGATGATGCCGTTGATGCCGGAATACATGGCATCCCCGGCGCCGTTCAGCACACCCCGGATCACATAGAGCATACCGAGGAAAATGTAGAAGCTGCTGGTGATCCGCAGTCCGGTCTGACCCACGGCAATGATCTCCGGGTCGTCAACGAAAACGGAAAGGATGTATTTTCCGCCAAACTGCATGACAAACACCATCGCCACGGAAAAGACTGCCACAATCTTTACGCAGAAACCAAGTCCCTGCTTTACCCGGTCACCCCGGTGGGCGCCGATATTCTGCCCGGTGTAGGCGCTCAAAGCCGTTGCCAGAGTGCCGAAGGGCTGCTGCACAAGCTGGTCAATTTTGGAGACCGCCGTGTTGGCGGTGACGATCACATCGTCAAAGCCGTTTACCACAAACTGCAGCGCCATGCAGGACAGGGCGATCATCATATTCTGCCCGGCAAGGGGTGTGCCCAGCCGGATCGTCCGTTTCAGCAGCACCTTATCCGGGCGAAGCGCACCCCGCCGGTAGCGGAACAGAGGGAGCTTCCGCAGGGCTGCGATATAGCTGATGACCGCGGAGGCAAAGTTGGCGATCATGGTGGCAAAGGCCACGCCGAACACCCGCAGATCCAAAACCAGCACGAACAGCAGATCCAGCGCAATGTTCAGCACGCAGGAAAACAGCAGGATCAGCAGAGGCGTCCTGGAATCACCGAAAGAACGCATGACGGACGAAATACCGCCGTAGAACATACTGCCTGTGCTGCCAATGCTCATGAGCCGAAGATACAAAAGCGCATGGGGATAAAGATTTTTGGGGGTATGCATCGCGGTGAGCAGAAACGGCCCGCCGAAAACGCCAACCAGCGTAATGATGGCAGAGACAGCAAACAGGATGTAGGCGCTGTTGTAAATCGCCTTTGTGAGCCGTTCCTTTTCTCCCGCGCCGTACATCATGGCCACCAGTACGCCAATACCCGCCGACATACCATAGCCCAGGGAAAAGATCAGATAATCAATGGAGCCGGTGCAGCCAATGCCACCGAACTCGTTTTCTCCCACGAACCGTCCCACAACGGCGGCGTCCACAATGCTGTAAAACTGCTGGAACAGGTTGCCGATGAGCAGCGGCATGGCAAACCGAAGAATCAGCTTCGCGGGAGATCCCTCCGTCATCTTCCAGGCGGAGTCTTTTTGAAGATGTTTCAAACTTACGCGCTTCTTCCTGAATACACCTGGTTAATACAGGGTGCGGGATGCGATTTCTCTCTGCACATCCGGGGAAAGGGTCACAAACCGGGCGGAGAAGCCGCCTACACGAACCATCAGATTCTGATGGCGCTCCGGGTGGATCATTGCATCCTCCAGATCCCCCCGGTTCAGGACATTGATCATGGCCTGCTGCCCGCCGTTTTGGAAGTAAGTTTCCAGAACCGCTTTCGCGATTCTCCGGTTTCCCACGAACAGATCCCGGGAAAATGCCATATTCTGGACAGCGCCGGCATGGAGATCCGTGCGGAGCTTCACCAGGGAGTTCAGCATGGCGGTAATGCCGTTTTTGTCCGTACCGCCCGCGGGATTGTTGGCGTTTGCCATGGGCTCCCCCGCCTTTCTTCCGTCGGCGGATGCCCAGGTGAACCGGCCCAGAACCGTGTTGGCCTCGTTGTTAATGATGACCACCAGATAGGAATGGAGATTTGTGATCTTCTTCAGGTCACGCACGGTGCTGCAGATATACTCGTGCAGCTCCATCGCCAGGGAATCCACGCCGTCCTGATCGTTTCCGTACTTCTCCGCTTCCAGCAGGAGCCTGCGCTGGGCATCATAGCCCTCAAAATTGGCACGGATGGCATCCATCAGCGTCTGCGCGGACATCAGCTTACGGTCATAGACCACATCCTTGATGGCGTACAGGCTGTTGGCAGTGTTGATATTGCCGTAGGTCTCCAGCGTGCCGCCAAGATACTTGACACCGCCGCCCAGCAGGCTCTTGTTCCGCTCCAGGCAGTCGTCCATCAGCATGGTGATGTACAGATAAGCACCAACCTTGGCACAGTAATCATATTCCATCTGTTCCTGACGGGCAAGGATCCGGAACTGGTAGGAAATCTGCTTTTTATAGGCTTCAAACAAGTCCTGGAAGGTGGCAAAATCGGTGAGGTTTCCCAGCTTCAGCCCCATGTCCTTCTGATCCCGCAGGTCACATCCGTTGAACAGCGTCACTTCCAGCGCCTTCAGCAGGTTGATGATGCCGTTGGGAGAGCCGATGCTCTTTTTATTGATCACATATTCCCCGCAGCCGAAGAAGCAGTAGTCCGTTGCTTCTTCCTCGGAAATGCAAAACGCCTTCATGACGGCAGGAATATTCACATCGTCATTGTAGAGCATGGGGTAGACCTTGCCCTCGCCGATCACATCCAGCGCCTTTTCCATCAGCGCGGGATTCTGCCCCGCGTAAAAGCGCAGGGAAAGCTGAGGCTCCGGCATGGCAACGATGCGGCTGGCTTCCATGGCAAGCAGAGCGAATTCGTCCGCGGTCTTCTCGTTGTGCCGTCCCTTGCCGCCGATGATCACACGACCGTGGAAAACGGTCTTTCTGGCATCGATCAGCTTCCACACTGACACCATGTAGTCCAGGGCCTTCTGCCGGGTAATGGTGCCGTCTGCCAGATCCCGGGCAAGAAAATCCCCCAGATAATCGTCCATTCTGCCGTAGTTCAGCACACCGCTGGTCAGGCTGTAGATCCAGCTCAACTGCATGGCTTCCACAAAGGTCCGGGGCGCTCTGCCGGAAACGGAACGGAGCGCGGCCCCAGTTTCCGTTTTCCCCCGGGCATCCGCGTCCTCCGCGTAGCGCAGGCAGACCCCGGACAGAGAATCCAATGCGATCAGGCAGGCTTCGTAAAGGGCAGTGCTTTCCCCCGCGGCTTTCGCCCTGGACAGGAAGCCGCGAACCAGATCCCCCATTCCGCTTAGTCCCAGCCGGAGCAGCTTCTCATAGTCCATATAGGCGCCGACGACCCGGTACAGCGGGAAAGAGATCTGGGAATGCTCCCAGTAAATGTCCTGGGGCATGGCTTCCCGGATGTCCTCGGGATAGCTTGCGCGGAGGTTCTTTCTGGTCTCCTGGGTTGCCCAGAAGGCAAGCATTTCCTTCGCGTCCCCGATCTGAGCGTCGGTTGCGTTCTCGGCGGCAAGGGCTTCCATGGCTCTTGCTTCGTCGTAGAACCAACTGACGCTTCTGCCCAGCAGGGGTTCATTGCTGAAGCCCACAGGCAGAACGCGCTTTCTTCCGGCGATCAGGTCTTCCCCTTCCATGGGCAGAAACTGGTAACGGTTCATCACCGCAACGCAATATGCCTCCCGCAGTGCGGGATCATCGGAAAAATGCGCCCGGTAGGTCAGGGTAAATTCTTTCAAATACTCGTAAAATGTCATGATGATTCCCTCTTCCTTCATTCCACATGACAATTGACAAACAGGATTTATTTGGATATGATTAGAGCAATGCATTGCCCGTTTCCGAAAGGAGATTCAGAAAATGGGGTTTATTTTTGATATTCAGCGGTGTTCCTACCACGACGGTCCCGGGATCCGTACCACCGTTTTTTTGAAGGGCTGTCCCCTTCGCTGCGCCTGGTGCCACAACCCGGAGTCCTTTTCTCCGGCACCCCAGCTTCGGTTCCTGGAGCATCTTTGCAGCGGATGCGGAGCCTGCGCCGCAGTTTGCGAGCATGGGGTACACCACCTTTCCGGCGGCAAACACACCGTGGATTTTTCAAAATGCGCTGCCTGCGGTCAATGTACCGCCCAGTGCCCCAACGGGGCGCTTTCCATCGTCGGACGGGAAGCCACCGTGGAGGAAATTCTGGAAATCGTGGTTCGGGACAGAGCATACTATGAAGCCAGCGGCGGCGGAATGACCGTGTCCGGCGGTGAGCCCACCATGCAGCCTCAATTCCTGCTGGAACTGCTGAAAGGCGCGAAGCAGGCGGGCATCCACACCTGTCTGGAGACCAACGGATACATCCCAGAGCCGGTTCTGGCGTCTGTCCTGCCCTTTGTCGACCTTTTCCTGCTGGACTTCAAGCTGACCGGCGAGGAACGGCTGACCCACTACACCAAAGCGAGCGGCGACCTGTGGCAGAAAACCATGCAAACCCTCACGGAAAAGGGCAAGGATGTGATTCTCCGTCTCCCGGTTATCCCGGGAATCAATGACACCGATGCCCATTTTGCCCAAGCCGCCGGGATCCAGCAGGCGCATCCCAATGTGCTGGATATAGAGATCATGCCCTACCACTCCATCGGCGCGGCCAAATGGGAGCAATTGGGGCTGACCTATTCCCTGCCCGGCCTGGAAACGGTCAGCCAGGCGCAATCAGACATCTGGCGAAAAACGCTGGAACGGTGCAAAAACGAAATCCGTCATGCCGGGAAGTGATTCCCGGCATCTTTTTTACTTGCTAAGCTGCTTCCAGCCGTAAATACCGGCACCGATGATGCCGTTTTCCTGGTTGGGCCGGGCAAACCGGATGTCCAGCGTGTCCCTGGGATAAGGCGGGCGTGTGTGCTTTTTGACGCACTCCAGGAAATAATCCACCGGGAAGCCCTTCATCTGGGGCAGACCGCCGCCGATAATCACATAGTCAGGATCCAGAATGTTCACCTCCGTGGCAACCGTGGCAGCCATGGCATCGATCTGCTCACACACGGAAGGATGGCTCCCGTGGCAGCGGTAAATATCGGAGATGGGCGTATCCGGGAACAGGCTGTCGCAAAGCTCCGTCAGCCTGCGTCCGCCGCCCATAGGCTCCACACAGCCTTCCATCCCGCAGCCGCAGCGGGTGTGGGAATGGATCTGGGGAATATGCCCCAGCTCCCCCGCTACCCCGTTCTTGCCGGCGTGGAGCTTACCATTTATGCAGATCGCGTTTCCGATGCCTGTGCCGAAGTAGATGCCGATGATGGTACTGTCCTCCGGGAGCTGCTGCTCCATCAGATCATAGGTCACCAGAAGGTTCACATCCTTCTCCAGAAAAACCGGCAGCTTCAGCGCGTCCTCCAGCATGGCCACCACCGGCTGGTTGTCCAGCCCGGGCACATTGGGCGCCTGGAGGACGGTGGTGTGCGCCTTGTCCACGGTGGCGGGAACCCCCACGGAAACCGCGCGGACACTGGCATGGTCGGAGACAGCGTCCAGATAGGTCTGTATTTCTCTTGTCAGCCCGGCAACGAAGCCGCCCTCCGCGGTCTTGGCGGTGGAGACGATTTTCACATGGGAAAGACCGTATTCCCTGTCCACAAGCCCCATTCGGAAGTTGGTTCCGCCAATGTCCAGGCAAAGGATCACATCATTTTTCATACTTTTTACCTCAATGGTTAAACGATTCCGCAATTGTCATAGAAAAAAGGGAAACATTTCCCCTTTTTTCTGAAATCGTTAAAGATATTTGGGGGCTCTGTCCCCTCTTGTGGATGCCCGGGGCATCAGATGAACAGGGACATACTGCACCTGCTGTTCCATCTGCTCACCGTTCAATGCCTGCATGAGCTGCTGGGTGGCAATGCGTCCCAGCTCGTCAACGGGCTGGTGTATGGTGGTAATCGGCACGGTGTTGAACGCGGTGATGGAGATGTCGTCATACCCCACCAGCTTGACCTGGTCAGGCACCACATAGCCCCGCTCCTCCAGCGCCCGGTAGCAGCCGATGGCAAGCCAGTCCGAGGCCGCAAAGATGCCGTCATAGTCAAATTCCCCGGAATCCAGAATCCGGCTCATCTCCTGATGGGCATCGGAATAGTGGAGTCTGTCCAGATAGCAAATGTGGAAAGCATCCTCACCGAACCCGGCCTCCCGGAGGGCTTTCTGATAGCCCTGCAGCCGTTCCCGGTAGCCGGAAACGTGCTCGCGTCCCGTCATAATCAGGATCTTTCTGCAGCCCTGGTCCAGCAGCTCCCTGGTCGCGATATAGCCGCCCTGCACATTGTCGCTGGAAACCAGGTTGTAGTTGCGGTGTGTGGTGCCGGGAAGCCGCTCGATGAATACCGTGGGAAGGTCGTTGCCCTCATAATCCGCGTCCTGCATCCCGGTGGACAGGAAAATCAGCCCGCAGACATTCTGCATGGTCATCATCTGGGCACGCATTTTCTCGTTGGCTTCATCCTCATTTGTATTGCAGAGGAATGTCTGGTAGCCCTCCTGAAACAGGTCATTCTCCAGCTCGGAAACCAGCTTCACAAAGAACTCGTTGGTAATATCCGGCACAATGATACCCACATTCATCATCTTCTGGACACGCAGACCCTTGGCGATCAGATTCGGTACATAGTTCATCCGGTGAATGATGGAGAGCACCTTGTCCTCGGTCTCCTTGGAATAGCGTCCGGTTTTATTGATGACACGGGAAACGGTGGCGATGGATACTCCCGACTCTTTTGCAATGTCCTTGATCGAAACTGACTTTTTCATCGCGATCCTCACAATTTTGAATAGTTTGTTAACTTAATTATATATGATAATCCTGGAAAATCAAGAACATTCCCTTTATTTTTTGGATATTATTGCGGTTTCTCCATGGCAAACAGGATTTTCCGGATGGTGTCCCGCTCCCGTTCGGTCAGACGGAACCCGGGATTCTCCAGACGCTCACGCAGGTAAGCAGTGGCTTTTTCCGTGTTTAAGGGTCTGGGCTTTTGTCCCGCGTGGGTGCGGAAGTTTGTCAGTACGATCTTGCGGACGGCTTCTTCCGGCAGTCCGGCGCCCTGGATATGCCGGTCCCACAGAGGAAACCGGTCGGACCGGATCAGAAAATCCCGTTCCAGGTCGTTGATTTCCCTGGCGATCTTCTTGTCAAAGCCGGATGCGGGGTAACAATTGTCCGTGCCGAACAGGATCCGGTCCTGGTAATCCAGGAAGAACTGCCGCCAGACCTCCGGCTGCTGGTCAAAAGCATAGTACATCTCCGTTCCGGCGGTGATATCCAGCGTCAGGTTGGGGAACAGGTCCATCAGCGCCCGGAGCCTGGGCGCATCGTCCGACAGGAAAAACAGGTGGGCGATGCACACCCGCATATCCGGGTACTTTTCCAGCATGGAAACGGTCTCCGACAGCACATCCTCGTACTTGGCGTAGGTGCCGTCGCCGTAGTAGTAGCCGTTTTCCTTTGCCCAGTCGGACACCCGGTTCCAGTCCCAGTTCTCCGCCGGATCATTCACATGGATCAGCATGGGCATATCCAGCTCGCTAATGGCACGGTACAATCTGTCATACCGGGGATCATCCTGGTGGTAGTTCAGGCGCTTCCGTTCGGAGGGCTTGTTTTCGATCATCTTGATGCCGTCCAGACCGATCTCATGGAGCCTGCGTACCTCTTCCCCGAAATCATATTCAAAACGGTAATGCATACCGCCGAACGCATAATTTTCGGGGTTCAGCCACTTAAAGTAAATGGCCATGGCATTCTGTGACGCGTCATCCATGCCCTCCACACTCAGGAAATTGGAGGCGCAGCGTCCGAAGTCCTCCCGCTGGCTGCGGTTCATCTCCACCACATCCTCCGCGCCGCCGAAAAGCACATGGACATGGCAATCCAACCATTTTTCCATCATTTCAGCTCTGGGTACTCGTTGCAGAGCAGACGGTAGGGCTTCTCATCCTCGTCGATGGCGGGGAATCTGCCCGGTACCGTCAGGAAGAAGTTGTCGGAGTCGTCATCGTTGCACATACTGACCTCCCCGATCAGCACGGGGCCGCAGCCCTCCTTGGCCCAGAACTCATGATACATTCTCTGGGTATAGGTGACGCTCTGTCCCTTCTTCAGCTCCATCACGGTGCCCGCGGGTACGGTGAGCTTCACCCCGTCGGATACGATCTCCACGTCCTTTTCCAGATCCAGACCGTTTTCTTCATTGGCGCAGTACAGCTTCATGACCAGAATGCCGCCGCCGCGATTGATGATGTCCTCCATTTTGTAAGTATGGAAATGCATGGGCGTATGCTGGTTTTCCTGGGCAACCAGGTACTTTTCCGCATAGGGCTTGGGATACTTCTTGGGATTCTTCTGGTTGCCATTTCGCAGGGTGATGGCGGTCAGACCGATATGCTCAAAATCGCCGCAGCCGAAGTCCGTCACATCCCAGCCCAACTGGTTCTCCACGATCTCGGCGCACTCCTTGCCCTTGGTTGCCCACTCCTCCGGCGTCCAGCACAAGAAAGGCGGCAGAACGAAACCGTTCTCCGCAAGCAGCACTTCCGTGTCACGGATCACCTGGTTGATTTCAGAACGCTTCATAATAAACTCTCCTTTTCCTTATTTCTTTCGAATGATCAGCGATTGAATTTCAAACGCGTGGAACCGGATCACGGCACCGTCCCCGGTGACTGTCAGATCCCCGGTGTCCACAGCCTTTTCCAGCAGATTGCACAGAGAAACCGCCTCATATCCGTTCAGTTTGATTTCCGCCCGGGTATTTCCGCCGGATGCCTCATAGAAACGAAGAATCAGGTCATCCCCATCCTCCGCTTTCTTGATACTCTCCAGAACCACCGTACCGCCCAGGATCCGGGCAATGGGCTCCATCTCACTGCCGGTGCGTTCCTTTCCCTCCAACGGCAGGATTTCCAGGGGATAGTTCAGCAGGTAGCCCTCCCGGACAACGCCGCCGTCCCAAACATCTCCCCCATGGGGGTATATGGAATACACAAAGCTGTGGTTTCCCCGGTCTCCATGGGGACAGGGGCAGTTCTGGCTGCGAAGCAGGCAGAGATCCATCACACCGTCCCAGACCTTGTAGCCATACTTGCAGTCATTCAGCATGGCAAGACCGCCGTTCCGATCGGAAATGTCCACCCATTTGTGGGCGCAGACCTCAAACTTTGCCTGATCCCAGGTGGTATTCTGATGGGTCGGTCGCTTTACATGACCAAACTGGATCTCGCAGGACGCCTGCTGGGCAACCACATCCACAGGCCAGGAGACCCGGAGCATCTGATACTCCTCCAGCCACATCACGGATGTATCAAAGTCCACTCTGGCAGAATCAGGATCCAGAGAGACGGTCTGGGTGATCTGTGAAGCCTCTCCGATCCGGTAACGGAATCTCAGCATCTGCCGGGTTCCCGCATCACAGCGTTCCACGGACTGTACTTCCGCCTGGGTGCCTTCCCTGCTCAAATATGCCTTTTCAATATCCCAATGGGTGTTCTCATCCGGGTACAGCCGGATCACATTCCCCAGCTTGCCCCGGGGAATCCGCTCCACATCCAGCGCCTTGTCATAAACGGAATACACCGTGCCGTCGGGATGAAACGCCACGCGGATCCGCCGGTTTTCCAGCAGAAGCTCCCCGCCGTCCCGCAGGGTATCTCCGGCGGGTGCCGCAAGCGCGAAATCCACGACTTTGGCACCGTATGCGTCCACGCGCAGGCGCATCTCCAATCCATCCCGGGCAATCCGTTCTTCCCGGTCAAAGGAGGAAGGATTCAGCACCAGCACAGGCGCGGCCATGCCGGACGCGCCCAGCTTCCGGGCGATCCGCCGTTTGCATTCTTCAATCTGCCCCCGGGCTTCGTCGTGCAGCTTCTGATACCGCGCCTGGGTCTCGGCATAGACAAGGTCGATGGCAGAACCGGGCAGGCAGTCGTGGAACTGATAGAGCATCACATCCTGCCATGCCTTTTCCAGCCATTCGGATGGATACTCATAGCCGTCTTCACCGTGAAGGATGGAGGCTAGCCATTCCAGCAGGTGCAGATCCTTTTCCAGCGTTCGGTTCCATTTCTTCTGCTTTGCCATGGAGGTGTAGGTGCCCTGGTGGCGCTCAAAATAAAGCTCGCCGTGCCAGGAGCGGTATTTGCCGCTGTCCTTTTCAATGCGCCTGAAGAAATCCACCACAAACTCGTCTTCCAGGGGCGGCGTGCCCTTTAAGTCCCTGGAGCGTCTGCGGCGCTCCATATGCTCGTACCCCGGGCCACCGCCGCCGTCTCCCAGGCCGTAAAGCTGCAGCCCCTGGGGACAGAGATCCTTGTCGGTATAGTGGTACTCTCCGTAAATAGCCATCTGGGGCACGGAAGCGCTGGTGTAGCTGTTCTCCGGCAGCATATGGGTCAATATTTTGGTTCCGTCCAGACCGTACCACCAGAATGTATATCTGGGGAAACGGTTGGTATCGTTCATGGACAGCTTGTTCGTGGTGAAATAGGGCACTTCCGCTTTCACAAACAACTGGGGCAGTGCCGCAGAGTAGCCAAACACATCCGGCAGGAAGCCGACCTGCATATCCAGAGCGAATTCCTTTTGGAAAAAGCGCTTGCCGTAAAGAAGCTGGCGAACCAGGGATTCTCCGCCCGGCAGGTTGGTATCGCACTCCACATACAGGGCTCCTACCACCTCCAGCCGCTTTTCCCGGATCCGCTGCACCATTTTCTCGTAAAGCGCCGGGTATTGCGCCTTGAGCCAGATGTAAACAGGTGCCTGGCTCAATGTAAACTTGTATTCCGGGAACCGTTCCATCATCTTCATGACGGTGGACATGGTTCTGGCGCATTTCCGGGGTGTCTCCCGCTGGGGCCACAGGAAAAGCAAATCCAGGTGGGAATGACCCACGGAGGAATAGCGCATGGTGGAGCCGTCATTGGGACGGCTCAAAATCTCTTTCAGAATTTCCCGGGCCGCTACCACCGCGTCCCGGCTGAGGATCCGCTGGGTCTTGCGGGTGGGCTCGGTCTCCGGGTCGGGCCAGACGGAGATTCGCTCCCCGGCCTTGTCAAACCCGGTCTCCTCCTGCCTGCCATAGGCGTGGCGGCCCATCATCAGCGCTTCCGTATCCCCGCCCGCGGCATCCGAAGCCGCCTCTAAACGCGCACCATCCTGCAGCGCGGCAGCAGCCCGTTCCAGGATCTCCCCGACTTCCCCGCCGTAGGGATCACCGTTTTCGCAAAGACCCACAAACAGGCTCTGGCAGACCACCCAGTCATAGAAGCAGTCTCTCGCATCGTCATCGATCCAGGCAAGGCAGGCCTCTTTGATCCGGCCGTTGTTTTTGTACTGTCCCTCCACATCCATGCAGGTGAAGTCGCCCCAGAAATCGATCCTGCCCTGGGCGTTTAGGCAGTCTTTCAGCTCGATGGTTCTCTTGCCCCACAGTCCCAGAGGGAACTCATTTCTGGAGGTGGCGCTGGTTATGCCCTGGACGGCGTTTCCGTCAGCGTCCACGATCAGACCTTCCGCGGACAGATCCACCAAGACCGCCAGGTGACGATCCCGGTGATCCGGGGGAATTTCCCCCGTGAAGTGGAACCAGCCACAGTCAAACAGGTCGCCCCAGTGCTCCCCGGGTGTCCAGACCCGGTATTCCCCCGAAAACCGCTCATCAAAGGACAGCGGCTCCGGCGAAGTATAGCCCTCGATCTTCAAATTGGAAACAACGTGATACACGCCAAACTCCAGCATTTCCCGGAGGGCGGAAAACCGCTGTTCCTGCATTCGGAATTTTTCCATAGGCATCTCCATTTCTACCCAAAAGGATGCGTGATTCCCTTGTCAATCCCTCGGTTTCGTACCGGAAGATTGACAAAGGGAGGTTGAAAAGCAAAGAAACTTTTTGCCTTCCAACCTCCCACGCCAATGATTTCAGAAAGCCGGAACCATCGGGCTTTCGCTCAGAAGCTTACTCCGCGTGAACGTACAGGGTAATATATCGGAATTAAGCCGCAGTTACGAACACTGCCAGGTAAGTGGAGACCCAGTCGCCGTTGGAAACGCCGTAGAAGTAAACGACCTCGCCAGCCTTCAGCTCCACCTCGATGGTCTTCTCCACGACCTCTTCCACGAAGTCAACGGTATCGATTTCCTCGCCGTTCAGGGAAACAGACACATGGTCGCCGTTCTGGTTCCACTTGTTCTGGGTGAACACGGTGATCAGGTACTTGCCGTCCTCGGGAGCCTTGAAGCCCAGAGCGGCAGCGCTGCCGCCGTTGTCAAAGCTGTTGCTGACGTTGGCTTCCAGGTAGCCTTCCACATCGCAGTTGATACCGATGCCCACATAGTCTTCTTCGCTCATGTACCACTCCATGGCGTCGGGTTCGGGATCATCGTCCCATTCACGCTCGATGTACATTGCCTGGAGGGTGAAGGTCACGCCATCCTCGGTGATGGCGTAAACCCAGGTGCCGTCAGCGGTCTCGCCGGTGAAATCGCCGGTAGCGGAGTACGCGGCGCCCTCAACCTGAGGAAGCTCCTCCACCACAGGCTCGGGAATTACCACCTCGGGCTTCACAAGGACGGAAGGATCGGTGTTGTTCAGATAGACGGTGATGTTGGAGTAGGAGCTGACCCAGTCGCTGGTGGACAGACAGTAGAAGTACAGAAGCTCGCCCGCCTTCAGGGTAACCTCGGTGGGAGTCAGGTAGCCGTTGACCTCGGTCAGGACAGTGATGTCCTCGGTGGTGACCACGGTGCCGTCTTCCTTTGCCACGGTAAACAGATCCGCGGTCTGATTCCAGGGATTGTAAACCGCGCCGGTCACGGTGTAAACGCCATCCTCGGGAGCCTTGAAGCCCAGGACAGCAGCCATGCCATCAGCGCCTTCGCAGTTCAGTTCCAGGTAATCGGCAACATCCTGGTTGATGTCGGCACCCACCCAGGAGCCTTCCCAGGGATACCAACCGGCGCAGTTCACGCCTTCGGGAGTATGGTCGATGTAAGCCATCATGGGGTTGTAGGAGCCGTCGGTGGGATCCAGGAAGAAGTACTGCCAAACGCTGTTCTCATCTTCCTCGGTGCGCAGCTCTTCCACAGCGTTCCACACGCCGGTGTGTACATCCTGCGGATCGGTGTTCTTCGGTTCGGTGCCCTGAGGCTCGGTGCCCTGAGGCTCGGTGCCCTTAGGCGTGGTTTCGTCGGGGGTCTTAGGGGTACAGGCCGCCATGGCGAGAACCATAGCCAGCGCCAGCACCAATGCAAGAATCTTCTTCATTTCTTTTCTCCCTTTCAAATAATGTTTGTGAGTAAACCTTTACTCAAGTCAGATTTTACCACAGAATCCCAGTCTTTGCAACTGGTTTCCTCTTTTTTTCCGTTATGACCGAAAAGCATCCATGATTTTTGTACAATTTAATGTACCGTCATTGCCGCCGTACCAGGTCACGGACTGACCGGCAAGGTGCGCGCCGGAAATCATACAGTTTTCCAGGTTTTTCCCGGCGGAAATGCCGAAAAGCATCCCGGCGGAATAGCAGTCACCGGCGCCGCAGGCGTCCCGGAAATCCCCGCAGGAGACGCAGGGGATCCGCAGGATCTCTCCCCCGGTTTTCTCCCGACCCGGCATACCCATGGAGCCTTTGCTGCCCAGAGTGACCACCGCCGCTTTTTTGACCAGGGCAGCCAGGGCGGAAAGGGCCTGCTCCGCGTCACCGCAGCGGGTAAGCCGCATGGCTTCCACCTCGTTGACCTTCAGATAGTCGCATCTGAAAAGGATCTCCCTGGCCCGTTGGGGGTTTTCCGTATCGCACCAGGAGGTGTCCAGGCTCAGCCGCTTCCCGTATTTTTCGCAAAGCTCCGGTATGGGGTATTGGAAGCAGTAGCCCAGGTAGGTATGGACAACATCCGACCGCCGGATCTCCGCTTCCAGATCTCCAGGATCGAAGTGTGTGTCCCCGCAGCCGCCGAAGGATGCGAAGCACCGATCCTCCCTGGTGCTTAAGACCGCGGAAACGGCTGTCCGGCTTCCCGGCCTTAAAAGCTGTCCTTTCACTTCCACGCCGGCATCCGACAGCGCGCCCAGGATCATCCTGCCCATGTCGTCGTCTCCGATCCGGGTCAGGAACGTGGTAGGTACGCCCATTCTGCCCAGGTTCATGGGGGTATTGGCACCGCCGCCGGGTTTCATGACAAAGCTGTCGCCGTAGACCTCTTCTCCCAGGCCGGGAATCCGGGGCAACCCCGCAAAAATCATGTCGCAGCAGCATTCCGCGATGCAAAGAATCCGTTCCATGGTCTCAGCTCCACTTGCCGATCCAGGGCTCGTTGGCCTTGCAGTAGCTGTCAACCAGCTTCACTGCCAGGTCATAGTCCTGCACCAGAGGATGAATGGTCAGCGCTTCGATGGCGGCTGCCCTGGACTTGGTGCGAACGGCCTCCACCGTCAGCTTCTCATAGCGCTTGATGGTCTTCATCAATGCCAGGTTGGAGGGCTTGACTTCTTCCTCCGTGAACTTCATGGGCACAGCACCGCGGCGGTCAATGGTGCAGGTGATCTCCACCACATCATCCTCCGCCATGCCGGGGATCGCGCCCTTGTTGGGAACGCTGACCGCCAGATCGATGCCCTTGTTGTTCTTCACGCTGTCAATGTAGTTGAACACCACCCCGGCATAGCCCTCGTAGATCTCGGTGACGGGCTTGTTGCCCAGCAGCTCCCGGATTCCCAGGGATTCCACATCAATGGGCGGCACATGGACACCTTCCCCACCCAGCTCGATTTGCATATAACTGCCTTCCCGGCGGTGCATATAGTCCCGGTAAACATCCAGGCAGACCTGGGGTTCGGTTTGAATGTCGTGCCTGCGCAGCTCCTCCATCATCTCCGCGTTGTTCCGCAGGATAAACTCTCCCCGGGATTCCGGCGCGGCCAGCAGATTCTTCAGCGCCCGTTCCCGGTGGTAGAAGTAATACAGGTAGCCGTTGGGGATCTCTCCCAGCCGGCGCACCAGATCCCGGTTGAAGTAGGCAAACTGGTGGAAGCTCTGGACAAAGCTGTCGTTTTCCATGAGCCGGGGCAGAATATCCACGCCGTTGATCTCCACCCGGTTTGCCCAGGACAGGTGGTTCAGGCCATAGACCTTCACCATCAGGTCGCTGGCATTCACCTGCAGCGCGTTTGCCACATCGATCTTGATGCCGGTGGCGTTGTCGCAGATGCCGATGATATTGTCAAAGCCCGCGTCGTACAGCGCCTGGGTCACCAGCCCGGAGGGGTTGGTGAAATTGAAAACCGGCGCGTCGGGTTTGGCAACCTCACGGATCAGCTCCATGTAGCCGATCATGGTGGGAATGGTGCGGATGGCGTAGGAGAAGCCGCCCGCGCCGGTGGTTTCCTGACCGATCACACCCAGATTCAGGGCGGTTCGCTCATCCACGGTTCTGGCCTTGTCCTGACCCACACGGACGGTGGTCACCACATAGTCCGCATCCCGCAGCGCTTCCCGGGCATCGGTGGTCAGTGTCACATTCAGTCCGCTTTTCTCTTTCTCCGCAAGATATTTGGCGATTCCGCCGAAATAGCGCAGCTTTTCCCCGTCGTTATCCATGACGGCCACTTCCCCAATGTCCATTTCCTGATAGAATTTCATCAGGGATTCGATGAAATAGTAGGTTCGGACACTGCCGCCGCCGATCAAAGTCAGTTTCCTTCCCATCGTTACTTTCTCAACAGCTCAAATACACGGCGTTTGAACTCATCCACCTTCACATCGGTGGCAACCAGGACCTCGTTGCCCTCTCCCCAGTCGCAGTCGATGGTCAGACCTCTGGTAAACTGTCCGCCGGTCTCGATCAGAACCTTCTTCTTCTCCAGGGTGAATAGATCGTCCCAGATCAGCAGGCTCATGGCCGCGGGATCATGGAGAATGGGCAGGAAGCCAAAGTTCCGGATGAAAATTTCCATCATTTCGCCCAGCGTATCGCTGCGGACATTGCCGCCGGCTTTCACATAGTCCACTTCTTCCCGGGTCAACTGGGTACGGTTGGTCACATCCAGACCCACCATGGTGATCTCTGCGCCGCTCTCAAACACGATGCGGGCGGCCTCGGGGTCGCAGACGATGTTCCATTCGGGATGCGCCTTGTTGATCTGTCCGCCCATCATCAGGATCCGGATGCGCTTGGCAATGTGGGGAGCCTTGGCAAGTGCCAGACCCACATTGGTCAGGGGGCCGATGGCAACAATGGTCAGGCCGTCCACCTGTTCTGCCATCCGGATGATAAAATCGCAGGCATGGGGCAGGTTTTCCCCATGATACTCGCCGTAGTTGGGAGAGCTGTCGGGTATGCGGGATTCATCCCACCAGCCAATCAGGGGTTTTTCCGCGCCGGTGCAGACGGGAATGTCTTCACGGCCATAGACCTTCAGCAATTGCTTGGTCACGCCGGCCCGCCACGCGTTGGCAAGGTATACGTTGGTGATACCGACAATCTCGATATCCGGGGTGTTCAGCGCCATGGCAAGGGCCAGCGCGTCATCCACATCCCCGCCGATGTCGGTATCAATCAGAATCTTTTTTGTTGCCATTTGGGCACCTCCATTGCAGGGTTTCAGGGGGAACCGCCCAGGCTTAGAGAAAACGGGCGATCCCCTCCGGGCAAGATTATACAGTCAGCTCGTAGCGGTCGTAGGGCACAATGGATGCCTCAAACAGACCGGAGGGCGTATGGCTGGACTCCAGCAGGTTCATCAGCGTGTTGACAACACCCAGGGTGATCTCATTCTCACCCTCATGGACAAATTCGCTGATGTCCGCCACGTAGGGCTTCCACAGGCAGGTCTTCACATCCCTGCCGTTGACCTTCACCAGCAGCACATCCTTGCCGATGTCGCACTTCAGCATCAGCTTCTTGGAAAGCTGCTGGGCGGTCAGATTCACCTTGGTGGTGTAGAATCCGGTGCCGGAGTAGTAAGGCAGCTTCTTGCCGACCCAGTCGCCCAGGGTCATGGTGGTGACCATGGGAACGATGGTATCCACGCCGTTCTGCCGCTCCACAGCGAAGGTACCAATGATCTTCAGCAGGTCAATCATGCCGTCGCTCTTTTTGGTGACAGTCAGGCGGACGGCGATGGTGTTGGTGCCCACGGTGAAGTAGCGCGCCAGAGGCACTTCCTTCATCTCCGCGTCCAGATAGCTGCGGACAGGGGTCTCGGTCACTTCCTGACCATTGACGAACAGCTTGTAGCCGGCGCCCTTGAACCCGTCGATCATCAGTCGGAGATCCCCGGGGACGCACCGGGCTTCCACCTTGGTCACATACCACAGATCCACGGGATAGGTCTTGTCATCCCGCTCCATGGGAAGCTGCAGCTCCCAGGCACCCATATGCATGGGGAACCAGCCGGTCATGTCCGCCTTGCCGGTGGTGATGGCTTCCACATCCTCCCCTGCCGCCGCATAGGTCATCTTCCACGCGTCGGTGTTCAGGGAGTTGGGCTTGTTGATGGCGAAGTCAAATTCCCCATCCAGCACGATGGGTGCCAGGCACTGTCCGGCGGGCACCTTCACGGTCTTCTTTCCGCACCGGGAAACCACGGTGAGTTCGCTTTCGTGATCCACACGTCCTGCCGCCTGGATGGACACCTTACCCTCCTGGTCTGCGTGGACAGTCTCGACCTCCACCTCCGCAGACTCCACATGAACGGTCTGCGTCTCCTCCGCAAAGGAATACAGGGCAGAACCGTAAGGCTCCAGATTGGTCTTGACCAGCGTTTTGCCGTCTTTATGCTCGTAAACGGTGACGGTGCGGATCTCGCCGTTTTCCAGGTTCCACAGCTCGGGGGTATGCTCACCCTGCCAGGCAATGGTGATATCCGCGGGAGTTTCCACCGGGTTGGTCAGGAAGAATACATCCTTGCCGTCCTTCACCCGGTGCAGGTAGAACACCTCGTCGCTGTCGATCTCGATCTCGGGCGTGACGCAGGCGCGGATGGTCTTATCCAGCATATCCATCATCGCCTGCTCGTCACGGTTGGCCTTAAAGCCCAGACCGCTGACAAACACCACCTTGCCCTTGCCCACATTCCGCTCTGTGAGGGTCTGGGTGGTATCGGAGGATGCCAGGAACCGGCTGCGCAGTTCGGTGGGGTTGATGCCGAACAGCGCCTCAACGCGCCGGTTCATATCCCCGGCATCACCCTCAATGGACTTGTAGGGCAGCAGCGCGTCGCCGCCCAGCTTACCGCCGGCAGCCACAAATTCCTCGATCTTTGCCAGGGTCTTTGCCTTGATATGGGTGCAGGGAGGCAGCATCAGCATCTCGTACTTCTCTCCCCGGATGCACAGCTTGCCGTCCTCAATGGTACACTGGTCCGCCAGCACATCCTCGTCCAGATAGTCGAAGTCGATGTGCAGCCGGAGCAGTCTGTCCGTGATGGTGGCAAAGTCGTTTTCGATGGTGTCGCCGATCTTGTCCCGCTTGTTGGGCACATAATTGGCCCAGATGGAGTTCAGGGGGTACAGCATGGCAACCTTCGCCACATGGTCGCCGCCGGAGAGCATATAGCCCATGCGGGTCATGTAGTCGTTGAACTGACCGTACTGCTCCCACCAGGTGAACTGGTAGAACATGGAAGGCGGCCAGTCACGCTTGCGCTCTCCTTCCACGGAGTAGTGCAGGCCATGGGGTATAAACTGGTTGACACCCAGCACATACTCCCAGTCGGCAATCCACTTCATACGCTCCATGGTGCAGTCCCAGTAGGAGCCGCCCATGGACTCACTGCCCAGACGGACGGAACCGTTCTGATGGGCGGCAGAGGACGCGATCTTCAGCGCGACGTGCTCGTTTTCCATCTCCCGGGTGCCGATTCTGGGATACAGATGGTCAATGCCGGTCATGTCAAACTGCGCCAGATGCTTGAACAGGTTGCCGTCCACACGGCCATGGAGGCGCATGGATTCCTCGTACAGCAAATGTCCGGTGAATACCACATCATTTTCCCTGCACCAGTCATGGATCTGGGCAAAATAGGCCTTGTTGTACTGCTCGGTCAGCGTGCTCCAGAAGTCAAAGCGCACCTGCTCGGTGTCACCGCCGCAGTCAAAGAACAGCTTCGGCAGGTTTTTCCGCAGATCGTATCCGTTCCGCTCCCGGAAGATCTTGAACATCTGGGAAGTCCAGGGAATGCAGAAGTTGTCGCGGCCGGTCTCAAAATAGTGCATGGCGGGCTCGTCGGTAAAGAAGCCCTTCACCTCCGCGAAGTCCTTCTGCCCCAGATACTGCTTGTACTTGTCGTGGGTGTAATCCAAAAACAGCCTGGTGGTCTCGGGATTCAGCACATCGGAGTACCAGGAGCTTTTGCGCTCGATGAAGTAGAACAGCTTCCAGGGGCCCTTGGGCGCTTCCCAGGTGATGACCTTGTCAAAGGACAGGCTGGGCATCAGATCCACGACCTCATAGTTGCCGTTTTTCATGTCCTCGTGCTTGATGGCACAGGCATAGATGGGCTCGGACTGCTCCAAATCGTTATAGCGGGAGTCGGTGCCCTCCATAAACATAAAGTATTGACCGGGCAGGTCGGTCTCGACCAGCTCCAGGTAGACATTGGTCAGCTCGGGATGATCCTTCATGATGGTCTGACCGCAGGTGCCGCTGGGCCAGTTGTATTCGTCATAAATCCAGGTCTGCAGACCCAGCTCCTTTGCCTTCTCAATGGTGAATTTGCAGCGGTCCAGCCAGCCCTCGTTCATATAGCCCAGCTCCTCCCGGACACCGAAACGGGCATGAATATAGATACCAGGGCAGCCCTTGGCCTTGAATTCCTTAAGCTGATACTCGATCTCCTCATAGCTCATTTCGCCGTTCCAGAACCAGAACGGGAGAATGCCGAACTCTTTGCTGGGTACCGCAAACTTGTCTTTGCTCAACGGCTCGCCGTCGACCAGTTTGTTGTATTCCATAGCAAACCTCAACCTTTCTTATTTTTTCAGCTCGATGACCGCGTAGATGGGAAGATCCAGCTTCACGGTCAGCTTTCCGTCGCGAACCCGCACCTCCGCGTCCAGGACACGGCTGTCCAGGTCATAAACCACAGCTCCTGTGACATCTTCCTCCACACGGGCTTCCACCACCAGTCCGGGGATGGTCTCCACCCGGTCGGAAGCGGCGTTGTACTGGTAGTTCAGCAGATGAATGCTGGACTTTTCCCCGTTTTTGTGGAAGTGGATGCCCACATTCCGCAGATCCCCGGGGTTCTTCCCGTGAAGAACCGCCTGGGCGATCCCGGCGTTGATGGGCGCAAACGCCATGTCAAACATTTTCATGGCTTCCCTGCGGGAATCGGGATTGGAAACCAGGGTCACGCCGGGATATGCCGCCATCTTTTCTGCCCAACCGGGATGATTTTCGGCTGTACGCCCAAAGAGCATCAGCTTGCCGCCGGCAAGGACATACCTTTCCAGCTCCCGGCACTGGTTATCGGTGAGATAGTCGCACTCCGGCAGGATGATCAGCTCATACTGCTTCCAGTCTTCCGCGCTGACAGGATCGGGGCGCAGGTCATCGTCACCGAACATCCGCACATCGTAGATCACCTGCTGCTCGCTTAAGTACTTGGAAACATCCCAGAACGGCAGTCTGGAAGCGTCTTCGCTCTCCTGATCCAGGCTGGTGTAGTACAGGATGCTGCTGTTCACATCGGTGAACTGGTCGCCGCCGCCCTTCTTGGTGACCTCTCTCCAGTAGTAGCTGGGGAAGGAGTAAGGAACCAGGATCTTTGCGCCGGATTCCTTGCTGTACAGCTCGTCATGGTCAGCCAGGAAGGTCTGAATCTGCTCCGTCACATCCCTGGGCGGCCAGAAGCCGGTCTTGATGGTGTTGCCCATCCAGCCGCCGTAGGGCACGCTCATGTTGCAGCCGTAGACACTGGCCTCCAACTGAAGCAACCGGTACAGATCGTACCCTTTTCCTCTATTCAACTGCTCCACCAACTGGGGGACGATGCCGCCGTAGGGGTTCTCCGCAACAACAACCGGCTTGGTGTTGGAGAATCCGCTGATATAGCGGTACCAGTGGGGCTGGCGGAACAGTGTGTGATCCATTTCGGTGATTACCACATCCACCGTGTTCTCAAAGGGATAATACACGGGCATACAGGTAAAGAAGTTGCCGGAGAGCCAGATTTCCCGGTTCTGGGTACGGCGCGCGTAGTCCCGGGCGAAATCCACCAGCTCGGTGAAGTGCTTCTTCACCGCCCGCATCTGGAACTCGTAGTAATCCCGCATCAGCGGAGAATCGTTGGGGTGGTCATATCCCCCGTCCAGAACATACTGCTGGTAGTCAAAGGTCTCCAGATCGATACCCGCATACAGCGATTCATTCAGGGTGTGCGCCTTTCTTCTCTCCTTCAGGTATTCCCGGAACTGCTTTTTGCAGTCCTTGCAGAAGCAACCGCCGGCACCCATGGAGGTGATGGGAAGCTCCGCCTCATCCAACTGGATCCCCGCCACACCCGCATCGATTTGCAGCGCCATGATCTTCTTCAGGTAATCCCGCCAGACCGGGTTGTTCCGGCAGGTCTGGTAGCAGGTCTTGGAGTGGTTCACCACTTCGACCCAGCCCGCGTGGACAGGCTCTCCCCGCCAGGTTCTTGCCGCAACTTCTTCCTGCAGGTTCGTAACCACTTCCCCGTCGCTGTTAATGATGCCGTTGGGATAGTAGTCTTTCAGGCTTGTACGGAACAAGCCGTCAAATTTTCCGTTGGAAAACTCGTTGAGTCCATAGTAATCCGTGGGATTTCCCTCCCGGATCACGTTGAACTGCTTGATATGCTTGCCGTCCTCGGATACTTCGACAGGGAATTCCCAGCCCTGTACCTCAAAGACGATGCCCATGGTCTTGATCCCGCGCTTATTGCACTCCGCGATAAACTCGGAATCGTTCATGAATCCGTAAAACCGCAGCTTCGGATCCACTTCGCCAAACGCCTCGTTCTCCAGATAAGGGAGGGAGATGGATCCCCCTCCCATAACGGACCAAACGAGGATCGTGGCTTTGTATTTTTCCAAATCCTCTACCATCTGCATATTGCGGTATGGCAGAGTCGGATGGTAACAGTGATTGTTGTGGTGCCATCCGTCAAAATAGATGCCTCGTTCCATGGTATGCCTCTCTTATGTTCGAATTGGCTTTACTTACCGTATCTCAGCTCAATTTCAGAGTTGATCTGGCTCTCCAGGTTGGCATTGATGGTAGCCGCGGGAACGCCGTCGTTCAGGTAGTTCACGATGGTTGCCAGAATGGTGCCAATGTCATTGAGACCCTTGTCGTAGTTGTAGACCAGCTTCACATCTTCCGCGTAGATCATATCGTAGTTTTCCTGACCGATACGGGATGCTTCCTTCTGGTTGCCCACAACCTGCTGCAGTTCGTTGACGATACGCATGAATGCCACAGCGCCCTCGGGGTTCTGGGCACCGTTGGGAACCGCCATGCCCTGGGGATACACAGCCAGCGCCTTGCCGTCAAAATTGTCGCCCACAGGGAACGGAACCATGCCCACATCGAAAGGCAGCTCCACAGGGAATTCCTTGCCGCGGATCATAGCCAGGTTGCCGTTGTCAAACCAGCCGAACATATCGTTGCCGAAGACGAAGCAGCCCATCAGATCCTTCAGGTAATCCAGGGTAGCCTGGGTGTTGGGGCTGCCCAGGTTGGAGGTGACAGTGCCGGTGGCGGTATCCACATTCAGCAGGGTGCCGTTGTTGGCATACATAAAGCGGAGGATATCTTCTTCCCAGCTTCCGAATGCCAACTGGGTCACTTCCCCGTCCACGGTCTTGGTCAGCTTTTTGCAGACATCCCGGAAGGTGGCCCAGTTCCACTCGCCGTCCCGGAACATCTCGTCGGGAGCCTTCAGTCCTTCCAGCGTAAACAGATCCCGGTTGAACATGATGTACATGGTATAGGGCTTCAGAGGAATGCCGTAGGTGCGGCCTTCCCACTGGAAGGTATCCTGGCGGATGTCATAGTAGCCCATGTCCTTTTCGGTGACATAGTCGCTGATGTCCATGGCGACACCGGAGAGAATCACGTTGTACAGCGTCTCGTCGTAGATCTCAAACAGGTCGGGAGCCTCGTTGGACTGCTGCAGGGAGATCACGGTGGACAGCATATTGTTCCAATCCGCGTAGATCACATTGACCTCTCCGCCGTACTTCTCCTCAAAGTAGGGAATGGCTTCCAGAATGGGATCATACACGTCGGCTTTCTTGGAGGTGTCGTACTGGTACTGCTTTTCGTTGTACCAGTAAACAATGCTGATGTTGGGGTTGTCCAGGGTGGCGGGCAGACCCTCCACATTGTCCAGGAAGCTGCCGCTCTGGGGCATGGTGGGAACCGTCTCCTGGGGGTTTGTGGGAATGTCAATGGGACCGGGGATCTGGTTTTGGTTCTGATTCGGGTCTTCCACAGGATCGTTGCCGCAGGCAACCAGACCGAAGCACATCACAGCAACCAAAAGAAGGGCGACGGTAGACTTGATGATTTGTTTCATTGTTTTTCTCCTCCTTAATTAAATGCCGGTAAGACCGGAGTTCTCAATACCTTCCGAGAATCGCTTCTGCAGGAAGATATAAAGTACGACGAGCGGGACGATGGCGATCAGGCAGGCCGCCTGGACCTGGGTCTGTGCCGTCTGGATGCTGCCGATTCCCAGACCCATATTGTGCAGGTTCTCCAGGTTCCTCTGGAAAGCCGCCATGGCGGTGGCAATGGTATCCTTCGTCCTGATGAACATGGAGGGCGTATAGTAGTCGTTCCAGTTCCAGACGATGGCCAGCAGCAGAACCGCGATGTTGATGTTCTTGGCGGTGGGAACAATGATCTTCAGGAAGGTACGGAAGGTGCCGCAGCCGTCAATAGCGGCAGCTTCCTGCAGCTCCTTGGGCAGTCCGTTGAAAAACTGCATATAGATGAAGATGAAAATACCGCTTTTCAGTCCAACGCCAAGGATCGAGGGCAGGATGGTCACCCAGGGTGTTCCGATCAGGTTGATAGGCCCGATTGCCGGAATTACCTGATGAAGCGCGGACAGGATCCCCAGGAAATCGAAGTAGCGGAAGCTGGAATACAGGCTGGTCGCAATGGTCTGCTGGGGCACAATGATCGTCAGGATCAGACCGCCCAGCACGATCTTTTTGCCGGGGAAGTCAAATCTTGCCAGACCGTAGCCCACCATCATACAGATCCCGGAGGAAATGAAGGCAGGCAGGATCTCGATGATCAGCGTGTTCTTCAGCACATTCCAGATGTCAATGACCAGGCTGACAATGTAGAAGTTCTCCAGTGTCAGGCTCTTGGGGATCCAGACGATGGAGGGATCATAGAACTGGGAAACCGGCTTGAAGGCGTTGCTGACCATATACATCAGCGGATAGAGCACCACATAGCTCACGCCGATCATGAACAGGTGTCGAAGGATGGACACCGCGATTTGGGGAGGTCTTTTGGATGTCAGCCATGCTTTGATTTTTTTCATTGCGCTCCCCTCCTCTTACTTTTCGATGCTGTTTGCCCGCTTGCCCAGGATCAGGTAGGCCAGCAGCAGGAACAGCGCCGTCACGGCGAAATACATCCAGGCCATGGCGGAGCTCATGCCGAACTTCATGGTCTTGCCGAAGCCCATGGTCTCAATGGCAGCCATCATCACATTGCCGCCGGAGGTTCCGCCGTAGGATGTGGTGGCATCCACGATGATATAGACGATGTTCAGGAATATCACCGGCGCGATCTTCGGAATGGTGATCTTCCAGAAGATCTCCCAGCCGTTGGCGCCCTCAATACGGGCGGCCTCGTAATAGCTGTCTGGAATCTTCTGCAGGCCGGAGATGTACAGCAGGATGGGAACGCCGCAGTTGGGGATCATGGCAAAAATGCTGTCGATGAACCGCGCCAGAGTATTCACAATCTCCCTGCTCACACCGCCCTGGATCATCAGGTTGGTGATGGAGGAGGAGGAATACAGATAGGCGTTGCCGGTGCCGCTCAGCCCGGCGGAGCCAACCACACTGCCCACCATGGAAAATACCACGCCGCTGGTCATGATGATGGGCAGGAACAGAATCGCCCGGTAGATGGTTCTGCCCCGGAATTTCTGAACCAGAACCACCGCGATAAACAGGGAAAGCACCGTGCAGATCAGCACCTGCTGGATCATGGCGCCGGTCACAGTCCACAGGTTTGTCAGGAAGGAGCTGTCCTGCAGCAGCAGGTATTGATAGTTGGCAAGGCCTACAAAGGAGTTTTCCAGACCGTTGGTGCCCATGGTCACATCGTTGAAGGAATACCAGAAGGACTCGAACAGGGGCTTCAGGAAAAAGATCACAAAGCCGATGATCCACGGGAACACGAACAGATAGCCGGATCTCTGCTGCTTACGGATCAAGCCGGAAGATTTCTTCGCTCTTTTTGTTTTGTTTTCAGAACGCATCACACTTCCTCCTTTACCGGTCGCCCGCAGCCACATCGCAGGCAATCAGATTTCCGCCCACGACGGCGGCATAACCCTTGGCGGGAATCCGGATTCCGTCCACGGTCACATCGCTCTGGGCGTAATTCACATAGATCTCCGTGCCGTTGGAATAGGTAACCTTCCGCACATCCTCCTTCAGAATGTCGTAGGACACGATGGTGGAAGTCTGCACCCCGGACAGCACCTCGTTGATCTGCCGGTACTGCTCCGCGATAAAGCCCAGCCAGTTGCCCGCATCGGCGGAATACAGGTTGTCCAGTCTGGAGCCGATCAGCTCGTCCGTATTTTCCGCCGTCAGGGAGAACATGGGATAAGCGCCGAATTCCATGCAGGTCAGCGTGTGATTCCCGGGATTGCTGCTCAGATTGGAAGCGCCCAGGGAATAGGAAATGTAGCCGTGGTAGACCATCTGGTAGAAGGGCACAGACGCGTCCTCCAGGTCATAGCCGCTGGATTTGGACGCCGTATCCAGCAGATGGGTGGCGTAGGACGCCACATAGTCGTTGGCGCCGGTGAGCAGGATGCCGGAGGTGCTGTCCTTCGCGGAGGCAATCGACTGCTTCAGGATCTCCATGACCTGGTTTCTGCCGGTACCGTTGGAGGAAAGCTCGGAGTAGAGCATCTGCCCCACGCTGTCAAAGGACAGGTCGGTATAGCCGCCGGCGGTCATGTTTGTCACAAATTTTCCCAGGAACTCGGACATGGCGCTGGGACGCAGCAGGTACCAGGCATCGTAGCGGGTGTCCGTCATAGCCGAATCCAGGCAGAACTTGTACTGCCGCTGTGCGGTATTGGCAACGGATTGCAGCACATCATCGTACTGGCTCACTCCCCTGCCCGTCTTGTAGACATTCAGCAGATCCGCGCTCAGATACAGCCTGCCGCCGTTGTTTAGGAGCCGCTGCTGCAATTTCTGCATTTCCGCCGCGGAACCAACCTTCCGGTCCACCTTGGCGTAGATGGGGATTTTGCCGTAGAAGCTGTCCTTTGCCCAGAAGTTGTACTTCACCACCACATCCGTGATCCCGGAACCCTCCAGGGAATCCAGAATGCCATTCACATCCTCCACGGTGGTCATGGCGATCTTGATGTCCGCGGGAATTCCCAGGATGGACTTGGTCTTTTCCAGGAAGCCGTACAGATCCAGGTACAGCGGGATCTGTTCGCTTTCGGTCACACGGCACTCCAGTCCGCCGTTGCCGATCAGATAGTTCCGGTAGGTCTGCGCCATGTCGGCAATGCCGTTTTTGCCCTGTTCCAGGAAGTAGTAGCACACCTCGTAGTCCGACCAAAGCTCCAGATTCTTCTCCGTAATGCTGACCGCCAGGTCGGAGCCGTCCTTCTGGGTCTGGCGGACGGTGCCGATGGTGCGGTAGTTGTAAACGCTCCAGACCGTATTGTACAGGGTGTACTTGTAGGCCACGTTGGCTTTGATCGAGGCTCTGGGCGCGCCCTGGGAGATCACCGCCAGGAAGCCGTCCTCGTTGCAGCTTACGCCGAAAACCGGCATGTACTGGTTCTCGGACACGGTGAAGTAGGCGCTGGATGCCTTGCCGCCGAAAACCTTATCGGTGGTGCCGCTGTCAAAGCCGTAAACCGGTTTGCTGTAGGTGTTGGCGGTCAGGCGGTTGTTGTTGAAGTTGATCAACGCGCCGCTGCCGTCGGGAACGAACAGGAAGCCGTCGTCCTGGCTGGAACCCGCGCCGAAGAAAGGCAGCAGATCCACGGTCTTGACGGTGTTCGTGCCGTACTCATAGATGTAATTGGTCAGAATCGACGCGCTGAAGTGGTCTTCCGCAATGGCGTAGCGTACGGGGATGTAGAACTGCTCCTTGGGGAAGTTGAAAATGAACACCACGGAGCCGTCTGCAAGCAGATAGTAGGATAATCCGTCCTTGCTGACGCAATTCATATACGCGCCGCAGGTCATTTCCACGCTCTGATCCGTGGTATAGACCACCGTGATGGCGGAAAGCAGCGCGTCCTTGTTGAAGCCGCTGGCAAGGCCGTCCTGCCGGCGGTCCTCGGGGTTCGTATACCAGGTTTTGCCCTGGGTCTTGTCCTCCACGGCCGCGGTGCCGTCGTGGAGGTTGGCGTAGAGGATGAACGCGTCATTCTCGGAGATCTTCACCAGTTCATCGGTGTCGGAGGCAGCCGTGGGCGAGCCTTCCAGCACAATATTTGTGGGCCGGTCCGGCGTGGGCAGCCGGGTGTTGCCGCATCCGGCAACCAGACCGGAGAGCATCACACAGGTAAGCGCCAGGCAGAGGATCCGGGCAGCGGGACGGAAGCGGTTTTTCTTGTTGCTCATGCTTCTTCCCTCCCTAAATGCGGAACACGATCTCGTTGTAGATCGTAAACACGAAGGTGTAAATCTGCTGCACCAGGCTGTAGGCCAGCAGGATCAAGAACAGGATCACCAGGATGCCCACCACCGACAGCGCCAGGTTCAAAATGGTCTTTCCGAAGGAAAGCTGGTGGACATAGAACATTCCCACTACCAGGATCACACCGCTCCACGCCAGACCGATGATCCGGATGGCAGTCAGGAACGCCAGCACCTCGTTGTTGGCGAAGTTGGTGGCGAAAATGTAGATCAGCTCGGAGACGGTGTAGGGCACCAGGGTGTAGCACAGGCAGATGAAGATGTTCCGCTCATCGCCTTCCGTGAACATCAGGGAGCTGACCGCCCAGTTGGCGGCGTAGCAGATGGCAAAGCCGCCGATGCTTGTGAGGAAAATGGAGGGAACCGAGATCCGGTCCGGATTGTAGGTATTGAAGATAAACCCGGTCAGCACCTGGTCAAAGACGTTGGTCAGGAAGAACGCCAGCAGGATCAGGAGGCAGAAAGCGGGACTTCCCTTCTTCTCCCACTTAATTTGGTCAAATCCGCTCACCGGGTGGAACATGGTATGGGCGCACTGTTTCGCGCCTGCGGTTATCTTATCCATACGCTACTCCTTTCCGGTGGTTTTTTGTTTTTTTCCGCACTTTTTGCGGAGGATCGTAAACAGAGGCTCCTCCAGCGAATCCAGCCATTTTTTGACAAGCAGGATCAGGAGCACAAGAGCGATGATACCCAGGACGATGTAGGAAAAGGCGTTTCTGACCTTTGCCAGGCTGTACTCTTTGAATGCCTCGGAGTAATCCGCCCGGTTATTCGCCAGCTTGTAGTAGTACATGGCGGTTTCATAGTCCCGGAGCTGGTAGTAGGCTTTGCCCAGGCCGGTGTAGGCCAGCAGGTAATTGGAGTTGTGGGAAATGACTTCCTTCCATGGCTCGATGCTCTCCAGATATTGCCCCTCATTGTAGAGCGTGATCGCCGAGCGTACCATCTCACCGAACTGGGTCAGGGTGAACTCCGTGATGGTGTTCTTGTCCGCGTCCATGACATAGAGTTTTTCATTGACCTCGATGAGGGAGACCGGCTTCTGGAACAGTCCCACCTGGTTGCCGATACCGCCGAAAAGGAACATATTCTTGCCGTTTTCATCCACCTGGATGATCAGGCCGTTGTTGGTATCCAGCATGGTGGTAATGCCGCTGCCGTCCACAGATACATCGAAGATCAAAGAGGAACTGCCGCTTGTCTTATAAGGCAGGCAGTCGATGCCCAGGGGATTCAGCTTGGTCATCAGCGCGGCGCCGTTTTCCGAACCGGCGGCGGTGGCGTAGATGTAGTCGTCCTCCGCCAGGAAAAGATTGCCGTACTCGATGGGGTTGAAGGACTGCATGGTAGCCGCTGCCTCGTCGCTGAGGATGGTTTTCCAGATCTGCATGATCCGGCGGCGGAAGGTCATCTCCACATTGTTGGGGCCGAAGAACTTAATGAAGCTGCCGTCGGTATCCAGATAGATAAGACCCTGATAGGAGCCTTTGGAAATGATGTAGATCCGGCCCTCCCCATCCACCACGATCTTGGTGGGCTGGTAGTTGAAGTTATCCGGCAGGAGGTTTGACTCGGGTCTGGGCAGGATGGACTGGATTCTGCCCTCCAGGTCGCAGACCACAATGTCCTGGTTGCCGGTGTCGCAGATGTAGACGCTTCCGTCGTCTTTGACGAAAATGCCCTGGGGATTGGACAGGGCGTAGCTTTCGCCGCTGTCCCGGGTCAGCTCACTGAGCTCCGTTTCCAGGGTGAAATCCTCCCGGAGGATCAGGATCCGGTTGTTGCCGGAGTCCGCAATGAAGATCCGGCCCAGCTCCCGGCTGTAGAACATATCCGCGGCGTTGCTGAAGTTGCCGCAGCCAAGCTGGGCGCCGCCGATGCTCCTGGTGGGAAGATAGCCGTTGGGCGCCGGCGTGGCGTTGCCCCAGCGGTCGAAGGTATAGGTCTGATAGGGCACCTCGGAGGATGCACCCGCCGGTACGGAGAGAACCGGGATCATCAGGATGCAGCACAGGATCAAGGCGGCGATTCTGGTGTATTTTTTCATACTTCCCTCTCCTCTCCGGTTTAACCCTTGATGCCGGTAGTCGCCATGGTCTCCATCACAGAGGACTGGGAGATCACGAACACCACCACAGGAGGAATCATCATCAGCAGCGCGACCGCGGCACCCGCGCCGGCTCTGGCGATACCAGCGGAGGAGATGGACTGCATGACGGCGGTCAGGGTCTTCAGGGTCTCCTCGTAGATATACTGGGTTTCGCCGGTATTCCACAGATCCTTGAAGGTGAAGATCGCCAGGGTCATCCACGCGGGCTTGACCATGGGCATGACCAGCTTGCCGAAAATGGTAAATTCACTTGCGCCGTCCACCCGGGCGGCTTCGATCATTTCATTGGGCACCGTCATCATGAACTGCCGCATAAGGAACACGCCGAAGGAACCTGCAAGCACGGGAAGCAGCAGCGACCAGGCGCTGTTGATAAGACCCAGACGGCTCATGATGATGTACAGCGGGGTACGGGTGACCTCGGGACGGAACAGGATCGCCAGCACGACGATCTGATAGATCACGCCCACATACCGGCTTCTGTTCTTGGCGAGAGGATAGGCTGCCATGGAAGCAATGAAGATGTAGACGATGGTGCCCGCCACTGCCAGGGACAGGCTGTTGAACAGGGATCTCTCGAAGGGCACCCAGGTCTCCTGGGTGATCTCGATCAGATCGGCGAAATTGTCCAGAGTCGGGTTCCGGACAAAGAATTTGGGAGGATAGGCCAGGATCTCATTCAGGGGCTTAAATGCCGTGACGATCACATAGATCAGCGGCAGCAGCATGAACGCGCCCACAACGGCGAGGAACAGGAAAATGGCAACCGTGCCGCCGGTGGAACGGCTCAGCGTCTTACGTTTATGGATTCGTTTTGCCATACGCTTCCCCTCCTTACAGCCACTTGGACAGGACCTTGTTGATCACCGTCCACATGACCAGCATCAGCGCGAACAGCACAACCGCCACCGCGCAGGCGTAGCCCATTTCAAACCGCACCTGTCCAAAGTCCAGGATGTGCAGCACAAGGGTCTGGGTCGCGTAGTCCGTGCTTGGGAATCCGGTCAGGTTCATACATTCGTAGCCCACCGCAAAGGAGGTGGAGATCTGCATCACCGCGCCGAACAGAAGCTGAGGCCCCATCTGCGGCAGCGTGATATACCACAGCTCCGCGAACCGGTTGGGCAGGCCGTCGATGGCGCCGGCTTCGTAGAGCTCCCGGTCCAGAGATTGCAGACCGGCGACGAAGGAAAGGAAGCCTGTACCCAAAGACAGCCACAATATCACCACAATGACCACCGTCATCATGTATTTGGTGTCGGTGAGCCACTGGATGGGATCCGTAACCAGAGACAGCTTCATCAGCAGGCTGTTGAGGAAGCCGTAGCTGTCGCCGGAGAAAATGTATGTCCAGACGAAGTACACGTTGCCTGCCAGGCTGGGCAGGTAAAACACCAGGGTCAGAACGGTGCGGACCGCTCTGGGGAACTCGTTGATCAGCCATGCTACGAAAAAGCTCAGCACATAGCTGATGGGGCCGGTGATCATGGCGAACACCGCGGTGTTTTTCAGCGCGATCAGGAACACCGTATCATCGAAGAACATACGGACATAGTTGTCAAAGCCCACGAAGGTCGGGGCGCTGCCCATGTTGAAATAGGTAAAGCTCAGCACAACAGCCGCCAGAATGGGCAGGATGGTAAACATGAAAAACAGGATCGTAAAGGGTGCCAGCAGGATCATGCTGGGGCCCTGACGCTGCATCCATCGCTTAAACTTCGTCTGGAAGTTTGTGGTGGGACGGCTGTTTTCCAGGTTCGCCGGAGATTGGTTTCTTTTGATTTCCGCCGTTTTTGCCATAACACTTCTTCCTTCCTGATATTCCGTGCGAACGGTCAATAGCTGAACTCTTCCTGTTTCCGGGCAAGCTCCTTATTGATCTCGATGTTGTACTTATAAAGGGTCTCCCTCAGATTCGCGTGGTTGTAAACAACGGCACGGAAGGCGAATGCCAGATTTCGGGCGATGTAATAGTTGCCGGGGATCTGCTCGATGGCAACAGTGTGGTCTCTCTGGTCACGCAGGACAGCCGCCTGCTCATTCGTCCAGGGGATCTCCTCAAAGGCCAGGATATTCGCGGTTCCGTATCTGGCAGCGATGCCCAGAGTCTGCTCCACCTGGGTTCCGAAGTCCGCCTGGGCTTCGGCGCTGACCCACCATTTCAAAAATTTAAAGGTTTCCTGGGGATGCTTGGTATCCGCCAGGGCGATGCAGCCGGTGGAGCTGGTGGTTTCCACATAGTTGATGCTGCCGTCGGGCTGAACCGTACCGGGTGTCACCGCCATGTCCCACAGACCGTCCAGCTCGGGGGCCGCGGAATAGAGGTAGTTGACCTGGTTGTAGGGCATGATGCCCATAGCCATCTCACCGCTGCGGAAACGGTTGAAGAAATCGAAGGTCAAAGACAGGCTGTACTTGGTGTACAGGTTCGTCCAGTCCCGGAATGCCTCCAGCGCCTCGGGCTGGTCAAAGGTGGAACGGGACAGATCCTCAGTGTAGAAGGTGGTGCCCGCCTGATAAAGGAAGGTCTCAAAGGTGTTCTGATTCTGGGGAATGCCCACCATGTAGTTGTGGTTGGAAAGGAGGATCACCTGCTGGTAGAATTCCTCCCAGGTCTTTGGCGGCTGCAGTCCCAGCTCGTCAAAGATGTCGGTGCGGTAGAAGATCATATTGAAATTCTGGGTCTCGGGCAGCGCGTACAGGCCGTCCTTATACCAGAACGGCACCACGGCACTATCCGTAAACTGGGTCAGCACCTCCTGGCAGCCCTCAAACTGGCTCAATTCCAGCAGCATTCCGCGCATCGCCAGGTTGACAGGGGTATTGACGGAGGTAAACAGCGCCGCGTCAGGCCCCTCCCCTGCCAGAACCGCCTGGACAAGGGTATCGGAACCGCCAACCAGGCTGACCTCCACCCGGATGCCCGTCTGACTGGTAAAGGATTCGTCGATGAGCTTCTTCAGAATAATCGCCTGGTCACGGCCCGAGCTGGCACCCGTGGTCGTGATGTCCGCGGTGCTGATCCAAACACGGATGGTGGTATCGCCCGCTTCCACCTCGGAGGAACCGGAAATGGAAGTGGTGGACATGGAGAAGGAGTGGAAGAACAGCATCAGCCGGTACCAGAGCTGGGCAAAGAAATTGCTGCCCACCTTGGGTGTGGAAACATCGGGAGAATAGACAAAGAACTTGTCCATCACCAGGGGCTGCTCCTGCATATCGATGGTCCAGGTCGCCATGGTGGAAATATCCGAGCGGAAGGTCTCCAGCCGTTTGGCAATCTTGCCGGGATGCTTGATCAGTCCGTCCAGCAGGGTGGACATCTCCTTGAGAATGGAGGCGCTGGATACGGAAATGCCTTCGATCTGCTCGATCCGGCTGTAATAGCCGTCCAGCTTCTCCTTACAGGAGCGGAAGCCCTCCAGCAGACCGGGAATGTTTTTCTCCAGGTCGAAGTCACGGTTCATGTCAATGGTGACACGGGAGGAGTCCGCGTTGAAGCCGGTGATCTTGATGATCTCACGGTACCAGCCCTGCAACTCCGCGGTCACCTCGGTGACACCCCGCAGCACGGAAGCCATTTCCTCGTCCATGACCGCGGTCATGCCCAGAACGTGCCTGCCGGCGGTCAGATATACCTTTGTGGCGTTGCCCTGGGCATCCTGCAGGGTCTGCACATACCACTTGGATTTATATTCAAACTTCTGCACCTCCATCTCCCGGTACAGCGGCGCGCCGTCGATGGAGATGGATCTGGCGGAGTAGGAATTGCTCTTGGAATTCTGCTTCACCTTGAACGCCAGTTCATAATAGCCGTCCTCGGGTACTTCAAACTCCCAGGTGATCTCCTGCCCGATCTTCTTCCAGGTGTTCTTGCCGATGGTGTTGTAGTACACGTTGGTGGAGCTGGCGGGAGAAACATGGGCATAGGCGGTGTCATAGGTAGCAAAGAGGGTGATGTCGTTTTTCAGGTAGCTCTTTTCCGCTTCGTAGGTCAGAAGATGACCGGAGGTATCCGTCCCACCCCACTGCTGAAGCATCTCGGCATAGGTGGGTACCACGGAGGTGTTTTTGAAGGTGAAGCTGTCAATGGCAAGGCACTCCTCCTTCAGAGCCATGCCCAGGGTATGCTCCCCGGCAGTCAGGTAGAAATACATCGGGCCGGTGTACTGGCTCTTGGCATCGGTCACAAGCATGGTCTGCCAGTCATACTGCTCCACCAGCTCCGGGCGAAGCTGATCCCCCGCCAGATTTGCCTTGAACTCGTTGCTGTCCAGTCCGAAGTAGGTCTCGTCGATAAACTTCCGGTGGAGATTCACGTTTTTCACATTGGCGCAGGGTGCTTCGCCGTCCAGAAGGAAGTCCGCGATCATATCATAATTCTTGCCGGCAATGGCAGCATAGCACACCTCCAACTGGTAGTAGCCTTCCTGCTCCACCGTAAAGTTCCAGGTCACGGTACCGCCTTCCTTGTCCCAATACAGGCAGGAATCCTTTCCCATATAGGGGGCAACATACGCCTGCGCCTCCAGCAGCGCCGCGTAGTCCGCCGCCCGGATCACGATTTCCGTATCCGGGCAGTTTTCCGCCACCACAGGGCCATGGGCGGCAAGATACTCGCTGTAGCTCACGGAGGTATCCGCGGCGGCAATGCCCAGCTCCCAGTCGGCAGCGGCGCCGCCGGTGCCGGTCTGCTCCGCGCTCACGGGCAGTACCCCGCCGGGTATGCTGAAAACCAGCATGAGAACCAGTATCCAGGAAATCCATTTTTTCAATTTCATCGTATCGCCCTCTTTACAACATGGTGATCCGTAGGATCGCAATTGCAGGATGTAACAAACATTGAAATCCGCGAACTATTCCTCTTCGGATTCGGTTTCTTCTTTTGGTAGATATTTGCGGAATACCCTGTAAACCAGCCAGCCGTTCAAAAATGCCACCGCGCCGGGCAGCGCGGCAAACAGGAATCCGGTCTTCAGGCTGAGCAGAAGCAGCAGCACGTCCCCAATCAGCATGACCACCGTATAGGGAAAATGCCGCATACTCAGATACGCCGCGTTTTTCACCGCCTGGCGGAAGGTGCATTGAAACTTCGCCACATACGGGAACAGGAACAGCAGCACGCACAGATACAAGCCGGTGGCTGCCGCGAACAGAGCGAACAGGATGGTTCCGATCATCTCCCCTGCCATGGACCACATGGCATAGAAGTAAAGATCCAACGCGAAAAACGCGCCCAGCAGCATGGCAGCGACCCAGAGCAGCGTGGAAAGGAGGAAGTTCTCCCGGAAAGACCGGAAGAAATCCCGGAAGCAGCCATTGTCCTCGTCATTGATGCGCTTCATAGAAGCGGACATCAGCGCGGTGCTGGCTGCGCCCACGGTGATCACTGGCAGGCTGCACAGCAGCCACAGAATACCGATCAGGAGGAAGTCTCCAATCTTTCCGATGGTCTCCATAAAGGTGGATTGGGGATGGAGGATCCGGTTCAGCCGTTCACTGATTTTGTTCATGTCTCCTCCGATCTCAAACGGCGGAAAATCTCCTCATAGGTGCCGGGCTTTCCGAACAGGGCGCTGGTTCCCAGGACAAAGCCGTCCGCGCCGATGGCGTGAAGCTGCCGGATCCGCTGGGGGCTGCAGGCACCGTCGATGGTGACCCGGAATCCGTACTGCTGCTTGTAGGGCATGAGCCGGATCAGCTTGTCCGTCACATGCTCCAGATATTTCTGACCGGCAAAGCCGGGATAGACCGTCATCAGCATCACATAATCCGCCAGCGGAAACAGCTCCCGCACGCTTTCCAGGGACTGGTCCGGGTTGATCACCAGACCGGCTTTTCTGCCCGCCTGACGGATCTGCATCAACGCCTTGCCCACATAGCGGTCGCTGTCCGCGTGAAGGTAGATGAGATCACAGCCGGCATCCAGATACAGGTGCAGGGTTCTGCTGGGGTTTTCCACCATCAAATGAACATCCACAGGCTTTTGCGTGTTTTTTCGGATGCATCGGATGTCCTGCAGACCCATGGTCACATTGGGCACATAGGCGCCGTCCATCACATCACAATGGAAGATATCCGCTCCCGCAGCTTCCAGCGCTTTCACATCATCCGCAAGATGATCGTAGTCCGCGCACATCATGCTGGGGCAAAGTAGTAGAGCCATTTTTTCCTCCTGTCGTTGTGCATATTACATAAAGACATGATTTTGTGTAATCGTTTTCCCTTTACAGTATATTCGGAATCCAAAGTAGTGTCAAGGGGAAAAGCCCCGCAAACGCGGATTCCGTCGTTTTTCATAAAACGATTGCTTGATTTTTGTCAATTTCATTGGGTAACAATTGGGAAAAGCAGTGCGGAGAAAGGGACTCCGCACTGCTCATGAAATATGAATCCGGGGTATGTACAAACGGCACCTCCACCCTCCACTGCTGCTTTCCCACCGCCGGGCCAATGTCCGTCAAGTTAAGCTTCTGAAGCCGGAAAGAGCGCCCGTCCCAGCCGGTTCCGCTGCGCAGATTGGCGTGATAGAGGATCCACAGGCCGCCCTCCGCATCCGCAGTCACGCTGCAATGTCCGGGCCCGTAAAAACCGGCCTGTTTGGAAAGGATCGGTGTCTCATTTTTTCTCCAATTCTCCCCGCGGAGAATATCTCCGCCGGAAAAGGTCAAAAATCCCACGCCGTAATCGTCCGTCCAACTGCCGTTGCCGGAATAGAGGCAGTATACCGTCTCTCCGTCGATGACCACACAGGGACCTTCGTTGACGCCGGGCTGCTTTGTCACGCTGTCCCAGCCATCCGGCCGGGAGATCAGAACCCGCTCGCTGTCGATGGTCCACGGGTCGGACAAGCGGGCAATATAGAGGTTCTGAACCACATCTTTTTTCCCCGGCCAGCCCGACCAGATGGTATACCATTGCCCACCGTATTGAAATACCGTCCCGTCAATGGCCCATTTGTCGGTGGAGTCCGTGACCTGACCCTTCAGCGTAAAGGGCTCCAGCGGGCTCTCCCCCGTTCCTGCCAGGCAGTACATCCTGTGAAGCGCGTTGCTATCGCCGCCTTTGCACATGGCAGCGTAGATATACCAGCACCCATCCATATTGTGCAGCTCCGGCGCCCAAATGCTGTACAGCCCGTTCGCGTCCCCGTCGAACACCTTCACGCCGTTTTCTTTGGACACAGCGCCGGGATGCCGGATCCGCGCGACCCAGATGCCGCCGTCCTGGCTCCAGCAGTAATAGTAATTTCCTCCCTGTTCCGTCACAAAGGGATCGTCCGCCTGGACATTTGCCATATTGTCCACGGTTTCATATTGAATTTTCAATTTCTGTCCCTCCCCGGGAAGTGTTTCCCCTGTTTTGTTCCATTCGGCGCAGGATGCCAGAAGCACACGCCCAGCAGCCCGGGAATCCAGCGCAGGAGCCGTTTTTTTATTATATCTCTCCGTTCGTTCCCTTATTTTCCACAAATTCGGACGGATCGGAATGTACTGTTTCCACAAAAAAAGACTGCCCCGAAAAACCATATTGACAAACCGCCGGAAATGCACTTAAAATTGAGGTGCGAAAACGATTTACCGATATGCTGATCTTACAACAAAAAGGAGTGCTTTGCAATATGAAAATTTTGAATCTGGGCTCTCTGAACTTTGACAAGGTTTATGACGTGCCTCATTTTGTGTCCGAAGGCGAGACCATTCTGGGTCTGGGATACGCCGAATTTCTGGGTGGAAAGGGCTTAAACCAGTCTCTGGCGCTGGCCCGTGCCGGTGCGGAGGTCTACCACGCCGGTGCCGTTGGCCCGGAGGGCGCTCCCCTGAAGGCCTGCCTGGACGCTGCCGGCGTGGACACCCGCTACCTGCAGCAGATCGGCACCGTCAGCGGTCATGCCATCATCCAGAAGTGCAGCGGTCAGAACTGCATCATTGTCTTCGGCGGCTCCAACCAGTGCATTACCACCGGGTATATTGACCAGGTACTGTCCCACTTCTCTCCCGGGGATGTGATCCTGATGCAGAATGAGACCTCCAACGTACCCTACGCCATCCGCAAGGCGAAAGCGCTGGGTCTGAAGGTGGCGTTCAACGCTTCTCCCATCACCGCCGAGCTGCTCACCTATCCGCTGGAGCTTGTGGACTACTACATCATCAACGAGGTGGAGGGCAAGGCGCTGGCCAATGTGGAATCCGACAATTACGAGGACATTCTCGCGGGTCTTACCGCCCGATTCCCCCATGCCGCCATTGTGCTGACCGTGGGCGACAAGGGCGTACTGTACCGGGATCCCACTCAGACCGCCCGGCACCACTGCTACAAGGTCAAAGTCGCGGACACCACCGCAGCGGGCGACACCTTCTGCGGCTACTTCCTGGCCGGTCTTTCCGCGGGCAGAGACATCCCCGAATGCCTGCGCCAGGCCAGCATGGCAGCCGCCATCGCGGTCAGCCGGGACGGCGCCTCCACCAGCATCCCCACTGCGGAGGAAGTCCGCGCTTTCGGGGAAACCCACCTGTAATTGTATATAAAAAATGCCGAATACCGCGGAATTTACGGTATTCGGCAATTTTTTATTTCTTTTCCAGCATTTGGGCGCAGCGCTCCAGATAGTCCCGGATCGGCAAATGCTGGGGGCAGACCCGCTCACATTTGCCGCACCTGATGCAATCGCTTGCTTTTCCCCGGCCTGCCACCTTTTCCGCGTAGGCCGCCTTTTCGTCCATGCCCGCATAGCGCTTTTTCCCGTTGAACACCGAGAACACATCGGCAATGGGGATCCCCGAGGGGCAGCCTGCCACACAATACCGGCAGGAGGTGCAGGGGATCTGCTCAGTGCCGCGGATGATCCCGCGAACCTTTGCCACCGCCTCAAACTCCTCCTCACGGAAGGGAACGAACTCCTTCATGTAGCTGATGTTGTCCTCCATCTGCTCCCGGTTGCTCATGCCGGAGAGCACCATGAACACCTTGGGGAAGGACGCGGCAAACCGGATGGCATAGCTTGCGTAGCTGCCGCCGCCCAGCTCGTCCAGCACCTTTCTTCCCTCTTCCGGAAGATCCGCAAGACTGCCGCCCTTTACGGGTTCCATGACAATGACCTGCTTGTTGTACTTCTCGCAGACCTGATAGCAGCCGAAGCTGGCCACATTGGGATCGTCATAGTCCAGATAATTGAACTGAAGCTGAACCACCTCGATTTCCGGGTGGTCATTGAGCACCCTCTCCAGGAATTTGGGAGAATCGTGGAAGGAGATGCCCAGGTGGCGAACCTTGCCCGCTGCCTTCAGCTCCAGGATCTGCCGGAACGCATCGCAATGCTGGAACAGGTCATAGTTGTTACGGTTCACGGCATGAACCAGGTAGTAGTCAAAATACTCCACGCCGGTGCAGCGGAGCTGAGTCTCAAAGAACGGGAGCACATCCTCCGGCTCCTGGATAAAGTTCTCGGACAGCTTGTCGGTGAGAATATAGCTTTCTCTGGGATAGTTTGCCGCCAGGCAGTCCCGGATGGCGGTCTCGCTGAGCCCGTCAATGTACCCGTGAGCCGTGTCAAAATAACAGAATCCGGCATCGAAGAAGCTGCGGATCTGGCCCTGGAACTCCTCATAGTCCACCTGGTCGCCGTTCATCTTCAGACGCATACAGCCAAAGCCGAGTTTTTTCATTTTTTCTCCTTCTGCTTCTGCTCAATGGCAGTGATCATATCGATACGCTCCTGATGGCGGCCGCCCTCAAACTTGGCGTTCAGCCATTCGTCCACGATCATCTTCGCGGTCTCAATGCCGATGACACGGGCACCGAACGCCAGAATGTTGGTGTTGTTATGCTCCTTGGACAGCTTTGCGGTGTAAGGATCGGAGCAAACGACGGCACGGATGCCGTTCACCTTGTTGGCGGCGAGGGAGATGCCCACGCCGGTGCCGCAGATCAGAATCCCCAGATCCACTTCCCCGCTGACAACCGCGTTTGCTACGGCCTCGCCGTAGACAGGATAATTGCAGCGGTCCTTGGTGTCGGTGCCGAAGTTCACGACTTCGATTCCCTTGTTTTTGAGATATTCCACAATCTCCAGTTTCATTTCCAATGCCGCATGGTCATTGCCGATACCGATTTTCATAAGAAAACCCTCCTAATCTTTTTCCGAAAAGGGACACCGCGGATCGCGCCGCCTTTTTCATTTCTTTCATTCTATCCTCCCGGGATAAGCGTGTCAAGAGTGATTTTGCGGGATTCGGGGCGGTGATTGACTGCCGCTTTTCATGCTTTCCCTATTTTTTCCCGGGGAAAACCCCAGATTTTTGTTGACATCATCCAAAGGAGATGATATGCTTGATTCAGGGTAAGTAATCGTTTACCCAACCAGACAATCTTCCAGGAGGTTTTTTCATGATTACACTGCAAAACGCGTATTTGACCTGTGTGTTTGATGACGGCGGCAAGCTGCTCTCCGTCTCCCACAGTGGGATGAATCTCCCCTTTCACGGTCTGAGCTTCGATTTCGGCTGTGAGGAAAAAATGGTCAACGGTGTGCTTGACTACGAGTCCATGCTGGAGTTCCGCACCTGGAACCTGCCCGATATCCGTCCCACAGGCAAGGCATTTGACCGGGAGGCCGCTTCCGTCCATGCCGGCGGCGACTGTCTGACGGTTACATACACGCTGGAGGAAACCTCCGTGGATGTGATCTATACCCTCTGCCCCAATTATCTGAAAGCGGATCTGAAGATCACAAACACCACCGACCGGGTGCTGTATCTCAACGCCTGCGCCATGATTCTGAACCTGGAAGCCACCGAGGGCGTTGTTTTCGACTTCCCCGGCAACGCGCCGATTTACCACTTCGAGTCCGCTTCCCTTGCCGAGAGGCAGGTGATCCAGACGGGTCTCATCAACTTTCCCATCCACAGCAGCGTTCCCGGCGGTCATCTGAACCTGATGTTCATCGATCCCATCGAAAAATGGGGCTGCGGCGCTTACCGGGACGGCAATCAGACCAAATATGTTTACGATGCCGGTCTGGAGATCGACCTGAAGCCCGGCGAAAGCTGCGATGTGGGCAGCCTGTATGTCTCCATGGTTGCCGACGGCGAGGGCAATCCCTACCTCCAGTTCCGGGAACTGGTGGAGTCCCTGGGCTACCGGGCAGTAGACGACGGCATCCATGACGGTGTCATGTACTCCTGCCATCCCTCCGGCACCATGGATTCCGGTTTCCCCCTGAAGGACGATCTGTTCCGGTATGCCGATTATCTGCCCACTTTGAAGAAGATGGGCATTGACCATGTCTGGCTGCTTCCGGTGTTCGACCACAACGAGCGTGGTGTTTACCACTCCAATGACCAGGCCATTATCCATGAGCGCTACGGCGGTGAGGCCGGCTGCAAGTATTACTGCGACAAGGCGCATGACCTGGGCATGACCATCCTGTTTGACTATGTGCCCCATGGCCCCGCGCCCGAATTCCCCATTGCCCGGGACAATCCCGAATGGCCCAGCAAGCGCCGGGACGGCAGCCTGCAGGACGAATGGGAATGTGTCTCCATGGACTACAATCACCCCGGCTACCAGGAGTACACCTCCGAGCTGGTTCACGATCATGTGAAGCGGTTCGGCATTGAGGGTGCCCGCATTGACTGCGCCATGGGCGGCCTGTCCAACTGGCGGCCCTACAGGGGCAACCGTCCCAGCGGCAACAGCGTCCTCGCGGGCGTTCATATCACCGAAGCCATCCGGGAAGGCTTTGTCCGCGGCGGCAAGAAGCCCCTGAATATGCCGGAGAATTTCAACCTGATCCCCAACTATTACCACTGCACCGATCTGTTCTACGGTATGAACCTGTACCGGGCATTTGTGGAGCTGGAGAAGACCCTTGCCGAAAATCCCGCGGAATTTGCCGAGAGAATGACCGATTTCCTGGAGCGGGAAGCCTGGGTCACCCCGGCAAACTACCACAAAATGCGGTTCCTGGGCAACCATGATACCGTGTCCTGGGTCTGGCAGTCCGCCCGGGCAGTGGATTGCTACGGCGTGGAGGGCGCAAAGGCTCTGTTCGCGCTGATTTCCTTTATCGACGGTGTTCCCATGATCTACCAGGGCGACGAGGATCCCACCATCTACGGCGGCAGCAGCGAAAACCTCACCGAATTCTTCACTTCCCTGTTTGCGGACCGCAAGCGGTTCATTCCGGCGGGCAACACCACCGACTATCTGCACACCGGCACGCCCGTCATGGCGTTCTACCGCCGTCCCGGACAGTCTTCCGGCTCCGTCTACGAGACAAAGGGCAGCGACCCCGTTCTCGTCCTGATCAATGTGTCCGGTACGGAGCAGGCCGTTCCCGGTGAAGCGGAAAACTGCGCCATGCTTCGTGACAGCGCCGGTGCCGCCGAACCCATGGCGCCCCTGGCTCCCTATGCCTATCGGCTGCTGAAGGTGACAACATGAAAAAAGTGCTTTCATTTTTGCTTTCCGCTCTTTTGATCCTGGGGCTGACCGCCTGCACACCCGCTGCCCCTGTTGGATCCGAACCCACCGGGACTGTGGCCCCGGAGTCGGATTTTGTGGTGGACGGCACCGTCATGAAGCTGACCCGGGGTGATGTGACCGTCACCCTGGATGCCGGGAGCGGTATGGTCAAAAGCGTGGAAACCGGTTATGACCGGATCGACCTGGACGGTGTGCTTGTGGATGCGGGCATCAACGAAGCCCAGGTATTTAACCAGTTGGGCTACAAGGATATGTCCGGTCTGGCAACCTATGAGCTGCCCACCCTGTACCCCCGGATGAAGGATATTCCCGCGTACACGGTCAGCGATATCCGGGCAACGGCAGAAGGCTTTGAGGTTTCCATCCAGTGCGGTGAATACGGCTTTTTGTACCGTTACGGCATTCTGCCGGATGCCCTTTCCGTGGATGTGATCCTTTCCACCACCTCTGCCCAGCCGGTTGCCGTAAACGGTGTGGGCTTTCTGGTAAGGGGCATTCAGGGCTACACATTTGAGGACGCGACCTTTGAGTTCCCCGGCAGCACCCCCGAGGGCAAAAAGCGGTTCGCGGTCAGCGGAAAATACAAGGCTGTCAGTTCGGATTACTCCGCACCCGCCGTCGTGCTGGATGACGGCGTGAAATCCGACAGCGTGCTGTTTGTGGATCAGGTGGAAAAGTGGACTACCGGCAGCTATTCCGACGAAAACCAAAACCTCTGCGTCGCTTTTCTTGCCGCGGCGGAAGGCTGGCTGTCCGCCGACCGTCCCATGGAAGTGGGCACGCTGTATCTGCCCCTGAAGCACCCGGATGTCAGCGCCTATCAGTCGATTTCCACATTCTGGGAGGAGATCGGCTTCCACACCCCCGGGGATACCACCTCCACGGAGGATCTGGTGGCGATTTACTCTGCCCATCCCTACGGCACCATGGACACCAATTACTTCAACAAGTGGAAGCTGGACGAATACGCCGAAAAGATGGATGCTGTGGCGGCTATGGGCTTTGACGCCGTGTGGCTGCTGCCCGTGTTCAGCCATACCGGCGATAATGTCTATGAGCCCATCGACCAGGGCATCATCGATCCGCGCTATGGTGGTATCGAGGCCGCGAAGGTCTTTGTGGACACGGCACATGGTCTGGGAATGCAGGTTCTGTTTGACTTTGTGCCCCATGGCCCCAGGCCGGCCTATTCCTTCGCCAGGGATCACGACGACTGGATCAGCAAAAACAAAGCAGGCTCGAACCAGATCGAGTGGGAATGTGTTTCCCTCGACTACAACAACCCGGATTACAATCAATACAACATCGATCTGGCGAAATACTATGCCCAGGAAATCGGTCTGGACGGTGCCAGAATCGACTGCTCCATGGGCGGTCTTCCCAACTGGAGTTCCCCCACGGGGCTTCGTGCCAGCGCGGCGGGTCTGCAGGCAGGCATCACCGTCGTGCGCGCTCTGCGGGAGGGCTTCATAGCCGGCGGCTCCGATGTGCTGCTGCTGCCCGAAAACTTCCATCCCAGCCCCGCGTACGCTTCCGTAACCGATGTGTTCTACGATATGCCCCTGTACCGCTGCATTTTCAACCTGAACCAAGGGGGACTGACGGACACAGAGTATGTGGAAGCGCTGACGGCGTATCTGATTGCGGAGCACGATTCCTCCGTTGCCGGTCAACTGAAGCTGCGCTTCCTGGGCAACCACGATACGGTCACCTGGACCTTTGATGCCAAGCGTCCCCAGGCGCTCTACGGCACGGAAAAGGCAAAGGCCATGTGGAAAGCCATCGGCTGGATCGACGGGGTCATGTTCATCTATCAGGGCGACGAAGACCCCGAAACCTATCACCTGCCCGGCGAGAATCTGGAGAGCTTCTTCACGGAGCTGATCGCCATGAAGCGGGAATACCTGCCCAACACTCTGGACACCCGGTATATCCCCACCGGCAGCCCCATCTTTGCGTTCTGCCGCTATGATGAAACCGTCAGCAGACTGGTGCTTGTGAATCTTTCCGGAGAATCCCAGACCTATTCCCTCCCCGAGGGCACCGCGCCGCTGGCAGCCATCGGCGGCTACGGCATCTCCGGCGGCACCATCACCCTGGAGGCATACGCCGGTGTGATCCTGGACTGCCAATAACCCCATAAAAAATGCTTCCGACCAAAATCGGAAGCATTTTTGTTATTTCACTTTCATAGTCCGCATGGAGTTCAGGATGCACAAAATCGCCACACCCACATCCGCAAAGACCGCGAACCACATATTGGCATAGCCGGGGATGCTCAGCGCCATCACACCGAACTTGATCAGCAGCGCGAACCAGATGTTCTGTCCGGCGATGGACACGGTTTTTCTGCCGATCCGCAGGGCTGTGGGCAGATCCCGAAGATCGTCACGCAGCAGCACCAGATCCGCAGCCTCCACAGCCGCGTCGGAGCCAACGCCGCCCATGGCGACACCCACGGTGGCAAGGCTCATCACCGGCGCGTCATTGACGCCGTCGCCTACAAATGCCACCCGTCTGCCCTGATCCAGGAGCGAACGCACCGCCTCCACCTTATTCTGGGGAAGCAGCTCCGCCCGGTAATCCGTAACGCCCAGCCGGTCAGCCGCCAGTTTCGCGGCTTCCTTCCGGTCGCCGGTGAGCATACAGGTATTCTTGATCCCAAGGCCGCGTAGCTGCGTAAGGGTCTCCTTCGCGCCCTCTTTCACGGTGTCTTCCAGGAAAATCGCGCCGGCGTAGCTGCCGTCGATCACCGCGTAGACCGTGGTCGAGGTGCCCGCGCCAGGGGCTTCGATGCCCATGGAAGAGAGCATCCGGGCATTGCCCGCGCAGACCCGCTTTCCGTCCACCGTGGCCTCAATGCCATGACCGGGCATCTCCCGCACATCCCGCGCCTGCGGGATCTCCCCTGCCGCGGCAACGATGGCACGGGCAATGGGATGATGGGATGCCTGCTCGGCGGCAGCCACCAGCCGCAGCAAATCCGGATTCCCGCTGTCCACCTTCGTCACACGGAACCTGCCCGTTGTCAGTGTGCCGGTTTTGTCAAACACAAAGGTATCCACCTTTGCCAGATTCTCCAGCGCGATGCCGCCCTTGGCGATCATGCCGTTCCTGCTGGAGGCACCCATGCCGCCGAAGAAGGCCATGGGCACGGAAATCACCAGGGCGCAGGGGCAACTGACAACCAGGAAGTTCAATGCTCTGGAGATCCATTTCACAAATTCAAATCCGTCAAACAGCGGCGGAATGAATGCCAGCAGCAGGGCACCCAGAACCACAGCCGGGGTATAATACCGGGCGAACCGGGTGATCATATCCTCGGTGTTGCTCTTGCCCTCCGTAGCGGAGTCCATCAGATCCAGGATCCTGGCAACGGTAGAGGACGCGTACTCGCTTTCCGCCCGGATGGTCAGCACCCCGGACAGGTTGATGCAGCCGGACAGCACCTTGTCACCCTCGGTCAGCTCCGCCGGAACGGACTCGCCGGTGATCTTGGAGGTGTCCACACTGGCGCTGCCCTGGCAGATCACACCGTCCACGGGGATCCGCTCACCGGGCTGTACCCGGAGCAGGTCTCCCTCCCGCACATCCTCGGGATCCGACTCCTCCCATTCCCCATCCCGCAGGATATACGCCACGTCGGGACGCAGATCCATCAGGGAGGCGACGGACTTTCTGGAGCGTTCCACGGCGATGCTCTGGAACAGCTCACCGACCTGGTAAAACAGCATGACGGCAGCGGCCTCATGGAATTCTCCCAGGGCAATGGCGCAGCCGGAGGCCAGAGTCATCAGGAATTTTTCGTCCAGGAATTTTCTGTGGAAGATGTTCCTGACCGCGCCGAGGATCACATCGTAGCCGCCCACGATCCAGGCGGCAACGCAGAGCACCGCGCCGACGATGCCCAGATCAAAAAAGTGGTGCAGCACAAGTCCCGACACGAACAGGACACAGCCCGCTGCAATGCGGGTAAGCAGCTTTTTCTGTTTCCTGGTCATGGTTATCGAAGGATACGGCAGTCAGGCTCGACGGAGTGGATGGTTTTCTGCACCTTGTCCAGCAGCGCCTCCATATCGGTGCCGTCGGGAACGCTCAGGCTCATACGGCTGGTCATGAAGGTAATGGTACACTTGGTCACTTCAGGCAGCTCGTTGATGGCACGCTCCATCTTCGCGGCGCAGTTGGCGCAGTCCAGATCTTCCAGTTCGTAGGTCTTTCTCATAATCATCATTCCTCCAAATGTTCTTTTGCCATCCCCAGGATGGTTTTTACATGGTCATCCGCCAGGCTGTAACAGATTTGCTTGCCGCTCCGTCTGCCGATAACCAGCTTGGCCTGCTTCAGAATACGAAGCTGATGGGATACCGCGGACTGCGTGGAGCCGGTTGCGTCCGTGATTTCCTGGACGCACAGCGCGCCGCCGAACAGGCAGCAGAGAATCTTGATCCGGGTGGAATCCCCGAATACCTTGAACAGCTCTGCCATTTCGATCAGTATGTCTTCGTTTTCCATAATCGGGTTCCCCATTTTCTCCCCTCCGTTTCGTATTTTCATATGAGTATCTGTTCATGTGTTCATTATACATAAGACAAGGGGGTTTGTCAACAGGAAATTCGCTGATTTCATTCTTGTTTTTTTGACAGAACAATGGTATACTGTTTCGCAGATTTTGAAAGGGGTGTTTCCTGGTGGATTACGCCAAAATTTTGGATTTCGGCACGGAATTGGGCTACCGGATCGCCATGTGCGGTGGAGAGACCTTCCGTGTGGAGGAAAGCATTGCTCTGGTGCTGCGTTCCTACGGACTGGAGGCCCAGGTATTTGCAATCCCCAACTGCCTCACCGTCAGCATCATCACCCCGGACGGCACGCCTATGACCCAAATGCGCCGCATTGATGACCACGGCAACGACATGGCAGGTCTGGAGCGGTACAACGCCCTGAGCCGCAGGCTCTGCCGGGAATGCCCGGATTACGAAACTGCCGTAAAATGGATGGAAGAAACCGACAAAAGCGTCGAAAAGTACAGCTTTCCCTGGATCCTGCTGGGATATTTCCTGGGACCTTTCGGTTTTTGTATGTTCTACGGCGGCAGTCTGATCGACAGCCTGTTCAGCGGCATCTGCGGCCTGCTGGTGGGGATGGTTGGGCATGGCATGAAAAAGCTCCAGTCCAATGTGTTCTTCCGCACCTGTATTTCCTCTTTCCTGATGGGACTGCTGGCCTATTTTTTTGCGGTTGCCGGATTCGTCAGCAACGCGGACT
>JBJDYP010000015.1:0-1736 GCA_051867435.1 Faecousia sp.
GCCCAGTCCGTCCCCGGTCTGGAGGAGGCGGAAATCCTGGAGATCATTGACCACCACCGTCTGGCGGACATTCAGACCACCAATCCCATCTATGTGCGGAACGAGCCAGTAGGCTCCACCAACACCATCATCGCCGGAATGTTCCAGGACCGGGGGCTGATGCCCAGCGCGAAGATGGCTGGTATGATGGCTGCCGCCATTGTGTCCGATACGGTCATGTTCAAATCCCCCACCTGCACCTCCCGCGATGTACAGGTGGCAGAACGTCTGGCGCGGATCGCCAATTTGTCCCTGGAGGACCTGGGTCGGAAGATCTTCTCCTCCTCCGTGGAAGGAAAGAACGCCGACGAGCTGCTGCACAACGATTACAAGGAATTCCACATCGCCGGTCACAATCTGGCCGTATCCCAGATCACCTGCATGGACAGTCCCAGAATGCTGGAACGGAAGGACGAGTTCCTGTCAGCCATGGACAAAATCTACAGGAACGACTTCTCCATCGTCATTCTGATGCTCACCGACGTGCTGAAGGAAGGCACCCAACTCATCTATCTGGGCGACGATGATGCCATCCGGCAGGCCTTCGGCGTGAAGCCCAGGGACAACACCGTATTCCTCCCCCGGGTCATGAGCCGAAAAAAGCAGATCATCCCGATGCTCTCCGCGTTGTGGGGCTGATTTTCAGTCATTTTCCTCTATATCCGCAAAAATTCCACACAAAAGACCGGATTTCCCGTCTTTTGTGTGGAATTTCTTTCATCCATTTGGAGGCAGCTTCACAGCCCTTTTATTCCGCGACTGCTTCGTACTGCTTCCAGTCGGGGGTCTGTCTCATGCCGGTCCAGGTCTCGCAGAAGCCCTTGGTGTACTTGTAGTCATGGCTGTTGGACGCTTCCTGGATCGCCAGGTAGTACCAGTCGCCGGGCTGGCAGTCCGGCCACACATTCATGTCCTTCAGCAGGGCATCCCCGCTCTCAGGCAGCCGCTTCAGCACCCGGTTGATGAGCGTCACAGCCTCCGCCCGGGTGATGGGCTCGTCAGGACGGAAGGTGCCGTCCTCATAGCCGTCGACCCAGCCCAAAGACGCGGCGCGGGCGATCTCACTCTCTGCCCAGTGACCGGAAACATCCGGGAATTGACTGGTCTCCCCGTTGGCTCCGCCATGGAAGCGGACGCAGATCACAACCAGCTCCGCACGGGTAATGGAAGCCTCCGGCTGGAAAGTGGTATCCGTGACACCTTTTAGGATCCCCTGCTTCGCCAGCGTGGAAACCGCGGTGGCAAACCAGGCATTTTTCGGCACATCGGTAAAGCTGCTTTCTCTGGTCAGGTTGGCTTCCCGCGCATCCGCGTTCAGCAGGCGGAAGAAGATGGTGGCGGCCTCCGCCCGGGTCATATTGGCCCCGGGACGGACGGTGCCGTCGCTGTAGCCGATGATGTAGGCGTAGTGATCCTCCCCATTCAGCGTTTCGGGAACATCCGCCGGTGTCCACTTGGCGTAGAGGGTGATATTTTCGGATACCGGGGTGGTGAAATCGAATTCCGTGACGCACGCAGGCTCCATGTACCAGCCGCCGAACACCCAGCCCCGTTCCTGAGGATCCTGGGGCTTCACGGCGGTGCCGCCCATCGGGATAGTCTGCGCCTGGGGTGCCGTGCCGTGACCGTTGGCATCAAAGCGCACCGTAACCTCTGCCCGTGTCCACTTGGCGTAGAGGGTAATATTTTCGGATACC
>JBJDYP010000015.1:1836-15907 GCA_051867435.1 Faecousia sp.
CTGCCCGTGTCCACTTGGCGTAGAGGGTAATATTTTCGGATACCGGGGTGGTGAAGTCGAATTCCGTGGCGCACGCAGGCTCCGTGTACCAGCCGCCGAACACCCAGCCCTCCTCCGTGGGATCCTGAGGCCTCTGGGCGGTGTCGTCCATAAAGACGGTCTGCGCCTGGGGTGCCGTGCCGTGACCGTTGGCATCAAAGCACACCGTAACCTCTGCCCGTGTCCACTTGGCGTAGAGGGTAATATTTTCGGATACCGGGGTGGTGAAATCGAATTCCGTGACGCACGCAGGCTCCATGTACCAGCCGCCGAACACCCAGCCCCGTTCCTGGGGATCCTGGGGCTTCACGGCGGTGCCGCCCATCGGGATGGTCTGCGCCTGGGGCGCGGTACCGTGACCGTTGGCATCGAAGGAAACCGTCACCTCCCGGGGATTTGCGGCGGCGATCAGGCTGATGGAGCCGGTATTGCTGTCGGCGGTCAGTGTTTCGTATTCTGTCACCTGTACGCGGCTGTCCCCATCCTGATCCGCGAACCGTTCTCCCTCAAAGTCCTCATACCATCCGTCAATTATCTTGCCGGTCACATCATCGGGCTCGCCCAGATAGGTCACACCCCACTTCCCGGGATCGGAAAGGGTGACGGAAGCGCTCTGCACAAAGAGGTCAGCCCCTTCGCCGTCGGCGGTGTTGTTGCAGATCTTCACGGCATCCGCCGCGTTATCCGTATTCAGCGTGATCAAAAACAGTCCGCCGCCGCATACCTCGGCCTGATTGCCGGAGATCTCACCGCCGGTCAGGAATACGCCGGGATCGTCCGGATGTCCCGCGCCGGGTGTGATACCCGCCATGCCGGACGCATTCACATAATAGCCGTTTACGGCAACACCGCCGCCATAGTAAGGGGCAGAGCAGCCGGTGATCTTGCCGCCGGTCATTTCAAACTGGCTGTCCAGATAGCCGAAGCCGGAGTTGGCATAGTAGCTGTCCACGCTGTTGACCACAAAGACACCGCCGCCGGTCTCGGATGCCTGGCAGTTTTCAATGGTACCGCCCTCCATATAGAAGGTAGAGCCGCCGCCGATAAACACACCGCCGCCGGCGCCCCAGGGAATCAGGCCCACATTTTTGGAGGGCAGCGAGGTGAGGGCATAGCAATCCTTGATGGTGCCGCCGTACATATAGAAGGCACCGCCGCCGTAGACCGCGACACCGCCGCCGAAGCAGACGCTGCCGCCCCGGATGCCGCAGTTCTCGATGGTGCCGCCATACATTTTGAAAGTACCGCTCCGGACGGTAACACCGCCGCCGAAGTAGTTATTGCCCTGATGATCCTTCAGGGTAACACCGTCATACATGGTAAACGAAGCGTTCTTTCCACCCACGTACACAATACCCACGGTTTCAATGTTGTTAACGCCGACCACGGTCAGCGTATCCGTCCCGTCGGCCTTGCCCATGGTCAGGTGCGTTCCGCCGGAGACATCGAAGTTCCGAATGCCGCTGATGGTGTGACCGTTTCCCAGGATGGTCACATTCACATTTGCAGTGCCCGCGGTGCCCACGCTGCAGGATTCCGGCGTCAGATCCGCCTGAAGGCTGATCACAAAATCGCCCTCGGTTGCCCCGCGGATCTGGGTGGCAGCAGCCGCAAGCTCCTCATTGGTGGATACCTCAAACACGGTGGGACTTTCCGCGCGGGCGGCTGTGGGGATCGCGAGTACGATCAGACACAGTACCAGCGCCAGCGCCAATACACGCTTTCTTACCATCATCATTTGCCATTCCTTTCTTAACTTCATGGATTCATTTGAAATCTCTGTCCCGTCACGGGCTCTGCGCCCTTCGGAACAGCCTGCCTCTGTTACATTTGTTATACTACCACGCTCCCGGAGAAAAGGCAATTCAAAAAATCGGTTTATTCGTCTTTTTACCCCAAAAAAAGACCGCCGCACGGGAAAGCATTTCCTGCGGCAGTCTCATGATGCCTTATCTTTTTTTCCTTGCCAGGGGTTCCGATTTGTCCTGCTCCAGCAGCAGATCGGAAATGATGCTGTTGGACACCAGGAAGCCCTTGGGGGTCAGGCGCCAGTTGACACCGTCCCCGGCGGCAAGACCGTTTTTCTGGCAGCGCCGCAGCACTTCGGCCAGCGGCGCAAAGGGCAGCAGGAACTTCTTTTCATACTCCTCTCCGTCAATCCCGGCGCTGGTGCGAAGGCGCATCATCAGATACTCCCCTGCCCGCTCCCGTCTGGGAATCTCCTGCACCTCCGAAAGCACCTGCTGCTTTTTCTTGATGCCGTCGATGTAGGCGGTCAGATCCCGGACGATGGTATACCGCTTGCCGCCGAAGTCCGAGCTGGCGGCAGGGCCGAAGCCGATGTATTCCCCACCCTGCCAATACTTCATATTGTGGCGGGATACCTTGCCCTTCCGGGCGAAATTGGAGATCTCGTACTGGCGGAAGCCCTTGGTTTTCAGAATTTCCACCGCTGCCAGGTACATATCCGCCTGGGTATCCTCGTCGGGCAGTTTGCAGAAGTCCTTGTAGTCCCACATGGGGGTGCCGGGCTCCACCTTCAGACCGTAGCAGCTCATATGCTCCGGGTTCAGCGTCAGGACGTGCTGCAGGGTTCTATCCCATTCCTCCAGCGTCTGCCCGGGCAGACCGTACATCAGATCCAGAGACAGGTTCTTGAAGCCGGCCTTGCGGATGCGCTGCACCGCGGAGACCACCTGGTCATAGGTATGGGGACGGCCCAGCTTGCGGAGCATCTCGTCGCTGTCCGACTGCACGCCCAGACTCACCCGGTTGAAGCCCTCGGCGTGGAGCCGGCGCAGCAGCTTGTCCTGCACAGAATCCGGGTTTGCCTCAAAGGTGATTTCCGCGTCCATTGCCACATCAAAGCTCCGGCGGATGGCGGACAGGATGGTCGCCATCCCGTCCTCTCCGAAGAAGGTGGGCGTGCCGCCGCCGAAGTAGATGGTATCTACCTGGTAGCCCGGTGCCAGAGGCCCCGCTTCCCGGATGTGGGCAACGATGGCACGCTGGTAGCCGTCCATCAGGTTGTCGTCCTTGGAGGGCAGGGAATAAAAGTCGCAATACTGGCATTTGCTCCGGCAAAAGGGCACATGGATGTAAATGCCCAGGGGTTTCTTGTCTTTTTTGCTAATCAGAATCGGCATATTGTCACTCCTTAGTCCTCATCCAGCTTCAGCACAGCCATGAACGCCTCGCTGGGCACGGAAACCGTACCGAAGGTACGCATCCGCTTCTTGCCCTCCTTCTGTTTCTCCAGCAGCTTCTTCTTTCTCGTGATGTCGCCGCCGTAGCACTTGGCAAGCACATCCTTGCGGAGCGCCTTGATGGTCTCCCGGGCGATGATTTTGCCGCCGATGGCAGCCTGCACCGGGATCTCAAACTGGGCGCGGGGGATGTTTTCCTTCAGCTTTTCGCAGATCTTCCGGGCACGGGGATAGGCGTTGTCCGCGAAGAGGATAAAGCTCAGGGCATCCACAATATCCCCGTTCAGCAGAATGTCCAGCTTCACCAGCCGGCTGGGACGGTAGCCCAGCAGCTCGTAGTCCAGAGAGCCGTAGCCCCGGGTGCGGGATTTCAGAGCGTCGAAAAAGTCGTAAATGATCTCGTTCAGTGGCATATTGTAGTGCAGCTCCACCCGGTTGGCATCCAGATACACCATATCCTTGAATTCACCCCGGCGGGAGGTTGCCAGCTCCATGATGTTGCCCACATATTCCTGGGGCGCGATCAGGCTGGCCTTCACATAAGGCTCCTCCGCGAGCTGAATGTCCATGGGATCCGGGAAATCCAGCGGGTTATCCACCATGACCACTTCGCCGTTCATGCGGGTCACCCGGTAAACCACGTTGGGTGCGGTGGTGATCAGATCCAGATTGTATTCCCGCTCCAGCCGCTCCTGGATGATCTCCATGTGGAGCAGTCCCAAAAAGCCGCAGCGGAAGCCGAAGCCCAGGGCAATGGAGCTCTCGGGCTCGTAGGTCATGGACGCGTCGTTCAGCTTCAGCTTTTCCAGGGCGTCCCGAAGATCCTGGTATTTGGCGCCGTCCGCCGGATACACGCCGGAGAACACCATGGGCTGCACAGCCCGGTAGCCCGGCAGGGGTGCCGGGGCAGGAGATGCCACGCCGGTGATGGTATCGCCCACTCTGGTGTCGGAAACGGTTTTGATGGAGGCGGTGATATAGCCCACCTCGCCGGCACCCAGGCTGTCCCGGGGTGTCAGCCCCAGGGGGTTCATCACGCCCACCTCCACCACCTTATAGGCGGCGCCGGTTGCCATCATGCGGATATCCATGCCGGGCTTCACGGTGCCCTCCTTCACACGGACATAGACGATGACACCCCGGTAGGAGTCATACTGGCTGTCGAAGATCAGCGCCTGCAGCGGCGCTTCCCGGTCGCCCTTCGGCGCGGGAACACCCTTGACCACCATTTCCAGCACCGAGCGGATGTTAATGCCGTTCTTGGCGGAGATCTCCGGCGCGTCCTCGGCGGGAATGCCGATGATGTCCTCTATTTCCGCTTTTACTTCCAGAGGACGCGCGGAAGGCAGGTCGATCTTGTTGATCACCGGCAGCACCTCCAGCCCGGCATCGGTGGCCAGGTAGGTATTCGCCAGGGTCTGGGCCTCCACACCCTGGGAAGCGTCCACCACCAGAATGGCACCCTCGCAGGCGGCAAGGGAACGGGACACCTCATACTGGAAGTCCACGTGACCCGGGGTATCGATCAGGTTCAGGGCATAGGTCTCCCCATCCTCCGCGGTGTAGCTCATCTGCACCGCCCGGGCTTTGATGGTGATGCCCCGCTCCCGCTCCAAATCCATGGAGTCCAGGATCTGATCCTCCATCTCCCGGCGGTCGATGGCGTCGCACGCCTCCAGCAGGCGGTCTGCCAGGGTGGACTTGCCGTGGTCAATGTGGGCAATGATGGAAAAATTTCTGATTTTTGCTAAATCTGTCATAGGACGCACCTCATAAAATGGGATCAACAGGCATAAATATCCAGATTACCATATTAATTATATAGTATAACGGATTTTGGCAGAAAAGTAAACCGTATGTTTTGCCTTTTTGTCGGGCACACTGAAACCAGAGCTGTCAGGAAGCGCACAAAAACATCAAATTTTGAAATTATTTCGGAAAATAACCCTTGTCAAAATGGGAAAAACGGTATATAGTCATACCGCGAATACAAGAAAGAGAAAAGCAGAGAGGTGCCTGACTATGAACGAAGTGAAAAAGCCCGGTAAGTGCAGCGACGAGACCTTTGCCGCCCTCCAGTCCCTGATCGCCAAGGGACGCAAGGAAGGCATGATCAAGGCCACGGAGCTTCATACCGCGCTGGAGAAGATGGATCTGTCCCCCGAGAAGATCGAGGAGATCTATGATAAATTTGAGGCCATGAACATTCAGATCGTCAGCGCCGAACTGGATCTGGAGCTGGAGGACGACCTGGATCTGGGGATGGATGACCTGGACGACGGACTGGAGCTGGCTGCCATCGAGGAAGAAGAACTGATTGATCCGGTGGATCTGGCCGCCGAGTTCAACCTGGACGATCCCGTGCGGATGTACCTGAAGGAGATCGGTCAGATCCGCCTGCTGTCCGCCGAGGAGGAAGTGGAGCTGGCAAAGCGGGTCTCCGAAGGGGATCAGACGGCGAAGAACAAGCTGACCGAGGCCAACCTCCGGCTGGTGGTTTCCATTGCGAAGAAGTATTCCGGCAGAGGACTGCACATCCTGGATCTGATTCAGGAGGGCAACACCGGACTGATTCGCGCGGTGGACAAGTTTGACTGGACAAAGGGAAACAAATTCTCTACATATGCGACTTGGTGGATCCGGCAGGCCATCACCCGTGCCATTGCCGATCAGGCCCGGACCATCCGGGTGCCGGTGCATATGGTAGAGGTCATCAACAAGGCCACCCGCTGCAACCGCAAGCTGGTGCAGGAGCTGGGCCGGGAGCCCACCGTGGACGAGATCGCCAAGGAGCTGGGGCTGCCCGTGGAGAAAATCATCGAGGCAAACCGCACCGCCGCGGATACCCTGAGTCTGGATACCCCCGTGGGCGACGAGGAAGACACCTCCATCGGCTCCTTTGTGGAGGACGACAAGAACCCCGGCCCCGCGGATGCCACCTCCAACGCCCTGCTTGCCGAGGCGCTGAAGGAAATTCTGGACACGCTGACCGAGCGGGAGGCCGATGTGCTGCGGATGCGGTTCGGTATGTACGATGGCCGCACCCACACCCTGGAAGAAGTGGGGCAGATCTTCGGTGTCACCAGAGAGCGGATCCGGCAGATTGAAAACAAGGCCATCCGCAAGCTGCGCCACCCCAGCCGTGCCAAAAAAATCAAGGATTTCTACAGCTAAATCCCGCAACCGCTCCCCGGAAGCGCCGCTTCCGGGGATTTTTTGCGGGCAGCGCACGCAGGCAATTCGTCACCGGGCCGGTCTGCCGCCGCTTTTCCGCTTGGGTACCGCCCGGTATCGTTCTGGCGGAAGACTGCCAGGTTTCCTCGTCATTGCGAGATAAGTCCGCACTACTCCGTGGCAATCCGTACTCCTTGTGCTCACGTTCTGATTTGTGCGGAAGGAAGAATAAGGTATACTTTGCAGTGTATATTTCACTTTCTTGTCTCGGCAAGAAAGTGACAAAGAAGCCGACTTAAGGGGCGCTTCGAGCAAATGCGCCCCCTTAAGAATCCCCCGCCGCGTCTCCGGCGGTGCGAAGCGAACTTGAAAGGTTTTGACGCGGAAATTCGGCGGCACACGACCACCAAATATCCACGTCATTGCGAGCCAGTGCTCACACTGGCGTGGCAATCCGTTCTCCCTTGTGCTTTCGTTCTGACTGGTGCGGAAGTAAGAAAAAGATGTACTTTGCAGTGTTTATTTCACTTTCTTGTCTCGACAAGAAAGTGACAAAGAAGCCGACTTAAGGGGCGCTTCGAGCAAATGCGCCCCCTTAAGAATCCCCCGCCGCTTTTCCGGCGGCGCAAAGCAAACCTGATAGGTTATGACGCAGCGGTTCAGCGGCACAAGGCTATCAAGTTACCACGTCATTGCGAGATAAGTGTCGCAACTACTCCGTGGCAATCCGTACTCCTTGTGCTTTCGTTCTGACTGGTGCGGAAGAAAGAATAAGATGTACTATGTAGTGTTTATTTCACTTTCTTGTCTCGGCAAGAAAGTGACAAAGAAGCCGACTTAAGGGGCGCTTCGAGCAAATGCGCCCCCTTAAGAATCCCCCGCCGCTTTTCCGGCGGTGCGAAACGAACCTGATAGGTTTTGACGCGCAAATTCGGAGGCATCCAACCACCAAATTTCCTCGTCATTGCGAGCCAGCGCGCACGCTGGCGTGGCAATCCGTTCTCCTATTTGGGTACTATCGATGACGGATACTGCAAGGGAATACGGATTGCCACAGGTGACATCGGTCACTTATCTCGCAATGACATGCAAGACGAAAGGCGAAGCCGCCGAACGAGAACTCCCGCCCGCAGGCATTGGATCGCTTGATGCGCACCTATTCGGAGGCACCAGACCGCCAAATTCCCACGTCATTATGAGATAAGTGTCGCAACTGCTCCGTGGCAATCCGTTTTCCCTTGTACATCCATTCAGATTTCCGTCTGATTACAAATCAGCCGGAACCCGGTGCCGGTGTCCGGAATTCCGCCGGAAAAGGGGAAAAACCGGGAAAAATCCCCTTGACAAGTGTTCCTTTTTCTGATAAAATAGTTCAGCCTGCGAGTTCAGGCAAATCCTTGCTCCCGTTTGGAAGGCGGGGGCCAAATGTCCAGAAGGAGGTGCAAACAACATGGCTAAGATCACCGGAAAGTATGAGGTGCTCTACATCATCGACCCTGCCCAGGGCGAGGAGGGCATCGCAGCACTTGTGGAGAAGTTCAAGGCAATGGTGGAAGCGGAGGGTACTCTGACCGCTGTTGAGGAGTGGGGCAAGCGTCGGCTGGCTTATCTCATCAACGACCTGGCAGAGGGCTACTACGTTCTCATGACCTTTGAGTCCAAGCCCCAGTTCCCCGCTGAGCTGGAGCGTGTGATGAAGATCACCGAGGGCGTCCTGCGCTGCATGACCACTGCGGTGGAAGAGTAAGGAGGGAATCTCATGCTCAACCACATCGTTATCATGGGTCGCCTGACCCGTGACCCCGAGCTGCGCCGCACCGGCACCGGCATTGCGGTCGCGAGCTTTACGCTGGCTGTTGACCGCGATTTCGGCGGACGCGACGGCGGCGAACGGGAAACGGATTTCATTGACTGTGTCGCCTGGCGTCAGACCGGAGAGTTCGTCTCCAAGTATTTCACCAAGGGCCGCATGGCAGTGGTTTCCGGCCGGCTCCAGATTCGCAACTGGACCGATAAGGACGGCAACAAGCGCCGCTCGGCGGAAGTCGTTGCGGACAATGTGTACTTCGGCGACAGCAAGCGGGATACCGAAGGCGGCAGCTCCAGCTACGGCAGCTACGCTCCTTCCGCGGCACCCGCACCCAGCTACGGCGGCTATTCTGCTCCGGCAGCGGCCCCCGCGTCTGACTTTGCCATGCTCGAAGATGACGACGCGCAGTTGCCCTTCTAAATTGAACTTTTCACAATGCTAATGAAGGAGGATTATCATGGCTAACGAACAGCGTGTCCGTCCCCGCAAGCGTAAGAAGGTTTGCGCTTTCTGCGTGGACAAGGTGACCAGCATCGATTACAAGGATACCGCAAAGCTCCGCCGTTACCTGTCCGAGCGTGGCAAGATTCTGCCCCGCCGTACCACCGGTACCTGCGCTGAGCATCAGCGGGACCTGACCACCGCCATCAAGCGCGCCCGTCAGATCGCTCTGCTGCCCTACGTGGCTGACTAATTTGCATCCAGACATCCCGGGTGTCCGCCCGGGATGTTTTTTATCCCGCAGACGACAAATTATGGTTGAATTTTCCGCGGGAGTGTGATATAATCCTCTCACATAAGATGTGCAGGGTTAGTTTATCGGTAGAATTTCTGCTTCCCAAGCAGACTAGGCGGGTTCGACTCCCGTACCCTGCTCCAGAAAAGAACCCACATTTGTCTACGACAAGTGTGGGTTCTTTTCAACTAAATCCACCCTATCGGGTGGGTGAAATCATCTTCGATGATGAAATCCCCTACGGAGATGAAATCCGCCTGACGGCGGGCGGGTGGATTTAATTTCATCTGCGAAGCAGATTTCATCCGAGCTGTGCGAGGATTTCATCGCACTTGTGCGATTTCATTGAAAAATCTATATGATTGCGATAGCTCGTGGATACTAATCATTAGTAAAGATAGAACTATAATTGACAGTTATATGAAAAAGTACCCGAAGTCGGAGGTTTTATCAACATTCAATCAAAGATAGGCTTTACGCCAAAACGAAAACGGTAAAAGGTGTACTTTTACTTACTCTTACCTCGATTCTGCGACCTCTGGTTACTCTTTGGCATGTAAAAAACCTCTTTTGTCCGCCGGGCAAAAGAGGCTTTTTACAATGATATCCATTCCTTTCGGAACGGGTGATATACCCTGTGGGTATGATATCTGCTTCGCAGATGATATGCGCTTCGCTTATATTGGAACGGATAATATATCATACTTGCGAAGCAAGTATATCATGCGGAATTTGCTGTATATCATATCGCGTAAGCGATATATCATTGAAAAGTCAGCAATACTTCACTATGCTGTAGGCATCACTTCACTTGGCGAAGCCAGACTGCACTGAATATTGAAAAAGAAAACTTCCTATAGTACGCTTTGTCTATTTTGCTGATAATACAATGCGATACGTTGTTTTGAAAGATAAAACCTGTCTTTTTTCTTATAGGCAAAACTCCGATTCTGCCCCTCATTTAGCGCAAGCGCAAAATGAGGGGGCAGTCGCCAGCGCGTTTCCTACTTTATGCTATTTTATGCGATTTTGCATTTTTTGCTCCCTCTGAATGGTATAATATGCCATACCTACAACAAATGAATCATGTCATGGAGGGAAACACTGTGAAGCCACTGAAAGAAAAAATCAGCATTACGCTTGATTCTGATGTTCTTGCAAAGATCAAAAAAGGCGCTGAAGATGATGACCGCTCACTCTCGCAGTATATCAATCTTGTACTAAAAAAGCACATTTTAAGTAAGGATCAGGACAACAATCAGAATTGAACGCCGCTGCCTATGGATACTTCATTCCGCTATGTGTAGTAAAAGACTGTTAATAACGGTCTTTTATTTTACCCATCCCTCTTGGTCTTGAAGAACAGTAAGTTCATGATCCAGATCGGACAGCATTGATTTCAACTGTTCCCTTTCCGCAACCAATATGCCAAATTCTCTTTCATGCTTTTTTACAAAGCAGAGATATACGATTGTTAACGGTATTGACCAAAGCAGATTTAGCAAATACTCAACGCCCAAAAAAGACATGAGCAGGATATAAATATTGATTCCGATAACACAGTACATCCAACTTTTATTGACAGTCTTTGATACAATCTGAGTATGGTTTTTTTGAATCCGTTCTTTGATATCCTTTTGCTTGTCTTTTATAGCAGTACATTTATGGATATACTCACCGTATTGCTGCTTATAATTTTCCCACTTTTTGCTCAAAATAGATGCATTTTCTTGATCGGTCACCGCAATCGCGCGCTCCATACTATCCTCAACCACAGAATACGTGATAGGCGTAATATCCAAAAAAGTGAGTTTCACAGTCAGGCAATCGACTATCCCCAGCCATGCTCGGCATTCATGCGGATAGTCATCTGCGATTAATGAAAACAGACGGTAGGCACTTTCAATATCATTTTGCTTATTCAAATATGTATACGCATTATTTATTTGTGCTTCAAGCGTCATCGCACGGTACTCCGCGGCATTGATATTGACAGCGCCAATGTTGATTTGGTTGGTCGACTTTTCGATCAAGTAAGGAGTACCGCAATACTCGCAAACACATTTTACGTTGTCAAAATCTACTTCCAGCGGTGAGCCACAGCCAGAACAAATGGCTTTTATCAATGGCATAGTTTTTTCCTCTCGTCTCGTATAATAATGAAGGCAGGGCAAAATTGCTCTGCCTTCACGCATTAAAGATCAAGAGTCATCTTAAACTGAGCAAGCTGTCCAACCGCAATTTCTGCAATGGCTTTCTTTCCGTCCTTGAATTTGATCAGGTAACTCTGTGCGCGTACATTCTGCCCGCCAATGGCAATATTAAGTTCGGGAGCTCCAGATGGTTCAAAGGAAGCAACATCGCTGCCGACAAATACATAGTCTTCAATGCCGTTTCCGAAAATCAATCCTTTTCCATCTTCAATGCCGATGTACGCCGGCGGAAAGTCACCGCCCTTGACACTTTTGTTCACATAGCCATACACAGTGCCGTTGTTCAAACGTTTCATTGCGGCGCCAAAGCCTTTGTTTTGCTCTTTGAGCTTGGATGCTCCTTCTTTTACCTTGTCCAAAAATCCCATTTTTATTCTCCTTTTCTGTTTATTTGATGATCGTGAAACATCTCGACCATTTCTCATATGTATGATATCATACTTTATCCTACTTTGCAATACTTTCTATTACTTTTGCTAACTTTCCCCCTGTTCAGTTCCGTTTGGTCGCTCTTTGGCAGTCAAGGGGCTGTAAAAAAGCCCGTAACTCTACGCTCCGTAGGTTGCGGAAGTCCAGGGAGAAGTGGTATATTGGATCCAAAGGAGGATGAAACCATGAACTTCACACCCATTGATCTGCGCCGCTGGCCACGGGTGCAGATGTTTACTTACTTTTCCAGGATGGCGCCCACCGGCTACTCCCTGACGGTGGATCTGGATGTCACGGCGCTGCTTGCCACGCTGAAAGAGAAGAACCGGAAATTTTTCCCCACCTATCTCTGGCTGGTAACCAAGTGCCTGAACCTTCAGCAGGAATTCAAAGTGGCATATCAGGGAGAGACCCTCGGCTATTACGATACCCTGACCCCGCTGTACGCCAGCTTTCACGAGGATGACAAGACCTTTTCACTGATGTTGACGGAATTTGACCCGGATTATGGGCGCTTCTACGAAAACTATTGCGCCAATCAGCGGCAATTCGGGGAAAACCACGGGGTTTTGTGTCAGAGCATGACGCCGCCCCCTGCCAACGCATACACCGTTTCCTGCCTGCCATGGGTGCAATTCCGGCATTTTGCGGTACACACCTACGACAACAAGCCCTATTTCTTCCCGTCGGTGGAAGCCGGGCAGATTTACACGGATCCCCAGGGGCGGAGTCTTCTTCCCCTGTCTCTCACCTGTCATCACGCCACCACGGACGGGTATCATGTGAGTCTCTTTTTGAAGACGCTCCAGCAGGAGATGGATCTGTTCACTTGCTGAAAGACACCGGCATGGATTTTCCTTCCTTTACCCCCTCTCCCGAAGCGCATCTCCCCATTTCCCATTAAATAGTAGGAAAATATTGACAGATTCCTGAAAATATGGTACGCTTTCTGTGAATACAGTGGTTTTTCACTGTAATTCGACAAATGAATAAAGGAGAGAGTTTTATGGGAGAGTCAAAATTTGACGGCACCCTGCTGCAGCAAATCGGCTGGGGTCTGCTGACGACGCTGCTGACGGTTGTCACGCTGGGACTGGCCTTCCCCTGGGCGGTCTGCATGATGAAAAAGTGGGAAGTGAAGCACACCGTTATCAACGGCTACCGCCTGGAGTTTGACGGCACCGGTGCGCAGCTCTTCGGCAACTGGATCAAGTGGGTACTCCTGACCATCATCACCCTGGGTATCTACAGCTTCTGGCTGAACATCCAGATGAAGAAATGGGTCACCAAGCACACCCACTTCGCGCCCGTCACGCAGCAGGTATAAATAATGCCGCCCATTGGGTTTCCGCCATGTCGTTCATGGCATTCCCATTGGGCGGTTTTTCCCATAAAAAATCCCCCAGCCGGGTGGCTGGGGGATCTTCTTGTGTCAGAAGCGGAAATCAGCACTCAACAACGACACCGGAACCGACGGTACGGCCGCCTTCGCGGATAGCGAAACGCAGACCATTCTCGATCGCGATGGGGGTGATCAGCTCAACGCTCATAACAACGTTGTCGCCGGGCATGCACATATCGGTGCCTTCGGGCAGGGTGATGATGCCGGTAACGTCGGTGGTACGGAAGTAGAACTGAGGACGATAGTTGTTGAAGAAGGGAGTATGACGGCCGCCTTCTTCCTTGGACAGGACGTAAACCTGGCCAGCGAACTTGGTGTAGGGGTGGATGGAACCGGGCTTAGCCAGAACCTGGCCACGCTCGATGTTCTTCTTGTCGATACCACGCAGCAGAGCGCCGATGTTGTCGCCGGCTTCTGCGTAGTCCAGCAGCTTGTGGAACATTTCGATGTCGGTCACGACGGTGTTCAGGTTGTCCTCGCGCAGGCCAACGATCTGGACAGGCTCGTTCTTCTTAATCTGGCCACGCTCCACACGACCGGTAGCCACGGTGCCACGGCCGGAGATGGTGAACACGTCCTCAACGGGCATCAGGAAGGGCATATCAGCCTTACGGTCAGGAGTGGGGATATAGTTGTCCACAGCGTCCATCAGTTCCTTGATGCAGTCGTAAGCGGGATCGCTGGGATCCTCGGACTCGCAGATCAGAGCGTTCAGAGCGGAACCCTTGACAATGGGAATGTCGTCGCCGGGGAACTCGTAGTTGGACAGGGTCTCACGGACTTCCATCTCAACCAGCTCCAGCAGCTCCTCGTCGTCAACCTGGTCGCACTTGTTCAGGAAAACAACGATAGCGGGCACGCCGACCTGACGGGCCAGCAGCAGGTGCTCCTTGGTCTGAGCCATGGGGCCGTCGGTAGCAGCGATAACCAGGATAGCGCCGTCCATCTGAGCAGCACCGGTGATCATGTTCTTGATATAGTCAGCGTGACCCGGGCAGTCAACGTGAGCATAGTGACGGGCGTCGGTCTCATACTCAACGTGAGCGGTGTTGATCGTGATAC
>JBJDYP010000016.1:0-56075 GCA_051867435.1 Faecousia sp.
ATCGGTGCCGGAAGCGCAGTGGGCAGCGCAGCGCTGCAGCAGGCTCAGCTCAATGCCGCGAACCTTGGCGCCGGTCTCCTTCTTGCAGATCTCCGCCAGACGGGCAGCCAGACCGCCAAGCTGTGCGTGACCGAAGCCGTCGGTGCCGGAGGTCTTTGCCTCGGACACGAAGGTGCCGTCCGCGTAGTGAACGCCTTCGGAAACAGCCACCAGACAGTTCTTCTTCTCGGCGTAGACCCGCTTCACATCGGCAAGGAACTTGTCCATGTCGAAATCCCGCTCGGGCAGGTAAATCAGGTCGGGGCCGTCGCCCTTCAGGTTTGCCAGCGCGGCGGCAGCGGTCAGCCAGCCGGCGTGACGGCCCATGCACTCCACGATGGTGATCATGCCGGTGTCATAGACCTGGCAGTCACGGGAAACTTCCATGATGGAAGTGGCGATGTACTTGGCGGCGGAAGCAAAGCCGGGGCAGTGGTCGGTGCCGGCCAGATCGTTGTCGATGGTCTTGGGCACGCCCATGACGCGGCACTCATAGCCGACCTTGTTCATATACTTGGAAATCTTGTTGCAGGTGTCCATGGAGTCGTTGCCGCCGTTGTAGAAGAAGTAACGGACATTGTACTTCTTGAAGATCTCCAGGATCCGCTTGTAGTCCGTGTCGTCCACGTCGGGATCCGCGATCTTGTAGCGGCAGGAGCCCAGTGCGGAAGAGGGGGTGTGGAGCATATTCTCCAGCTCCGCGGGATCTTCCTCATCCATGATCATCAGCTCGTCATTCAGCACGCCCTTAATGCCGTGGAACGCGCCGTAGACCTTGGTGATGTGGGGATTCTCCAGGCCGGTCTTGATCACGCCGTAGGCAGAGCAGTTGATGACCGCGGAAGGGCCGCCGGACTGACCGATGATCAGCGCGCCTTCAAGGATTTTTTCAGACATTTGTATAACCTCCAAAACATTTATGGATTTCTTTTTTATCGGCATCTTGACTGCGATTTGCAGTCCCATACCTCGTCATTTAAGAGTATAACACAAAATATCGCAAATGGCAAATATAATTATTGCTATCTTCAAAATTTGTGATATAATGTAATCGACAAAAGCGGCGGTTTTCGTCCGTTATGAAAAAAGGAGTGTTTATCATGCCTCTGGTTACTACAACCGAAATGTTCAAGAAGGCTTATGACGGCGGTTACGCTGTCGGCGCTTTCAACGTCAACAACATGGAAATCGTTCAGGGCATCACCGAGGCCGCTGGCGAGCTGAAGAGTCCTGTCATCCTGCAGGTCTCCAAGGGCGCCCGTGCCTACGCCAACCACACCTACCTGGTGAAGCTGGTGGAGGCCGCTGTGGCTGAGAACCCCGAGATCCCCATCGCCCTGCATCTGGATCACGGCGACACCTTCGAGCTCTGCAAGAGCTGCATCGACGGCGGCTTCACCTCCGTGATGATCGATGCTTCCTCCAAGTCCTTCGAGGAGAACATCGCTCTGACCCGTCAGGTCGTTGAGTACGCCCATGACCACGGTGTTGTGGTCGAGGCCGAGCTGGGCACCCTGGCCGGCGTGGAGGACGAGGTCTGTGTGGAAGCAGGTCACGAATCCTACACCCGTCCCGAGGAAGTGGAGGAGTTCGTCTCCCGCACCGGCTGCGACTCCCTGGCCATCGCCATCGGCACCTCCCACGGCGCTTACAAGTTCACCCCCAAGCAGTGCACCCGCAATGCTGACGGTGTCCTGGTTCCCCCTCCCCTGCGTTTTGACGTGCTGCATGGCGTCATCGAGCGTCTGCCCGGCTTCCCCATCGTCCTGCACGGTTCTTCCTCCGTTCCCCAGGAATTCGTGAAGATGGTCAACACCTACGGCGGCAATATGCCCGACGCCATCGGCATCCCCGAGGAGCAGCTCCGTGAGGCCGCAAAGCTGGCTGTCTGCAAGATCAACATCGACTCCGATATCCGTCTGGCAATGACCGGCAACATCCGCAAGTACTTCGCCGAGCATCCCGATCACTTCGATCCCCGCCAGTACCTGAAGCCCGCCCGTCAGGCTGTGAAGGACATGGTCGCTCACAAGATCGTTCATGTTCTGGGTTCCGACGGCAAGGCCTGATCCCCTGTCCATACTGACGCAAAATGCCTCTCCTTTCGGAGAGGCATTTTCTTTACCAATCAGGCTGTAACCGGTCCCGCAGGGGAAGATGGTAGAGGATCTCATGGGTGATCTGCCGGTAATCCTCCACCCGGGTGGCTTTTCGCAGAGCCTTGCCCAGCTTTTCCGCGCCCTCAAACAGGCACAGCAGGTAGCGCCAGTTCTCTTTCATGCGGAACATGGCATTGCGGTCGCTGCCGAACAGCCCCCGGTAGCTTTCCAGCAGCGCGGTGAGAAAGTCATCCAGCCGTTCGCGGCTGCGAAGCGCCGGGCACAGCATCGCCGGATCCCCGATCAGTCCCCGTCCGGCCATCACCGCATCTACTCCGGGATAACGCTCCGCGAATTCACGGATTTCCTCCCGGGAGCAGAGGTTTCCGTTCCAACACAGGGGATTTTTGCTGTTTTCCACCGCGTAGTCAAACAGCTCCATCCGGGCGCTGCCCTGATAGAAGTCCCTGCGAAACCGGGGATGGATGGTCAGTTCCCCGATGGGATAGCGGTTGAAGATTGCAAGCAGCTTCTCAAATTCCTCCGGGGCTTCCACGCCCAGCCGGGTTTTCACCGTGATACGCGGCTTTGTGTTTCGGAAGATTTCATCCAGAAACCGGTCCAGCGCGTCGGGATCCCGCAGCATCCCGGCGCCTTTTCCTTTGGAGAACACCGTGCCCGAGGGACAGCCCAGGTTCAGATTGACCTCGCTGTAGCCCATCGCCGCGTAGGTGTTTGCCGCCCAGACAAAATCCTCCGGGTTTTTCGTCAGGATCTGGGGCACCGCGCTGATTTCCGGGCAGTATTCCAGCTCCCTTTTCTCCCGGTTGGTCAGCACATGATCCTGGGTCGGGGAGAAAAAGGGCATATAGTACCGGTCCACACCCGGAAAATACGCATGGTGCAGCCGCCGGAAAACATGGTCTGTCAGCCCCTCCATGGGGGCAAAATACACCCGCACGGCGCTCACTGTGCCGTCTGGGTCTCCGTCTCCGTGTATGCCCTTCTGGGAGGCATTCCCCCGTCCAGTTCCCGGCAGCCATAGAGGAGGAAGGGCACCGTGACCGGCAGCAGCAGGCTGAGGATCTCATACAGCACCCGCCACTTGGGTACACAGGAGGCATACAGGTCATACAGCGCCACATACCGCGTCACCCACAGTACAATCCGGACCACGGTGACGGCGCAGAGCACCACGGCACCCAGCGCCATGACCAGCGGTTCCAGCGCAAGCTGCTCCGGACTGCCGCCGGAGAGCATCAGGTCCAAAACATGATACCCCAGGGATCCGCTTATGGCCAGCGAGGCAGCGGTCAGGATCCCATTGAAAACGCACAGCCCCAGCAGGAGCTTGCGCTTGCTGCAGTCCTGTCCCTTGACCAGATAGCGGTACTGATCCGACACACAGCCCAGCAGCCAGCTATGACCGATGGGCAGCCAGGCGAGCCAACCGTTTCGGATGCCTCTGCGGTAAGCCAGCCGGCAGAGTCCCTGGCAGCGGAAGAACCAGAACACGATCCGCACCATCAGGGCAGCCAGCAGCCCCGTGGCGGCGATGGATCCCACCAGGATCATCAGAGCGTTGAAAATTTGCTCAGGAACATCCTGTATAAAATCGAAAATATACATGGTGAAATCAGCCTCCTTTTTCATCTATGGTGCCGATTATATCACACCTTGCCGGAAAAAGCAATTACCTCATGAGCTTCCAGACCAAATCCGTGAAGGCCACGGGATCCTCCAGCGGCAGCTCCGCCATCAGCACCGCCTGGCTGTAGAGAAGCTCCGCGTAGTCCTTCGCCTTCACAGGATCGGAGGTCATGGCGGACTGCATCGCCTTTACCGCCTCATGCTCCGGGTTCAGCTCCAGGATCCTGCCCACGGTGTAGGCAAATTCCGGGTTCGTCCGCTTCATATACTTCTCCATCTCGAAGCTCATGCCGTCGGCAGGCGTCAGGCTCACGGGATGGGTGCCCAGGGTGGAGGACAGCTTCACTTCCCGCACCTGCTCACCCAGGCTCTCCTTGACGAAGGTCAGCAGACCCTTCAGCTCCTCGGCCTTTTCCTCCGCCTGCTTCTTCTCTTCCTCGGTCTGCAGACCCAGATCCTCGGTGACGGCGTTGCAGAACTTCTTCTCGCCATAGGTCATCAGGGTCTGGGGAATGAACTCGTCCACTTCCTCCGTGAACAGCAGCACATCGTAGCCCTTCTTATCCAGAGTCTCCACCTGGGGCAGTCTGGACAGGCGGTCTCTGCTCTCGCCGGAGACATAATAGATCTTCTCCTGCCCTTCCTCCATGGCATCCACATACTCCTGCAGGGTGATCAGCTTGCCCTGCTTCTTCGACCAGAACAGCAGCAGATCCTTCGTCGCGTCCTGATGGGCGCCATAATCCGACACGGTGCTGTACTTGAGCTGCCGTCCAAAGGCAGCAAAGAAGGTTTCGTAGCTCTCCCGGTCATTTTCCTGCATGGATTTCAGCTCGGACTTGATCTGCTTCTCCAGATTCCGGGCAATGATGGTAAGCTGGCGGTTGTGCTGGAGCATCTCACGGCTGATGTTCAGGGACAGATCCGGGGAGTCCACCACGCCCTTTACAAAGCGGAAATGCTCGGGCAGCAGATCCTCGCAGGACTCCATGATCATGACGCCGGAGGAATAGAGCTGCAGACCGCGCTTGGCATCCTTGGAGTAGAAATCGTAAGGAGCCTTCTCGGGAATATACAGCAGCGCCTTGAAGAACACGGAGCCTTCGGCGCTGGTGTGGATCACCCGCAGGGGCTTGTTGTAGTCATAGAACTTCTCCCGGTAGAACTGGTCATACTCCTCCCGGGTCACATCCTTTTTGTTCCGCTGCCACAGGGGCACCATGGAGTTCAGGGTGACGGTCTCGGAAACATCCTCATACTCGGGCTTGTCCTCCGGGGAATCCTCCTTCCGTCTGGCGGTGGTGACTTCCATGCGGATGGGATAGCGGATATAGTCGGAATACTTCTTCACCAGGCTGCGGATCTCGTACTCCTCCAGGAACCGGCTGTACTTCTCGTCCTCGGTGTCTTCCCGGAGGGTCATGATCACGTCGGTGCCCGCCGCGTCACGCCGGGTTTCCTCCACGGTGAAGCCGTCGGTACCGTTGGACACCCACTTCCATGCGGTGTCCTCGCCGTAGCGCCGGGAGATCACGGTGACGGAGGATGCCACCATAAAGGCGGAATAGAAGCCCACGCCGAACTGGCCGATGATGTCCACGTCCTCGTTCTTTTCCATGGCCTGCTTGAAGCCCAAAGAGCCGGACTTGCAGATGGTGCCCAGATTTTCCACCATCTCGTCGTGGCTCATGCCGATGCCGTTGTCGGAAACGGTGATGGTTCTCCCATCGGGGTCACGGGTGATGGTAATGGCAAAGTCCTCCCGGGACAGCCCGACCTTGTCGTCGGTCAGCGCCGTGTACGCCAGCTTGTCGATGGCATCGGAGGCATTGGACAGGATCTCCCGAAGGAAGATCTCCTGGTGGGTGTAAATAGAATGGATCATCATGTCCAACAGGCGTTCAGACTCCGCCTTGAATTGCTGCTTTTCCATGAGGGTAAGTCACATCCTTTGCAAATTTAGCACTCTTTTCTCCAGAGTGCTAAATCATTATAGCGCATTCTGAGGAAAATGCAAGCACCACAGAAAAAAGTTCTTTGATTATTCACATTTTTATGATAGACTATATTGGTAAAAATATGTGTAAACGCATTGGAAGGAGAAACCATGATTACAGTCAGCAATCTCGGTATGCAATTCGGCGGCCAGTGGCTGTTCCAGCACGTGGATCTGCAGTTTTTAGGCGGCAACTGCTACGGCATCATCGGCGCCAACGGCGCCGGCAAGTCCACATTCCTGCGGATCCTCACCGGCGACCTGGATTCCACCAACGGCAGCGTGGACATTCAGCCCGGTGTCCGTGTCTCCGTGCTGAAGCAGAACCAGAACGCCTATGACGACTACTCCGTCATGGATACCGTTATAATGGGCAACCAGCACCTGTATGATGTGATGAAGGAGAAGGATGCCATCTACGAAAAGCCCGATTTTTCCGATGAGGACGGCCTGCGTGCCGCCGATCTGGAAGCGGAATTCGCAGAGCTGGGCGGCTGGGAAGCCGAATCCGACGCCTCCCGGATCCTGCAGGGTCTTGGAGTTCCCACCGACAATCACTACGACCTGATGGCGGACACCGATCCCCGTCTGAAAGTGAAGGTTCTGCTTGCCCAGGCGCTGTTCGGGAACCCCGACATCGTCATGCTGGACGAGCCCACCAACAACCTGGACATTGAGTCCATCAACTGGCTGGAGGATTTCCTGCTGGACTTCCCCGGCATGGTCATTGCCGTGTCCCACGACCGGCACTTCCTGAACACCGTCTGTACCCACATTGTGGACATCGACTACGGCAAGATCAAGATGTATGTGGGCAACTACGACTTCTGGTATGAGTCCTCCCAGATGGTGCAGGCCATGATCCGCAACAAAAACAAGCGGAATCAGGAGAAGATTGAGGAGCTGCAGCTTTTCATCCAGCGGTTTGCCGCCAACAAGGCAAAGGCCAAGCAGGCGACTGCCCGCCGGAAGCTGCTGGACAAGCTGACCGTGGAGGAAATGCCCTGCTCCACCCGGCGTTATCCCTTCGTGGGCTTCCAGCCCGAGCGGGAGCTGGGCAAGGACGTGCTGACCGTGAAGGATGTTTCCGTCACCGTGGACGGTGTGAAGCTGCTGGACAAGGTCTACTTCTCCGTAAACCGCACCGACAAGATCGCCTTTGTGGGCGAAAACGAGCTGGCCCAGACCGCCCTGTTCCAGATCCTCATGGGAGAGCTGGAGCCGGATGAGGGCAGCGTCAAGTGGGGCGTTTCCACCTCCCGCAGCTACCTGCCCAAGGACAACACCCCCTATTTCGAGGGCAACAAGGAGCCGCTGGTGGACTGGCTGCGCCAGTACTCCGCCAAGAAGGACGATGTGTACCTGCGGGGCTTCCTGGGCCGGATGCTGTTCTCCGGCGAGGATGCCTTCAAGCCTGTGGATGTGCTGTCCGGCGGCGAGAAGGTTCGCTGTATGCTGTCCAGGATGATGCTCTCCGGCGCCAATGTGGTGCTGCTGGACCAGCCCACCAACCATCTGGACATGGAGTCCATCCAGGCGGTGAACAAGGGTCTGGAAGCATTCCCCGGCGTGGTGCTGCTGGCATCCCACGACCACGAAATGCTGACCTCCACCTGTAACCGCGTCATCGCTTTCCAGCCCGACGGCACCATCATCGACCGCTACGGCACCTACGACGACTATCTGGAGTGGATGCAGCAGCGAAACGGGAAATAAACACTGGCGTGGCAATCCGTACCCCCTTGTGCGTTCGTTCTGACTGGTGCGGAAGAAAGAATAAAATGTACTTTGTAGTGTAATATTTCACTTTCTTGTTTCGGCAAGAAAGTGACAAAGAAGCCGACTTAAGGGGCGCTTCGGGCAAATGCGCCCCCTTAAGAATCCCCCGCCGCGTCTCCGGCGGTGCGAAGCGAACCTGACAGGTTTTGACGTAGCAATTCGGATGCGCCAGACTACCAAACCACCACGTCATTGCGAGCCAGCGCGCACGCTGGCGTGGCAATCCGTACTCCTTTTGCTTACGTTCTGACCCGCGCGGAAGTAAGAACAAGATGTACTTTGTAGTGTTTATTTCACTTTCTTGTCTCGGCAAGAAAGTGACAAAGAAGCCGACTTAAGGGGCGCTTCGAGCAAATGCGCCCCCTTAAGAATCCCCCGCCGCATTTTCGGCGGTGCGAAGCAAACTTGAAAGGTTTCAATGCAGAAATTCGGATGCGTCAGACTACCAAACCACCATGTCATCGCGAGCCAGTGTCGCAACTACTCCGTGGCAATCCGTTCTCCTTTTGCTTACGTTCTGACCCGTGCGGAAGAAAGAATAAGATGTACTTTGTAGTGTAATATTTCACTTTCTTGTCTCGGCAAGAAAGTGACAAAGAAGCCGACTTAAGGGGTGCTTCGAGCAAATGCGCCCCCTTAAGAATCCCCCGCCGCGTTTTCGGCGGTGCAAAGCAAACCTGATAGGTTATGACGCAGAAATTCGGAGGCACTTAGCTATCAAGTTACCACGTCATTGCGAGCCAGCGCGCACGCTGGCGTGGCAATCCGTACTCCTAATTGAGAGCTATCGGTAATTGACGCTACCAGGGGATGCGGATTGCCACACCAGTGACATCGGTCACTGGTTCGCAATGACGTGCATGATGAAAGGCGAAGCCACCGAACAAGGACTCCCGCCCGCAGGCATTGGATTGCATGATGCGCACCTGTTTAGATGCACCAGACCACCAAATTCCCACGTCATTGCGAACCAGTCCGCAGACTGGCGTTGCAATCCGTACTCCTAATTGAGAGCTATCGGTAATTGACACTGCCAGGGGATGCGGGTTCCCACGGTCGCTTCGCTCCCTGGGAATGACGCGGACTTTTTTGACATACTGAGGCGGCAGGTCTTGTGACCTGCCGCCTCCTATTCTTCCTCTTCGGTTTCCTTGTCCCGCTTCTTTTCCACCCTGTCCACGACCTTCTCCGCCACATAGCGCACCAGCAGGATAAGCCCAACAAAGGCCGCCACTTCATACAAAAAATTCACGTTTCTCCCTCCGTCCTCCGTTTTTCTGCATTGTAGCAAAAAGACACCTGTATGTCAATGATACAGGTGTCTTTTCCTTATTGGGCGCTTCCGGGAATGGTCACCACGGCTTTGAACAGATCCCCGTCCACGGTAAGCTCCAGGCTGCCGTTTTGCAATTCCAGCAGATTTTTCGCGATGTTCAGCCCCAGTCCGCTGCCCTCCGTATTGCGGGACGCGTCCCCCCGGACGAACCGCTCCATCAGCTCGTCCGCGCTGATGTTCAGCGGGTCACGGGAGATGTTGCGGAGGAAGATTTTCACATTTCTCCCATCCCGGAACACATTTACATAGACCCGGGTGCCGGGTTGGGCGTATTTGACCACGTTGCCCAGCAGATTCGACATGACCCGCCACAGCAGTCTGCCGTCCGCGTACACCATGACCGGCTCCTCCGGCAGAAGCTCCACCACGGTCAGGCCTGCCAGTGTCAGCTTGTCCGCGAATTCCCCAAGGGACTGCCGCACCGTCTCTGCCGCGTCCACATCCGCCAGATTCACGGTCATGTTGCCGGTGGATGCCTTGCTCATGTCCATCAGATCCTCGATCAGCTTCTTCAGCCGCTGGGACTGGCGGGACAGCACCTCCAGATACTGTGTCCGTTCCTCGGGGGACTCGGTGCGCTGCATCAGATCCACATAGTTGATGATGGAGGTCAGCGGGGTCTTGATGTCGTGGGACACATTGGTAATCAGCTCCGTCTTCATGCGCTCGGACTTGAGCTGCTTCTGTGCCGCGATCTTTGCCGCGTCGCCCAGCCCATTCAGGCTATCCGCGAACTCTTTGTAGGAGAGGATCATATATTTGCTGTCCACGCCCCGGTTCAGCTCGCCGGATGCCATCCGCTTCGCGCCCTGCAGCAGCTTGCCGAAGCACCAGCCGCTGTAGACCACAATTGCCATGGAACCCAGGAACACCAGAAACGCGAAGAACACACCCGGCCCGCCCGCACAGGCAATGATACCGGTAATGATCAGGCCCAGTACGCCGCAGAACCCGATGAGGATCCACCGCCATGCCACGGGAACCACGGAAATCAGGGAGGAAACCGCCCTGCGGACAGCCCGGACCGCCGCCTTGCAGCGCTTCCAGATCCACGTCAGGAGGAAGCCTGTGACGGAGTGGGTCCACCAGTAGGCCTTCGGCATCTTCACCTGGGCGGCGAACGCGAACAGGAACAAAAATCCCAGCAGGCAGGTCAGGTAGAACAGGACACCGGGGCCGGCAATTGCCAACCGAAGGAACATCGGGTTGCTGATCCTGGAATAATCCGTTTCCTGCAGGATCCAGCCCGCCAGGGCGCACAGGAAGGTGCCGCCGAAACCCGCGGCAATGCCGTAAAGATCCAAGGGGATCCGGTTCAGTCCGCCGGGTTTCAGCTCGCCGGTGTCGTGGCTGCGTCCTGCCGCCAGGCACAAATAAACGAACAGCGCAAGGAATCCCAAGGCGTTGAGCCCGCAGATCCAGGGCAGGTCATAGCCGTAATCCAGCAGCAGGCACTCGAGGTTTCTGGATTGATAATAGCCGATCAGCTCCTCCCTGGTGCCCGGAAGAAGGTACAGCTCCGCCCGCATATCCCCCGCGTTCTTGCGGTAGACCCGGAGATTGATGCCAGTGCTGTCGTCATAGTATGTGCCCAGAAACGCTCTTGTTTCCTCCGCGTGCCCATTCCCCTGGTCGTCCGTGCCGGTCTCTTCGGCTTCACACATCAGGTAGTATACATCATCCATCCCGTAGGAAAACACGCTGGACTCATACTGGGTGCCCGGGTCAAAGGTGGATTCCAGCACATTCCCCTGGCTGTCGGTTACGGTGTACCGGATGCGGTCCTGAAAGCACCATACGAAGTCATCCCAGTAGTAGTCCCCTCCCGCAAAGTTTTCGTACACACCCTGGGGCGCGTTGCTGTATTTCTCCCGTGCGGTCTGCATAAGCAGATCCTCCGCGTAGTAATCCAGCAAATAGTTTATCTTTTCCTCGTAGAAGTCTTCCTTGGAGCGGTAGTACGCCCCCATATCCACCATGCAAACCGCCGCCACGCCGCTCAGCAGCGCCACGCCGAAGGTCAGCGCGGCCAGCACAAGGGCAAGGGCCTTCAAAAGCGGGTGATAGAATCCTTTCCTCATTTCCCTGCCTCCATCTTGTATCCCTGGCCCCAGACCACCTTGATATACCGGGGATCCGAGGGGTTGATTTCAATTTTCTCCCGCAGGTGCCGGATATGCACCGCCACGGCGCCTTCGCTGCCCATGGCAGCCTCCTGCCACACCGCTTCGTACAGGTTTTTGGTGGAATACACCTTGCAGGGATTTTTCATCAGCAGCCGCAGGATGCTGTATTCGATGGGAGTCAGCGCCACCGGCTCGCCGTCCACCGTCACGGTTTTGGCGCTGTCGTCCATGACGATGCCGCCAATGGTGATGGTGCTGTCGTCCGCCGTCCGGCTGCCCAGTCTGGTATATCTGCGGAGCTGGGAACGAACCCGTGCCAGCACCTCCACCGGGACGAAGGGCTTTGTGATGTAGTCATCGGCGCCCACATTCAGCCCCAGAACCTTGTCCTCATTTTCGCTCTTGGCGGTCAGCAGGATGATGGGCACATTGGAAAATTCCCGGATCTTCGCGGTAGCGGTGATGCCGTCCATTTTCGGCATCATGATATCCAGCAGCACCAGATGCACTTCTTCTCCCCGGAGAATGTCCAGCGCCTGCTGGCCGTTATTGGCCTCCAGGAGCCGGTAGCCCTCCGGCGTCAAGTAGATTTTCAGTGCGTTGACGATGTCCTGCTGGTCGTCGCAAATCAGAATTGTGTACATTTTCCTCACCTCGTGGCACCATTATAACGGAAAAACCTTTAAGATGAAAGGGGGGCAATTATTAAGAACTGTTAAATTCAGACAGATTGCGGATTCCCCTTGCCAAACTTCCCCGGCAAGGGTATAATAATCGGGTACTTATACCAAAGGAGTTGCTGTCCATGGAGGAAATTATCGCATTCATCGCCAGCCTTACGCTGAACACCCTCATCCCCTGCATCCTGATCCTTGCCGGCGGCATTTACGCCATCCTGCTGATCATGAAGCTGTTTGACAAGGCACTTGCCAAATCCAAGCTGGAAAAGGCAGTCCATCCCCTGCTTCGCACCCTGCTGAAGATCCTTCTGTTCCTGCTGCTGGGCTTCATCGTCGCCTCCCGGTTGGGCATCGATGTATCCGGCATCATCGCCGTGGTCAGCCTGGCCTCCCTGGCTGTCTCCCTGGCCGTGCAGGACGCCCTGGCCAATGTGGTCGGCGGCTTTACCCTGATGAGCACCCATCCCTTCCACGCCGGCGACTATGTGGAGGTCGCGGGGCAGTCCGGCGTAGTCCAGGAAATCGGCATCACCTACACCCGCCTGTCCACCCCGGACAACAAGCTGGTCTCCATTCCCAACAGTACCGTCACTGCTTCCCAGATTGTGAACTATTCCGCCATGGGCACCCGCCGTGTGGACATTTCCGTGTCCGCTTCCTATGACGCGGACACCGAGCTGGTTCTGAATGTGCTGAAGCAGGCCGCCGATCTGCCCCAGACGCTGCCCGATCCCGCCGTGTTCACCGCCATTACTGAGTACGGTCAGAGCGCCATCTCCTACGCGCTCCGCTTTTATGTCAGGAGCGAGGATTACTGGGATGCCTATTTCGACGCCCAGAAGCGGATCAAAGCCGTGTTCGACGCCAACGGCATCGCCATGAGCTATCCCCACATCAATGTCCACCTGGACAAGTAATTTCCGGGAAAAACTGCCGCAGATCCTCCGATCTGCGGCAGTACCGTTTTTACAGTGTTTTGATGTAGCGGTCGCCTTCCTGCACGAAGCCCATTTTGCGGACATATTTCAGGTGGTTCTTCTGATTGCCGGTGTAGATGACCTTGCGGTAGCCCATCTTCTTCAGCTCGTCGTACAGGTACTTGCCCACGGAGAAGTCCCGGTACTCGGGCGTGCTGTAATCCAGCACCAGCTCCAGCACCCCTTCCTCGGGCACACGGCCCAGCACCACGCCGCAGGTCGCCATATCGCAGTGGATGAAGTAACCCACATCCAGATCCCCGTCCAGCTTTTCCGCGTCGAACTCGGGGAAATATTTATGGATGTCGTCCTGATAGAAGTCCATGAACTTGCGGAAGTAGGCTCTGGTCAGGCCGGTCTCCAGCATGGAGAAGTTGGCCTTCTGCTTGCTGAGCCGGTTCAGGAAGTACAGGTTGATGAAGATGATGCCCAGGTTCATGAACGCGGAGGGATAAGAACCCACAATCAGGGCATACACCACAAAAATCGCGGAACCGATGGTGTTGATGATGCGCAGCTTCACGATGGACGACATGGTCAGAGAGATCAGCACCAGCACGGAGGAGCAATAGCCCATGATCTCCACCACAGTCTGCCACTGTTCCTGTGTTAACATATTTGTTTTACCTCCATTCCCTAATTTTTCGCGCAAAAAAGCTGCCGCAGAATGTCCGCGGCAGCTTTTTCAGTTCTTTGTTCAGTCTTCTTCCGTGGTGAATTCCAGGGTCTCGCCGCACTCGGGGCAAACGATGCTGCCCTTCTCCAGCGTTTCCTCATCGAAGTCGATCACATTGCCGCATGCGCACTTCACTTCGTAAATTGTGGAATCGGGGTCACCGAAGTCGAAGCCTTCGTCATCGTCCTCGAAATCGTCATCCTCATCGTCGAATTCGTCCAGGTCGTCGTAATCCTCGTCCTCGTCGTCATAGTACTCATCCTCTTCGTCCAGGATGTAGTCCTCGATGGCGTCCAGATCCTCTTCGATCTCATCCAGCTCATCGGAAATGGCGATGGTGGTATCCTCCACATCGGTCAGGGTGCGGGTCACATCGCCCAGCAGATCCACGATGGCAGCAATCATCTTGCCCTCGTCGGTATCGGTGCTCAGCTTCATACCGTCCATCAGACCCTTGAGATATGCAGACTTTTCAGACAGTGTCATAAAGATACTCCTTTTTTGAATTAGCCCTTTGCGCGGCCCAGGTATTCACCGGTGGTGGTGTCGATCTGGATCTTGTCGCCCTCGTTGATGAACAGAGGCACCTTCACTTCGGCGCCGGTCTCAACGGTGGCAGGCTTGGTCACGTTGGTGGCGGTGTTGCCGGCAAAGCCGGGCTCGGTAGCGGTGACGACCAGCTCCACGAACCGGGGGGCTTCCAGACCGAACACATTGCCCTTGTAGCTCATGACGGTGCAGACATCGTTTTCCTTGACGAACTTGAAAGCGTCGCCCAGGACAGAGCCGTCCAGAGGAACCAGGTCAAAGGTGTCGGGATCCATGAAGTAGTACAGGTCGCCGTCGGAGTAGGAATACTCCATCTTCTTGCGCTCGATATAAGCGGTGGGGTACTTGTCGCTGGGGTTGAAGGTGGTTTCCGTAACGCCACCGGTGATGACATTGCGCATCTTCACACGGACGAAAGCGGCACCCTTGCCGGGCTTGACATGCTGGAATTCGATGATCTGCATGACCTTGCCGTCCATATCAAAGGTAACGCCGTTTCTAAAATCGCTGACAGAAATCATAGGGTTTGTCCTCCTAATCAAGTTTCACAGTTTTGCGTGTCTATTTTAACCGATAGAATCGATTTTTTCAAGGGGAAATCCGAATTTTTTACAGAATTATGAGCTGTTTGGGGCTGCGGGTAATCACACGGCAGCCTTCCTCTTCAAAAATGACCACATCCTCGATCCGGACACCGAATTTCCCGGGCAGGTAGATGCCGGGCTCGGCAGAGCTTACCACCCCTGCCTGCATGACGGTCTCGCCGGCGGGATTGCAGTTGGGTGCCTCGTGGATCTCCAGACCCAGGCTGTGGCCGTAGCCATGTCCGAAGTACGCGCCGTAGCCCGCGTCCGTAATGACCTGCCGGGCAGCGCCGTCGATCTGTCTGCCCTTCATCCCGGCCTTGGTCACGGCAATGCCGGCAAGCTGCGCCTTCAGTACCGTGTCGTAGACCTGGCGCATCTCGTCGGTGACGAATCCCAGCGCCACGGTACGGGTCATATCGGAGCAGTAGCCCTTGTACAGCACGCCGAAGTCCATGGTGATGAAGTCGCCCTTTTGCAGTCTGCGGTCGCCTGCCACGCCGTGGGGCATACTGGTGTTGGGCCCGGACACCACAATGGGATCAAAGGACAGTCCCTCCGCGCCGTTTTTGTACAGGCAGTAAATCAGCTCCGCCTGCAGTTCCTTCTCGGTCATGCCCTCCCGGATGCGGGGGCAGACTTCGGTGAAAGCCATATCGGTGATCTCCTGGGCCTTTTCCATCAGCTCGATCTCCCAGGGCTCCTTCACCGCACGGAAGGCGTTGATCTGCGCCAGCATGGGCTTCAGCTCGGCGTTCAGGTTCTTTTCATAGTCCCGGTATTCGGCAACGGTGAGGTAGCCCTCCTCGTAGCCCAGGGTGGTCAGACCATACTCCGCGATGGTGTCGTTGATCAGCTTGTTGTAGGGATGCTCCCGGTCCACCACGACGACTTCCATGTCCGCAATGCCGTTCTGCGCGGACTCGATGTAGCGGGAGTCGGTAAAATAGCGGCTGCCCTGCCTGGTGACCACGGCAACGCCCTCGGCGATCGGATGCCCGGCGGCATAGTATCGGTTGTAGGGGCTGGTGAGCAGCAGACCCTCATGTTCTCCCAGCAGGGAGAGGTACTTCTCGATGTTTTTCATGGTTTCAGTCTCCTTTTTCTTGCAGCAAAGATAAATGGCAGTTCCGCCACATGACGCAGCTTCAGCCAGAAATTATGATTGTCAATGGCACGGATCAGCACGGACTGAACCCCGGCGCAGTTGGCGCCCAGGGTATCCGTGTAGATCTGGTCGCCTGCCAGGGCGCATTCCCCCGGCTCCATCCGAAACCGTTCCAGACACTCCCGGATCCCCCTGGAGAAGGGTTTCCTGGCATGGGTAATGCAGGGGATGTCATACCTGGCGCAGAATTCCTTCACCCGGTCCCTCTTGCTGTTGGACACCACGCAGAGCAGCACATCGGACTGCCTCATCTCCCGCAGCCAACGCTCCATCTTCTCCGTGGGAATATTGGTGGAATAGGGAACGATGGTATTGTCAAAGTCCAGCATCAGCAGCCGGATGCCCCGCTGCCGCAGCAGCTCCGGGGTCAGGTCGGTGATTGCCTCCGTGATGACGGTGGGCAGCAGTGAAAACGCCATAGTGCCTCCGAAAGGAAATATTTCGTGTATTATACCACACAAACCGGGATTTGTCCACGAAAACCTTTCCCGTCGACAAAGGGGATTCCCACAAAAAATCGAAAAAAAGTAAAAATAAGGCTTGCATTTTGGGATGAGGTATGCTATTATATCAGGGCGCTGATGAAAAGCGCGTAAAAACAGCATATCCGGGTGTGGCGAAGTTTGGTATCGCGCTTGAATGGGGTTCAAGAGGCCGCTGGTTCGAATCCAGTCACTCGGACCAGAAAAAAGCACACATTGTCTACCAAGACAATGTGTGCTTTTTTCAACTAAATCCGTCCTTGCGGACGGAATAAATCCACCTGCGGTAGATGAAATCACTTCGTGATGAAATCCGACTACGCCGGGAGATCAGGACGGATTTAATTTCATCTGCGAAGCAGATTTCATCCGAACAGAGTGAGGATTTCATCGCGCTTTGCGCGATTTCATTGAAAACGCTATCGTGTTATGGTATCATTTGCGCAAAGAGGTGGTCGTTATGGCTGAAAATAAGCTTGCCGATTTGTCTACGGAATTTGCAATTAAAATACTGGAGTTGACTGAAAATATAAAAGGACATTACTCGTTATCGAATCAGCTAGAAAGAAGTGGTACGAGCATTGGTGCAAACATTCGTGAGGCAAAATATGCTCATAGCCGACCCGATTTTATTGCAAAGCTGCAGATTGCATTAAAAGAATGCTATGAAACAGAATACTGGATTGAAATTGCCCTAAAAGCAGGCATCCTATCCGGTGACAAAGTCAAAAGCGTATTACACGACTGCGGCTCTATTCGCAGAATGCTCATCTCCTCCATCAACACTGCAAAGGAGAACAGAAATGGATAGAACGCAAAAGATCGAAATTGCAAATATGTGTATGGTCTATAAGGATGGACTTGTTTTGGTTCAGGATAAAGTTCACGACGAATGGGGTGGTCTCACATTCCCCGGCGGCCATGTTGAAAAAGACGAATCTTTTACAGATGCGGTAATTCGTGAAGTGCTTGAAGAGACAGGATTGACTGTAACCTCACCGATGTTATGCGGTATTAAAGACTGGGTAAATGATGACGGATCCAGATATATGGTATTATTTTATAAAGCTGATAGATTTAGCGGAAATCTGAAATCCTCCGAAGAAGGAGAGGTTTTCTGGATTCAGCTTGACGAGTTGCTATCAATGGATGACCGTCTTGCCTTGGACATGAAAGATATGATTAAAGTATTTTTGGATGATACATTAAGCGAATTTTTCTATTATAAAGAAAATGGGCAATGGAGATATATGCTGAAATAGTATATTACTTTTGCTTACTTTTACCTCGTTTCCGCTCCGTTTGGTTGCTCTTTCGCATGTAAAAAACCTCTTTTGTCTGCCAGGACAAAAGAAGTTTTTTGCTTGATATTGCTGTGTTTTCTTGGTAAAACGAACGCAACAAACCAGAATTTGACGGACTGTTTGCTAAATAAATTGGCTATAGGATGACGGAGTAAACCAACGGTCGGTTTACTTCTCTTCAGAAACGTTATATAATCACAGTAGAAAGGAGGGAAAAGATGGACGCCAAGAAAACGGGCAACTTCATTTGTGAAAACCGCAAAAAACAGGGTATGTCACAAAAGGAGCTGGCTGATAAATTAGGGATTACCGACAAAGCTATAAGCAAATGGGAACGTGGCATATCTTTTCCCGATATTTCAATGCTAATTCCTATTTCCAAAGTATTGGAAATAAGTTTATATGATTTATTAACCGGAGGTGAAGATAATGGACAAGAATGATGCGGAGGTTGTTATTAAAGATACAATTGAGTATGCGAATAACGAAATAAAGAAAAATAAAGATAGAAGTCGCAGGATTGTAATTGCTACACTTGTTTCTGCAATTCTGATGGTTGCTCTTTTAGGAAGTTGTTTTATATCATATTCCACATTTAGTACAGGCAATCCCTTCTCTGTTGCAAGTGGTTATTTTCAAATAACTGTTTTAAACAAGGAATATGTTGTAATTCAAGAGTCCCCCAAAGTAGTAATCGCTCAGCCAAATGGGCAAGTATTTATAGATTATATGGAGTCCCGAGGCTTTACAGAAATTGAGGAAGAGCAAACGGGCGCAATGCGGGTTTTTACAAACGGCAAAGAAAAAGAGTGGGTTATGTATTCTATAAATGGTAATTATTCCAAATGGCGTTGGCAATAAATTATAGTTTTGCCATTTGATAGAGATCAATTCCGGTTTTCCGGGATGGACTTTTTTCTATGGGTGTGATAGGATTACCCCGGAAAGCCGGAAAAGATTGGAGGAATGAATATGGTATCTTTCGTGGATGTGAACGAAGAAAACTGGATCGATATTGCAAATCTTTCCGTGAATGAAGATCAGAAGGCGTACCTTTCCTCCCCGATCGGTATTCTCGCAAGAGGGTATGTGTATCGTCATTGCAACGCCCGTGTCATCGGCATCTCGGACGGTCAGCAGATGATTGGTGTCGCTTTGGTTCGGGATTTTACGGAGGAACCGGTGGGCTATGATTTACAGCAATTCATGATCGACAAGCGGTTTCAGAATCAAGGCTATGGAACAGCGGCCTTAATGGGGATTCTGGAATCGTTGAAAAATGACGGAAGATACCCCAGTGTAGAGGTATGTGTGAACCGGGAAGATGCCCCGGCACTTCACGTCTATGAAAAAGCCGGTTTTGTGGATTCCGGCTATGTGGATGAGGATCTGCCGAACTGCATCAACCTGATTTATCATTTCAGATAATATTCGCTTCCACATCCATAATCCCAGGTTGTCGGGTCGGATTGATCGGGTTTCATCCTCAAGCCGGGAGATTCAAAAAAGAAGTTCCATAGACCCTTTGAAAATTGTTTTCTTCTTTCACGCGCCGCCAGCAGCTTCCCAGACGCCAAGAAGTGCCGCTTCCACTAAGGAGTCGGCACTTCTTCCTATTATTTCGCGGCAAACACATTTTTCGGAATCGTATATCCATCCGGCAGAACCACCATGGCAATATAGCTTCCGGAGGATTGAATTTGGGCATTCTGAGTCCAGAGATAGCCCGTTCCGTCAAATGCTTCCGGGTCATCCGCACAGTATTCTATCCTGTTTTGGAAGATCTCCTTCACCCGATCCACATCCTCCGGGTTTTCCACCTCCACCAGGAAAACCTCACAGGCGAATCCCGTCACCGGTGCCATGTAGGCATTCAGATGCACCAGCGGCACATCCTCCAGCCCGGCGTAGAATGCATAGATCACCGTCGGTTCCGTCTCGGGGAGCATGACAAGCGCTTCCTCGTTCTCCTGGGCATCCAGCACATACTGATACACCCGTTCAAAATACTCGCTTGTTGGAGGAATCGTCATCGGCGGTTCCGTGGGTGTGGACTCGGTAGGCTGCGGTTCTGTGGGCAAAGGCTCCGTCGTCATCGGTTCCGAATCGTTTGGTTCCGTCTCATTTGGCCGGGAGGGATCGGTGGTCTCCCCACTGGGCTGCTCCACGCCGAAGTTTTCTCCTTTTTTGCCAGCCAGGCTCATTCCCAGCTTCACCCCCGCAGCGACACCGCCTGTCAGCACCGCCATCGCCAGGATTCCTGCAACAATTTTGGCGGTGAAGGAGGAAATCGCACCACCGGATGCTTTGGCCGCTGCCGCGGCTGCTGCCTTTGCCGCGGTTGTCCGGACAGCCCCAAATGAAGCAGGATTCGTCTCCCCATGGATTGTAAAATCCACCGGGGCTGCACTCTGTGACATGATTCCCTGGAACATAGCCGTGGGGGCCGCATCAGAAACGGTACCGCTCTTAAGATTTTTGAACAAAAGCAGCAGGTAGGGCACCGGTGACAGTGAATACAGTTGAATTCCCTGCTTTTCCAGTTCCCCGACCTTGTCCCGAATCCGCTTTCTCGCATAGTACAGGCGGCTTTTTACCGTGTTTACGCTGACATCCAACTGTCGCGCAATCTGTGCCACTGGGATCTCCTCATAGTAGTACATACCAACCACGATCCGCTGCTCATCAGGCAGGGCGGACAAAATCTTCTCCACCAGCCTGGCGGTTTCCTGCCGGTCCAGGACAATTTCAGGCAGATTCTCTTCCCGCTCATCCCGGAACTCCGGCAGGTCGCCGTTCTCATCCTCCAGTCCGGCAAAAGGAACCTCTTTTCGTTTTTTATACCAGTCCCGAACGCAGTTCATGGCAATCCGCCGCATCCAAGCGGCAAAGTTCTCCTTCTGCTGCAGTCGGTCCAGATTTCGAAACCCCTTCACATAGGCCTCCTGAACCAGTTCCAGTGCCGTATGCTCATCGCTGACCATGGATTTCACCGTTTTGTAAACAGCATCATAGCTTTCCCGGTACAATTCCTCAAAAGCCTCCTGATCTCCATCTATGGCTCTGTCCACCACGCTATTCCGGTTTCCGTTTTCCCGTGCACCCATTCCGTTTCCCTCCCTCAGGCCGATTCATGGCACTTTTTTCTATTCTCTCATGGATTCTGGTAAACAACAGGTCTGCGGCAGAAGCAGGCAGGTGGAATTGCTGCACCCAGCTTTGAATCACACTTCTGTATGGGATTTTGTTTTGCTCCATAACCTTCTCCCCATTGCCCTGATATTATACAGACGAACGAGAAGACCGTCAGGTTTTTCTGTTCCCAAAAATGATTACGAAAGCACGTTCTTCATCACGAAACGTGCGCCTGAAACGCGAATCCCCTTTGCGTCAGCGGCGGTTGCCGGATCGGGAACTCCGTTCGCAGCCATACGAATGCCTGGTATCTATATGGAAGCCGTCTGCCAGAGGCAGACGGCTCAGTGTTTTTAGGATTTTACTGCACAGGGGTGGCGCGGCATCCCGGATTAATAGTTTTCCTTGCGAACCTCAAAGTATGCCTGGGGATGGTTGCAGACGGGGCATTTCTCGGGAGCCTTGGTGCCCACCACGATGTGTCCGCAGTTGCGGCACTCCCAGACGGTCACGCCGCTCTTTTCAAACACGGCCTTGGTCTCCACGTTATTCAGCAGCGCGCGGTAGCGCTCCTCGTGGGTCTTCTCAATGGCAGCGACCCCACGGAACTTCTCCGCCAGATCGTGGAAGCCTTCCTCGTCGGCCTCCCGTGCCATGCGGTCATACATATCCGTCCATTCGGCGTTCTCACCCTCGGCGGCATGGAGCAGGTTCTCGGCGGTATCCCCCAGCTCACCCAGAGCCTTGAACCACAGCTTGGCGTGCTCTTTTTCGTTCTCCGCGGTCTGGAGGAACAATGCCGCGATCTGCTCATAACCCGCTTTCTTCGCGACGCTGGCGAAATAGGTATACTTGTTCCGGGCCTGGCTCTCACCGGCGAAGGCCTCCCACAGATTCTTCTCGGTCTTGGTGCCGGCGTAGGGATTCTTTGCCGCGGGAGCTTCCGCGATCTTCACAAACTTGCCTGCGGGCTGCTTGCAGATGGGGCACTTGAAATCATCGGTCATGGGGCCCTCATGCACATAACCGCAGACACTGCATTTCCACTTTTCCATGTTTGAATTCCTCCATTTTTGAAATGAATTGATACTGCGCGGCCGGAGATTCGCGGAAGCCGCAAACGCTTCCGCATTTCTTAGGCAATCGGTATTATCATATTCAATATACCCGGATTTATGAGATCTGTCAAGAAAACAATATTGATTTTCAGGAAAAAATCAGAGGATCGCGCCCGGCGACCCAGGCAGGCATACAGAAAAAAACATCCGTCGTCTTGACTTTTTTCTTTGTGAAATGTAGTATAAAACCAATCAAAACGGGCAACCCAAGCAGGTAATATCTTACAAATTTTCAAGGAGGAACGCGTATGTGTACGGCAGCAACTTATTTGACGAAAGATTTTTACTTCGGCAGAACACTGGACTATGAATTTTCCTACGGCGAGGAGGTTGTCATTACCCCCCGCGGCTTTCCCTTCCCTTTCCGCAATATGGGAACGATGAATCACCACTACGCTTTGATCGGCATGGCCCATATTACGGAGGACTTCCCCCTTTATTATGACGCGATCAACGAAAAGGGGCTGGGCATGGCCGGGCTGAATTTTGTGGGAAACGCGGACTACAAGGAGTACACGCCGGGCAAAGACAATGTGGCACAGTTTGAATTCATCCCGTGGATTTTATGCCAGTGCGCCACTGTAAAGGAAGCGAGAGCCCTGCTGGAGAAGGTCAATCTGGTCAATACGCCGTTCAACGAGTCGCTGCCCCTGGCGCAGCTTCACTGGATCATCGCCGACCGGGAGGAATCCATCACCGTGGAATCCGTCAAAGAAGGGTTGATGGTCTATGACAATCCGGCGGGGGTTCTGACCAACAATCCGCCCTTCCCTGCCCAGATGCTCCAACTGAACAACTATATGCACCTGTCCGCCCAATCCCCCAAAAACTGTTTTTCCCACAAGCTGCCCCTGTTCACACACAGCCGGGGTATGGGTGCCCTGGGGCTGCCCGGGGATCTGTCTTCCCAGTCCCGCTTTGTCCGGGTCGCCTTTGTGAAGCTGAACTCCGTTTCCGGCGATTCGGAGTCCGAGAGCATCAGCCAGTTCTACCACATTCTGGGATCCGTCGCCCAGCAAAGAGGCTGCTGCGATGTGGGCGAAGGGAACTATGAGATCACCATCTACACCTCCTGCTGCAACGCGACCAAGGGAATCTACTACTACACGACCTACGAAAACCACCAGATCACCGGCGTGGATATGCACCGGGAGGATCTGGACGGGACGCGTCTGGTGGGGTACCCCCTGATTCTGGGGGAGCAGATCAGGTTCCAGAATTAAGGAACCTCTGAATAAATCACCCGCCTGGGTGCGATCTTCGGAACGCACCCAGGCGGGTGTTATTATGGCAGTATGAAAAATGTTCAGACCTGCTCTTTCCCTGCCGGGCGCATCAGATCCCCCAGGGACACACTGTCCAGGTACTCGTTGATCCGCCTGTTCAGTTCCGTCCACATGGGAAGCGTCCGGCAGTCTGCGGTGCGCCGGCAGGGCTCCGCGCCGCACTCCAGGCAGGCAACCGGCGCCAGATCCCCCTCCGTCAGCCGCAGGATCTCCCCCACAGGGTAGTCCTTGGGCTGCCGGGTCAGGCGGTAGCCGCCGCCTTTTCCGTGGATACCCTCCACCAGATTCCCCGCCACCAGTACCGGCAGGATCTTTTCCAGATATTTCAGGGACACATCCTGCCGCTCCGCCACATTTTTCATGGCGATGTAGCCGTCGTCCATGTGCTCTGCCAGATCAATCATCACCCGCAGGGCATAGCGTCCTCTTGTGGAAACCATCATTTGCTGTTCCCGCCTTTCCGCATTCTTTTTTCCGAACAGAGGCAAATCCTCAATCCTCTTTCGTGCTTAGGATCTCACCGCCGCCGCTCATGGCAATCAGGGCTTTCATCCTTCGCCGCAATGGGCGCAATGCTCGCAGTCCGGGAACAGGCTGTGGTCATAGGCGATCCCGTTTCTGTCATAGTAGTCCTTCAGCGCCTTCTTGATGGCTTCCTCCGCCAGCACGGAGCAGTGCAGCTTGTGGGCAGGCAGTCCGTCCAGTGCCTCCGTAACCGCCTTGTTGGTCAGCGCCAGCGCATCCTCCACCCGCTTTCCCTTGATCATCACCGTTGCCATGGAGCTGGAGGCAATGGCGCTGCCGCAGCCGAAGGTCTCGAATTTCACATCCGTAATCACGTCGTCCTGTATTTTCAGGTAGATCTTCATGATGTCGCCGCAGACGGGGTTTCCCACCTCGCCTACGCCGTCCGCATCCTCGATCACCCCCACATTCCGGGGGTTCCGGAAGTGATCCATTACTTTTTCACTGTATAATGCCATTTGTACTTCCTCTCATTCCGCAAAAACATGGGGTCGCTTCCCGCTGACCAGATCCCGCCAGAAGGGCGACATATTTCTTAGATAGGTCACCACCTGGGTAACCGCGTCGATCATCTCGTCAACCTGGTCATCGGTAGTATCCTCTCCCAGACTCAGGCGCAGGGAGCCATGGGCAACCTCATGGGGCCGGCCAATGGCAAGCAGCACATGGCTGGGATCCAGGGAGCCGGAAGTGCAGGCAGAGCCGGAGGACGCGCAGATTCCTCTGTCATCCAGCAGCAGAAGCAGCGATTCTCCCTCGATGCCCTCGAAGCAGAAGTTTACATTGCCGGGAAGTCTCCGCTCTGCGTCGCCGTTCAGCTCGGAATAGGGAATCCGGTCAAGTCCTTCGATCAGTCTGTCCCGCAGCGCGGTCAGCCTTTCCTGGTTGGCTTCCAGATTTTCGCAGGCTTCCTCCAGCGCGGCAGCCATACCCACAACGGCAGGGACATTTTCCGTGCCTGCCCGTTTGCCCCGCTCCTGGGCACCGCCTTCTATGACATTTTCCAGCCGGATACCCTTTCTGGCATAAAGAACGCCGATGCCCTTGGGCCCGTGGAACTTGTGGGCCGACATCGAGAGCAGGTCGATATTCTGCGCCTTGACATCAATGGGCAGATGTCCTGCTGCCTGCACCGCGTCGGTGTGGAACAGCACGCCCTTTTCCCGGCACACCGCGCCGATCTCCGCCACGGGCTGAACCGTACCGATCTCGTTGTTGGCATACATCACCGTCACGAGGCAGGTATCCGGGCGGATTGCCTCCGCAACCTGCTGCGCGGTTACAATGCCTTCCCGATGCACATCCAGCAGCGTAACCTCAAACCCCTGCTTTTCCAGCTTTTTCAGGGTATGCAGCACTGCGTGATGCTCAAAAGCCGTGGAAATCAGGTGCTTTTTCCCCTGTTTTTCTCCCAGCCTGGCGGCGGTGACAATCGCCTGGTTATCCGCTTCGCTGCCGCCGGAGGTAAAGGTAATCTCCCTGGCATCGCAGCCGATACAGTTCGCGATCCGGCTTCTGGCATCCTCCAGGGCTTCCTTTGCCCGCTGCCCGAAAGAATACAGGCTGGAGGGGTTGCCGTAGTCCTCGTCCAGATAGGGCAGCATGGCACATTTCGCCCGTTTGCTCATTTTTGTGGTGGCAGCATTATCCGCGTAAATCATCATTTTGTCCTCATTCCGCGAACAGCGCTGTGGAAAGGTAGCGGTCGCCGGTATCGGGCAGCAGCGCCACAATGGTCTTGCCCGCGTTTTCGGGACGCTTGGCCAGTTGGATTGCGGCAGTCACCGCGGCGCCGGAGGAGATGCCCACCAGAACGCCCTCGGACTGGCCGATCCGCCTGCCGGTGGCAAAGGCTTCCTCGTTGGTCACGGTGATGATTTCATCGTAGACCCTGGTGTTCAGCACCTGGGGCACAAAACCCGCGCCGATGCCCTGGATCTTGTGGGGCCCCGCGACGCCTGTGGACAGCACCGCGGAGGTGGCAGGCTCCACGGCAACCACCTTTACGGCGGGATTCCGGGACTTCAGGTATTCTCCCACGCCGGTGATGGTGCCGCCGGTGCCCACACCAGCCACAAAAATATCCACTTCCCCATCGGTATCCTGCCAGATCTCCGGGCCGGTGGTCTCAAAATGAGCCTTGGGGTTCGCCGGATTCACAAACTGCCCGGGAAGGAAGCTGTCCGGGATCTGCTCCGCCAGCTCCTGCGCCTTGGCAATGGCGCCCTCCATGCCCTTTGCGCCCTCGGTGAGCACCAGCTCCGCGCCGTAGGCCTTCATGAGCTGCCGGCGCTCCACGGACATGGTCTCCGGCATGACAATGAGGATGCGGTAGCCTCTGGCTGCCGCGACGGCAGCCAGCCCGATGCCCGTATTGCCGGAGGTGGGCTCGATGATGACACTGCCGGGCTTCAGCTTGCCGGCAGCCTCCGCGTCGTCGATCATCGCCTTGGCGATGCGGTCTTTCACGGAGCCCGCGGGGTTGAAATACTCCAGCTTTGCAAGGATCCGGGCATTCAGCTTTTCCGTTCTTTCTATATGGGTCAGTTCCAGCAGCGGAGTTCTTCCGATGAGCTGATCCGCGGCGGTATAGATATTGGACATGGTTTTTCCTCCTTATTTTACAGCGGCAAATCCCTGTTGGAGATCCGCTATAATATCATCGATGTGTTCCGTTCCGATGGACAGGCGGATGGTGGTGGGTCTGATTCCCGCGGCAAGCAGTTCTTCCTCGTCCATCTGGGAGTGGGTGGTGGACGCGGGATGAATCACCAGAGACTTCACATCCGCCACATTGGCGAGCAGCGAAAACAGCTTCAGGCTCTCGGTGAATTTCTTGGCGGTTTCCCCGTCGCCCCGAATCTCAAAGGTAAAAATGGAACCGGCGCCCTTGGGGAAATAGCGGTCATAGAGCGCCTTTTCCCTGCCCGTCGCCAGGGAAGGATGGTTGACCTTCTCGACCTGGGGGTGGTTTTTCAGGAATTCCACCACCTTCAGCCCATTCTCCACATGGCGCTCCACCCGGAGAGACAGGGTTTCCAGACCCTGCAGCAGCAGGAAAGAGTTGAACGGCGAAATGGTCGCGCCCTGATCCCGCATCAGCGTGGTCCGCAGCTTCATGATGTAGGCGATCTTGCCGCAGGCCTGGGTAAAGACCACACCATGGTAGGAGGGATTGGGTTTGGACAGCCCGGGGAATTTGTCATTCTGTGCCCAGTCGAAATTGCCGCCGTCCACAACCACGCCGCCCATCACCGTTCCGTGACCGCCAATGAACTTGGTGGCGGAATGCACCACGATGTCCGCGCCATGCTCGATGGGACGGAGCAGATAGGGAGTTGCGAAGGTATTGTCCACGATCAGCGGGATCCCGTGACGGTGGGCAACGGCAGCGATGGCCTCGATGTCGATCACATCGGAGTTGGGGTTGCCCAGCGTCTCCGCGTAGAGCAGCTTGGTGTTGGGCCGGATCGCCTTCTCAAAGTTTTCGGGGGCGGCGGGATCCACAAAGGTCGTGGTCAGCCCCTGATCCTTCAGGGTGTTGGCAAACAGGTTATAGGTGCCGCCGTAGAGGTTCGCGGCAGATACGATGTGATCCCCGGCAACCGCGATATTCTGCACGGCATAGGTGATCGCGGCGGAGCCGGAAGCCGTGGCCATGGCCGCGGCGCCGCCCTCCAGCGCGGCAATCCGCTTCTCAAACACATCGGAGGTGGGGTTCATCAGTCTGGTGTAGATGTTGCCGCCTTCCGTCAGGCCAAACCGGCCCGCTGCCTGGGCGGAATCCCGGAATACATAAGAGGTGGTGGCGTAGATCGGCACCGCCCGGGCATCCGTCGCGGGATCTGCCGTTTCCTGCCCCACATGAACCTGCATGGTCTCAAATTTGTACTGTGACATTACACATCGCTCCTTTTTACCGACTCATTTGGTAGGTTGACCATACTGTAGCACATTATACCTACCAAGTCAAGAGGTAAATGTCCTTTTTCTTCCAGAACATTTTTCCGCAATAAAGGGATGCTTTCATAAATATTGGGGTCAGGCTTGCTGCCTGACCCCCAACATCGAGAGCTGTTTACTTGTTCAGATTCAGAACATCCCAGTTCTTCATGAAGTATTCCACGCCGGAATACAGTGTGGTCACAACAATCACCGCGATGATGACCCAATTCAGCCAACCCACCCCGGGGAACACCATCATGACGCACAGGCCCACCATGGTGGAGAAGGTCTTGACCTTTCCGCTCCAGCCTGCCGCGATCACTCTGCCGCCCGCCACGGCGATCAGCCGCAGTCCGGTCACGGCGAACTCTCTTGCCAGTACGGTCATCAGCGCCCAGGCGGGGATCACACCCCACTCGGTGAAGATGGTCATAGCCGCGATCACCAGCAGCTTGTCCGCCAGGGGATCCAAAAACTTGCCGAAATCACTGACCTGGTTCCACTCCCGGGCGATTCTGCCGTCCACATAGTCGGTCAGGCTGGCAATCACGAAAACCGCCAGCGCGATCCACATCCAGAGGTTGGATTCCCCCTGGGACAGGTACATCAGCACCATATACACAGGAACCAGCGCCACACGAGCCAGCGTAATCTTACTTGCAGTTGTCATTTGTCATTCCTCCACCGGGTAGCCCGTCAATTCTCCGTCCACATTTCCGTCCACATACACACGCAGGAAGCTCCCTTCCCGCAGAGGCTCCTCGGATGCCAGCCAGATCCTGCCGTCGATCTCCGGGGAGTCCGCATAGGTTCTGCCGTAGTACTGCTCCATGTCCTCATCGTAGCCGTCCACCAGTACATCCAGTGTTTTGCCCAGCATGGAAGCGTTGTAATCATCCATGATCCGGGACTGCAGCTCCTCCACCATGGCGGCACGCTGCTGGGCAACCTCCGTATCCGGTCGTTCCATTTCGGCGGCAGGGGTGCCCTCCTCCGGCGAGAAGGGGAACGCGCCTACCCGTTCCATCTTCACATCCTTCAGGAATTCGCAAAGCTCCTCGAACTCCGCTTCTCCCTCACCGGGCAGACCGGTGATGATGCTGGTGCGGATCACCAAACCGGGGATCCTCTCCCGCAGCCTGCGGATCAGCCCCCGCAGGTAAGTTCCGTCTCCCCGGCGGTTCATGCAGCGGAGAATGTGGGTGTTGCAGTGCTGGATGGGGATGTCCAGATACTTCACGATCTTCGGCTCCGACGCGATGGTCTCGATCATCTCGTCGGTGATCTCATCGGGGTAAAGGTAATGCAGGCGGATCCAGCGCAGACCCTCAATTTTGCAAAGCTCCCGCAGCAGCTCCGGCAGCAGCCGTCTGTGCTCCGGGAAGTCGGTGCCGTAGCGGCTGGTATCCTGTGCCACCACGATCAGCTCCTTCACTCCCTGGCTTGCCAGCACATTGGCCTCATACAGCACATCGTCCATGCCGCGGCTGCGGAATTTGCCCCGAAGGGACGGGATCACGCAGTAGGCGCAGTGGTTGTCGCAGCCCTCGGCGATCTTGATATAGGCGTAATGCTCCGGGGTAGTCAGAACACGCCCCACTTCCTCCTCCGGCGCGTCGATGGAGCCGAAATCCTCCACCTTCTGCCCCGCCAGGAGCTGCTCAATGGCAGCTACGATCTTCGGGAAGCTGCCGGTGCCCAGAACGCCGTCCACCTCGGGCATCTGCTCCAGGATCTCGCCCTGGTACCGCTGGGACAGGCAGCCCGTCACCAGGATCTTGCCCACAAGCCCCGCCTCCTTCAGTTTGGCGACACCCAGAATGTTGTCTATGGCCTCGGATTTTGCCGAATCGATGAAGCCGCAGGTGTTCACCACCACCACATCGCATCCCCCGAGATCCGCGCGCACCTCATGTCCGGCTTCCTGCACCCGGAACATCATCCGTTCACAGTCCACCTGGTTTTTGGCGCAGCCCAGGGAAATAAAGCCAATTTTTGCCATTTTTAGTCCTCCTGATATTCCGCATCCAGCTTGCGGAGCCCTCTGCGGATCTGTTCCCAGCAAAAGCCTCTGCGAATCAGCGCGTCGGCAGCCCGGCGGCGCTCCTTTTCCCCGGGATCCGTGCCCAAACGGCTCCGCAGGAAGCTGACGACCACTTCCTCCTGATCCGGGTAATCCCGAAGCGCTTCCTCCCAATACTGCCTGGGGATCCGCTTTTCATACAGCGCCTGTTTTGCCCGGGCCTCACCATAGCCCCGGGCGGCGCAGTGGGAAACGATCTGTTTTGCCGTCGCCCGGTCATCCACCAGGTTCATCTGCCCCATCCACTCCACGGCGGCCCTCGCCTGGTCGGGATCCTCTCCCTTTTGAATCAGCCGCTTTTCCAGATCCTCCCGGGACACATTGGACGCGGAGACGATCCGAACCGCCCGCATCTTCGCGGACACCGCTCCGGCGCTCTCCCGAAGCCGCTCCAGCCCTTCTTCGGTCAGCTCCAGTCCCGGCCGGATGCCGAATTCCTCCACGCTCTGCCGGTACAGCCGCAGGGTGCTGCCGTCCGACAGCTTCACCAGGTATCTTCCGGCCCGGTCCGGGCGCTGGGATAGGGAATCAATCCTCGTCATTGAAATCGTCCGCGCTTACCGCAATGGGTCTTTCCGCGGCTTTGGCAGGCTCTCTGGACGCCGCGCCCGCCTGCTTTGCCATGCACTCACGGATCTGGGCTTCCACCCGCTGGGCGATCTCGGGGTTGTTCTGCAGGTAAGCCTTCACGCTGTCCTTGCCCTGACCGATGCGCTCATCGCCCATGGAGAACCAGCTTCCGCTCTTCTGCACGATCTCAAACTGGACGGCCAGATCCACCATCTCGCCCCACTTGCTGATACCCTGACCGTACATAATGTCAAAGTATGCCTCACGGAAGGGAGGCGCGACCTTATTCTTCACGACCTTGACCCGGGTCTTATTGCCCACCACATTGCCGCCGTCCTTGATGGCCTCCACCCGGCGCACATCCAGGCGCACGGAGGCATAGAACTTCAGCGCGTTGCCGCCGGTGGTGGTCTCGGGGTTGCCGTACATCACGCCGATCTTCATACGAAGCTGGTTGATGAAAATGACCACGCAGTTGGTCTTGGCGATGGTGCCCGCCAGCTTACGCAGGGCCTGGGACATCAGTCTTGCCTGCAGCCCCACGAAGGCTTCGCCCATTTCGCCTTCGATCTCGGCTCTGGGGGTCAGCGCCGCCACGGAGTCCACCACCACCGCGTCCACCGCGCCGGAGCGAACCAGCGCGTCGGTGATCTCCAGCGCCTGCTCGCCGGTATCCGGCTGGGAAACCAGCATATTGTCGGTATCCACGCCCAGCGCCGCGGCGTACACGGGATCCAGCGCGTGTTCCGCGTCCACGAAGGCCACCTCACCGCCCCGCTTCTGGGCCTCTGCCAGAATGTGCAGCGCCAGCGTGGTCTTGCCGGAGGATTCGGGTCCGTAGATCTCAATGATCCGTCCCTTGGGCACACCGCCGATGCCCAGCGCCGCGTCCAGCGCCAGAGAGCCGGTGGGGATGGCATCCACATTCATCTCGGGACGGTCGCCCAGACGCATGACCGCACCCTTGCCGTAGCTCTTTTCGATCTGCGCCAGCGCGGTCGCCAGTGCCTTCTTGCGGTCATTGGCAGGCGCCGGTGCCTCATAATTTGCCTTCTTCGTTGCCATTTAAGAATCCTCCCTTGCGAGTCGGGCAGAAACCGCCCGTTCTATACCGTTATAATCTTTGGTTCTTTCCTCGATTGCGAACCCCGCTTCCTCCAGAATGGCACAGACCCTGTCGCCCTGTCCCATACCGAACTCAAAGCAGAGATATCCGCCGGGCTTCAGCGCCGGCTTGTAGTTTTTCACGATGGCACGGTAGAAATCCAGTCCGTCCTCTCCGCCGAACAGGGCCAGATGGGGCTCATAGTCCTTCACGCTGACGGGCAGCGCCTCCATCTCCCCTGCCGTGATATAGGGCGGATTGGAGACAATCAGGTCGAACCTGCCCAGAATCGGCTGAGCCGGTTCCATGGCATCCACCCGCATACAGTACACCCGGCTGGTCAGTCCGTTTGCCGCGGCATTCCGTTTTGCCACCGCCAGGGCTTCCCTGGACACATCGCCCAGGGTCAGGTGGGCATCATGCACCCGGCTGGCAATGGCCAGACCGATGCACCCGCTGCCGGTACACAGATCCAGGATCCGGGGATCCTGTCCGAAAAACAGCGCCTTGCGGATCGCCAGCTCCGTCACCGCGCAGGTGTCGTCCCTGGGGATCAGCACATCCCGGGTCACAAACAGGGGCAGTCCGTAAAACTCCCACTCTCCCAGAATGTAGGCAAGGGGTTCTCCATAGCGCACCCGGTTGACCAGTTCGTCCAGCTTCCAATGGAGTCCCTCCGGCGCAAGGTCTGCCCGGTGAGCCAGCATCTCTGCCCGGCCTTTCCCGGAGGCGAAGCACAGCAGGTCTCTTGCCACGCTGCCCGCCTGCTGTCCCTCCGTCTCCTCCAGCCGCTTTTTGGCATCCAGATACAGTTCCGCGTATGTCTTTACCATCGGTCCGCGCCCTCCTGCTCGGGAAGCACCGCCTTGACCGCGGCGATGCCCACCTCGATCATGGCATCGTCCGGCTCGTTGGTGGTGAAACGCTGGAACCACATACCGGGCGCGGTCAGGATCCGGGTGAGCGGATTGTCGTGCCTGCCCACCCAGCGGTTCATCTCGTAGGCGATTGCCACCACCAGGGGCAGCAGAAGCAGCTTAAAGGCGATCATCAGCAGCCGGTACAGCGCCGTGCCCCGCAGCTCCGCCAGGGCAGGCACCACCGCCAGCAGTGCGGAGGAGGCCACGGAGAACAGCAGAATGGACAGCAGCACCACCACCAGCAGGAAGCTGGTGCCGCAGCGGGGATGGAGCCTGGTCATCTTCCGCACGTTTTCCACCGTCAGCGGAAGCCGGGCCTCGTAGCAGCGGATGGTCTTGTGTTCCGCGCCGTGGTAAGCAAATACCCGCTTCATTTCCTTCATCCGGGACACCAGGATCATATAGCCGGTGAAGATCGCCACCCGGATCAGTCCCTCGATCAGGTTCACCGCCAGGGTGCTTTCGATCCAGCGGTCAAACAGCCCGCCGATGACCATGGGCAGCAGGAAAAACAGCAGGATGGACATTCCCAGTCCCATGGCCACCGCCAGAGCGATGACAAGCTGCTGGAATTTTTCGTTGCCCAGCTTTTTCTCCAGCCACAGGTCCAGCTTGCTGGGTTCCTCCGGACTCTCCTCGGGAGAGAGATCCGCGGAACGCATCAGCGCCTTCACGCCGGTCACGTTGGACTCAAAAAAGTTGACCACACCCCGAATCAGCGGCCACCGTTTCGGAGAATTCTCCGCCGGGAGCTTCCGCGCCCTGACCTCCACGGCAAGGCCGTCTTTGCCCCGGGTCACGATGGCATCCTTATCCGGGCCGCGCATCAGGATGCCCTCAATGAGCGCCTGCCCGCCGATCATGGTCTTGAATTGTTCCTGGGCATGGTTGGTTTCTTTGTTTGCCATAAGGCCTACTCCTTATTCGTCCGCGGGAAGCCGCAGGGTCACCAGTGTGCCGCCGCCTCCGGCATTTTCCAGAGTCAGGGTGCCGCCGTGCATCTGCACGATCTCGTCGCACACCGCCAGCCCGATGCCGGAGCCTCTTGCCTTGGAGCTTCCTTTGTAAAACTTCTTCTTGACAAGGGGGATCTCATCCTCCGGGATGCCGGGGCCGAAGTCCCGGATCCGCACCACCACGCAGCCGTCCTCAAAGGTCATGGCGGTATCGATCCTCTTGCCTTCTCCGCCGTGCTTGGCGGCATTGTCGAGAATATTCAGGAACACCTGCCGCATCCGCTTGGGATCGCAGGGGATCTCGGGAATATCGTCGTCGTTGTCCATGTACTTCAGCTCGATGCCGTCCTGCCTGAGACGGCTTCCGTACATATACACCGTGTCCTCAAACTCTCCGCGGATGTCCGTGGGTTCGATGTTCAGGGTCATGCGTCCGTCCTGGATCCTGGTGAAGTCCAGCAGCTCCACCACCATTTCAGTGAGCCGCCTGGTCTCCCGCATGATGATCTGCATTCCCCGGCGGGTCTGCTCCTCATCCAGCACATCGGAGGACAGAATGGTCTCTCCCCAGCCGTTGATGGCGGTCAGCGGTGTCCGCAGCTCGTGGGACAGGGAAGAAATGAACTCCGTCTGGGTCTTTTCGTTCTGGTTGATCTGGACGGACATCTCATTGATGGTTTTTGCCAGCTCCCCGATCTCATCGTTGTATTTGGTCTCGATCTGCGCGCCGTAGCTGCCGCCGGCAATCCGTTTTGCCTTGGCGGTGATCTCCGCCAGGGGGGTCAGGATGGTATGGAGGTAGAAATAGCTCACCACCGTCAGCAGCACCGCCAGCAGCGCCACCGCCGCCACGCAGATCAGCGCCACCAGGGCGATCTGCCGGTTTGCCGTGCGGACGGATGCCACATAGCGCAGCACGCCCACCGTTTCCCCGTCGCCGCAGATCATGGGCACGGAGATTGCCATGACGCGCCGCCCCAGGGCGGGATCCCTGCCCATGAACGCCTCGGTGCTGAGGCTCTCCATGGACGCGGCGATCTCTTCCGTTTGGGGCACCGCCTGGGCCGTCTCTCCGTCGGAGGAGGCCGCAAGCTCTCCCCGGGCCGTGATAAACTGCAGCGTAATGCCGTCCCGGGTCTCAAAGGCCTGGGCATAGGTTCCGCAGGTGCGGATAAAGTCCTCGTGGGACTGCCCGGAAGCCGACGCGAAGAAGTCCGCCGCGGTTTTCGCGTAGCAGCGCATATCCGCTTCCAGGTTGTGATAGCTCCGGGCGGCAAAAAAAGCGGCAATTCCCATGGCAGCCGCCAGTCCCAGCGCGAGGACGATGCTCAGAAGGTTTCTCAGCCAGCGCTGCCAGAGTCCCGATTGCTGTTTTTCCTGTTTCATGCGCCCCACTTATAGCCGAAGCCCCAGACCGTGGTGATATAGGTGGGATTGGCGGTATCATCCTCGATCTTAATACGAAGACGGCGGATATTCACATCCACGATCTTCAGTTCCCCTTCGTAATCCCTGCCCCACACGGCAGAGAGAATGTCCTCCCGGGACAGCGCCCTGCCGGGGTTCTGCATGAACAGCTTCAGGATGGAATACTCCACCTGGGTCAGGCGGATCCGCTCGCCGTTTTTCTCCAGGGTATGGTTCCGGGTGTTCATCACAAAAGGCCCCTGGGTCAGCAGCTCGGAGCTTGTGCCGGAGTCTCCGCCGATCCGGCGGTACAGCGCGTCGATCCGCGCCGTCAGCTCCGCGGGAGAGAAGGGCTTCGTCACATAGTCGTCCGCCCCGGTCATCAGCCCCGTGACCTTGTCCATTTCCTGGGTGCGGGCAGTGAGCATAATGATGCCGATCTGCTTGCTGGTGGCACGGATGTTCCGGCAGACCTCAAAGCCGTCAATATCCGGCAGCATGATGTCCAGGATGGCGACACCGATGTCCGGGTTCTCCTTCAGCTTTTCCAGCGCCTCGTAGCCGGTGCCCGCTTCGATGGCATCGTAGCCGGCACGGCGCAGGTTGATCACCACAAAGCTGCGGATGTTGACCTCGTCTTCCAAAATCAGAACTTTCTTCATTTCTTTACCTCTTGCGCCCTTTTGCCCGGAGGCACCGGGCGCTCTCCCTATCTTTTTGCAGTTTTTCCGCGAAATCGTTCCGAATCCGTCGGAGGCAGACACCCGGCGGGCATCCGATTCTCCAACATAGGATTATAACACATATTTCCCGAAAAGAAAAGCTATTTCAGCACAACATTTGCTTCTCCCAGCAGTCTTTTCAGCTCGTCCAGCATGGACTGCGCCAACGCGCACCGGGCACCCCGGCGGACTCTGGTGTCCGCGAAAAACAGCACCGCGGGCGCTTCCCCGGGGAACATCTGGAGAATGGCCTTCACCTTGCGGTATTCGGGCGCCTGCTCGGAGGGAAGCTTCAGATACAGGGTGCCCCGAAGGGTTTCCTGCCGGGGTCTTTCCACCGGCTCCGGGCTGCCCCCCGCGAAGTCCGAAATGGGTCTTGCCCGGTTGATGACGATCTGGGGCTCTTTTTCGTCCCGCAGGGACAGCCGCCCCGTGATGACCACCGCCTGGTTTTCCTTCAGATAGCCCCCGTACTGGCTCAGAACATTGGAGAACGCCAGCATCTCCATGGACGCGGTATCATCCTCCACGGTGATATAGGCCATCATGGTGTTGTTCCGGGTGGTCTTCATCTTCACGGTCTGGACAATGCCCGCCACGGACACCACCTGGTCATCCCTGTAGCCGCTTTCCTCGTCGGAAAGGGCGCTGATGGACACCACATGGGTGTTTTTCAGACAGGCCCGGTAATCGTCCATGGGATGCCCGGTGAGGTAAAGGCCCGTGGTCTCCTTTTCCATCGCCATTTTGTCCGCCGGAGTCAGCTCCTCCAGACGGGGGATGGGAACCGCGGAGGCAGGCTCGTCCCCCAGCATACCGAACAGATCCAACTGCCCGTCCAGGTTCCGCTTGCGGCTGTCCGCCACGCTGTCCATCATCTGCTCGTAAACCGCCAGCAGCTCACTGCGGTGATTGCCGAAGCAATCCATGGCACCGCACTTGATGAAGTTTTCCACGGCCCGCTTGTTCAGCTCCCCTTCTCCCATCCGCCGGAGGAAATCCTCCAGGGATTTGAAAGGGCCGCCCTCTTCCCGACGGCGCATAATGGCCCGGATCAGGCCGATGCCCACATTTTTCACCGCGCCCAGTCCAAAGCGGATGGCGTCGCCCTCCACGATGAAGCTGTCCTCGGAATGGTTCAGATCCGGCGGCAGGGTTTCGATGTCCATTTCCTTGCACTCGGCGATGTAGCCCGCCACCTTTTCCGCGGAGCCCAGCACCGAGGTCATCAGCGCTGCCATATACTGCCGGGGGTAGTGGCACTTGAGATAGGCGGTCTGGAATGCCACCACCGCGTAGCACACGGCGTGGGCCTTGTTAAAGGCGTAGTTCGCGAAGTCCACGATCTCGTCGTAAAGGGACTGGGCGGCTTCCTCGCTGACACCCCGGGCGATGCAGCCGGGGATCTTCTGCTTGGGGTCGCCGTAAACGAAGGTAGTGCGCTCCGCGTCGATGATCTTCTGCTTCTTTTTGGAGATTGCCCGGCGGATGTTGTCCGCCTGTCCCATGGTGTAGCCCGCCAGGGAACGGAAAATCTCAATGACCTGCTCCTGGTAGACGATGCAGCCGTAGGTGACTTTCAGGATCGGCTCCAGAAGCGGGGTTTTATAGGTGATCTTGCGGGGATTCAGCTTGTTGGCGATGAACCGGGGAATGGAATCCATGGGGCCGGGACGGTACAGGGCGATGATAGCGGTCAGATCCTCGATGGAGGAAGCACGCATACTCACGCACACGCCGGTCATGCCGGCGGATTCCAACTGAAATACGCCCTGGGTCTTGCCCTCGGAAAGCATGGCAAAGGTCTCCGGGTCATCGTCGGGCACACGGTCAATGGAAAAATCCGGATGGATCCTGCGGATCTCCTGCTCCGCGTCCCGGATCACCGTCAGGTTCCGCAGACCCAGAAAGTCCATTTTCAGCAGCCCCAGCTCCTCGATGGTGGTCATGGTGTACTGGGTGACAATGGTGTCGTCATTCCGGGACAGGGGCACATAGGTATCCACCGGGTCGGCGGTGATCACCACTCCCGCCGCGTGGGTGGAGGTGTTTCTGGGCATACCCTCCAGGCTCCGCGCCGTGTCGATGAGCAGCTTCACCCGGGGATCAGCGTCGTACATCGCTTTCAGTTGGGGAGAGACCTCCAGCGCCCCGTCCAGGGTGATGTGCAGGGTGGTGGGCACCAGCTTTGCCACCACATCGGTCTCCGCGTAGGTGAAGTTCAGCGCCCGTCCCACATCCCGGATGGCGCCTCTTGCCGCCATGGTGCCGAAGGTGACGATCTGCGCCACATGATCCGCCCCGTATTTCTCCATGACATAGTTGATGACCTCACCCCGGCGTTCCGGGCAGAAGTCCGTATCGAAGTCGGGCATGGAGACCCGCTCCGGGTTCAGAAACCGCTCAAAAATCAGGGCGTACTGCATGGGATCCACTTCCGTGATGTGCATACAGTAGGCCACAATGGATGCCGCGCCGGAGCCGCGTCCCGGGCCCACCGGGATGCCGTGCTCCTTGGCAAAGTGGATAAAGTCCCAGACGATGAGATAGTAGTTTACATAACCCATCCGGCTGATGACCCCGATTTCGTATTCCAGCCGCTGCCGGTAGCTTTCCGGCGGGTTCTGATAGCGCTCCGCGAAGCCGTCCATACACAGCTTGCGGAAGTATTCCTCGTTGGTGAAGCCCTCCGGCACCGGGAAGGAAGGCAGGTGGTACTGGTTAAAGACAAATTCCACATTGCAGCGCTCCGCGATGCGGACGGTATTTTCAAAGGCTTCGTCGCAGTTGGGGAACAGCGCGCGCATTTCCGACTCGGTCTTGAGGTAGAATTCCTCGGTCTGGAATTTCATGCGGTTTTCGTCGTCCACGGTCTTGCCGGTCTGGATGCACAGCAGCACATCCTGCATCCTGGCATCCTCTTTGCGCAGATAGTGGGCATCGTTGGTGACCACCAGGGGCAGGCCGGTCTCCCGGGACAGCCGCAGGATGCCCTGATTGACGGCGAGCTGTTCCTCGATGCCGTGATCCTGCATTTCCAGGAAGAAATTGTTCTCTCCGAAAAGACCGGACAGCTCCAGCGCCGCCTGTTTGGCCCCCGCGTAGTCGTTTTCCATCAAATGCTGGGGGATCCTGCCCGCCAGGCAGGCAGACAGGGCGATCAGCCCCTCGTGATGCTCCCGCAGGAGCGCCATATCCACCCGGGGCTTGCCGTAGAAGCCCTTCAAAAAAGCCTGGGACACCAGCAGGCACAGGTTTTTGTAGCCGGTCATGTTCTCGCACAGCAGCACCAGGTGGTTTGCCTCGTTGTCGATGCCGTGAACCCGGTCCGCCATGGTTCGGGGCGCCACATAGACCTCGCAGCCCAGAATGGGCTTGACGCCCGCGGCCTTTGCCGCCTTGTAAAAGTCGATGCAGCCGTACATGACACCGTGGTCGGTGATGGCCACGGCAGTCTGTCCCATTTCCTTCACCCGCTCCATCATGGAGCCGATGCGGCAGGCACCGTCCAGCAGGCTGTATTCCGTATGTACATGAAGATGGGCGAAACCCACGGTCATACCTCCTTCGCGATTTCCTGCAGCTTTTGCAGCCGGTGGTTCATGGCAGGCTTGGAGATGGGCGGCTCCATCAGCGCCGCCAGCTCCGTCAGGCTTGCCTCCGGGTTGCTTTCTCTGGCAAGGGCCGCCTGCAGCAGCTTGGGCGGCAGGCTGTCCAGCCTGCCGGACCGGCGCAGCGCCCGGATGGCGGCAAGCTGCTCCTGGGCAGCATCCACCACCTTGGTCAGGTTGGCATCGTCACAGTTGACCCGGCGGTTGATATTGTTCTTGAATTCCTTCTCCAGCCGGGTCTCCATGATGCCCATGGACGCGATGGGCGCGCCCAAAAAGGTCAGCAGATCCGCAATGCGCTCGCTCTGCTTCAGGTAGATCACGGCGGCACCGCCGCGCTGGGCGGTCTTGGGATAGAAATGCAGCAGCTCCTGCATCAGCGCGTAGGTTTCCCGCGCCACGCTCTGGTGTACGGTGGCAAGCTCCATGTGATAGGTCTTTTCGGGATCCGTCACCGAGCCGCCCGCCAGAAACGCCCCCCGCAGGAAGGCCGCCTTGCAGCAGTCGTCCTCCAGCACGGAGAGGTTCACATGGAGCGACAGGGTATCCGCCGGGTCAAAGCCGCAGGCCGACATGATGGTCTTCAGCTTCTCCCTGCCGGTGATGAGAAACACCCGCTTGCCAGGGCCGGTCTGCTCCGGGAGCTGATCGAAATTCACGGCGAATGCCCGCTGGAACAGCTTGGGGAGCCGGGATGCCAGCTCCCGGCTTTCCGTGACGATCTTCAGCATTTCCCCGCTGAAGGTATTGCAGTAGAGCAGGATGCCGAAGGATTCCGCCAGGGCGCAGCATTTGCGCTGAATGGGGATCTTGCAGATCTCTGCTTTCGCGTTGCCGGAAAAGGACATATTCCCCGCTCCTTTTCAGTATTTTTACCAGATGCGGATCTCCGGCTCCAGGCGGATGCCGCTGCTGGCGAACACCCGGTCTGACACCTGCCGCAGAAGGGACTTCACATCCTCCGCGGTGGCGCCGCCCAGATTGACGGCAAAGCCCGCGTGCTTGGCGGAGATCCCCGCCCCGCCCACGGAAAAGCCTTTCAGCCCAGCCTCGTCAATCAGCGCTGCCGCGTAACCCCCCGCCGGGCGCTTGAACGCGGAGCCCGCCGAGGGATAATCCAGGGGCTGGGATGCCCTGCGCCGGTTCTGCAGCGCCTCCATCCGCTCCCGGATTTCCGCCTCCACCCCGGGTGTCAGGGTAAATTCCGCCCAGAGCACCACCCAGGGCCGTTCCTCCAGCACGCTGCGGCGGTAGGAAAACTCCATCTGGCTGCCGGACAGGATCCGCTTCTCCCCGGTTCGATCCAGCACCGCCACCCGGGTGCAGACCTGGGCAATCTCCCCGCCGTAAGCGCCGGCGTTCATATACACACCGCCGCCCACCGTGCCGGGAATGCCGTGGGCAAATTCCAGCCCGGACAGGGAACGCTCCGCGGCAAACACCGCGGCCTTCCGCATGGTGACACCTGCCGCCACACGGATGGTGGTGTCATCCACCTGCTCGCAGCCTAAGAGCGCGTCCTTCAGGCACACGGTCAGACCGGGCAGTCCCGCGTCCGGTGCCAGAACGTTGGTTCCCGCACCAAGAATCGCAATTTTGCTGTCCAATAATTCGGACAATTTCAGTATTTTGGACAATTCCTCTTCCGTCTTCGGAAAGGCCATGACCTCCGCCGGCCCGCCCACACGGAAGGATGTGTGTTTTGCCATGGGTTCGTCCATCTTAAGCGAGATTTCCGGCAGAAGCGCCGCCGTTTTTCGCTGAAAATCCGTCAATTCCATCATAAACGCCTCCGGGTGTATGATTTAATCCAGTATAACATATTCTGTTACCATTTGCAATCATTCATCCAAATATTGTTTCTCTTTTTCATGGATTCCCGGCTTTCCGCCGGCGATCAGAAACGTTTCGGGCCTGTTGCAAAGAAAAGTCTTGCAGCAGGCCCGAACTGTCATTCAAAATGGGTGTGATTACTGATATGGTCGATGCAGTAGCACCGGAAGCCGCTGCACTTGGAGCAGTAGCGGAACTCCAGCTCGGGATTCGTGACATCGGTTCTGCCGCAGACCGTACACCGATGGTTATAGGGCGCTGCCGACTTCGCGGTGCCGGCTTCGTAAGAGCCCGCCCGGGGAAAAGGCACCACCTTCGGCTGCTTGCCGGGCTTTGTCTTCCTGAACAGCCGGCGGAAGTTTGCCTGCCAGGACATGGGGACGATGTTCAGCACGTCCTTGCCGAAGAACAGGAAATAGTTCATCAGCCCCACCACAGGCATCAGGTTGATGGGGAAGGGGTTGGAAATCACCGCCAGCAGCGCAAGGAGCAGGTAGAACAGCGCCAGGATCCACGCCTTCACGGGGATGATGAACATAATCAGAAAGCTGGCATCGGGATAAATGGTGGCATACGCCAGCAGCAGGGTCAGATCCAGATACCCCACCGAGGCATAGCCCACGATCATTCCGTAAACATCCATCAGCAAAATGCCGGAAAAATAAAACAAATTGAACCGCAGCGTGCCCCAGCGGTTTTCAACCGCCTGTCCCAGGGAATAATAGCAGAGCAGCAGCACCGCCTGCAGCACCAGAGACCCGCCGGAAGTGAGGAAGGCATAGCTGAACAGCCGCCACACCTGGCCCCGCAGGATCGCCGCCCGGTCAAACACCAGCAGCGACAAAAATGTGCCGGATTCGTCAATCAAGCTCATCAGCAGCACAAAGGCCTTGCAGATGACCACATACAGCATCAGATTGGGGATCCCCTTATCCCGGTTCCGGTAGCAGAACCGTTCAAAGCCCTTTCGCAGATTCATCAATTTCGTCAGCTCCCGTTTTCCAAGTGACTTCATTTTACCAGACGAAACACCAAAAGTCTATGCCCCAATTATGAACATTTTTCTTTTTCTCAAACCCCTTCCGGGAATTGCTTTTTCGGACAATATTTGCTAAAATGGGAAAAAATATGTACGGAGGTTTCCTCAATGCTGGATTATATTCGGATCGCCTGCGCCGTACCGCCGGTGCAGGTGGGAAATGTGCCCCAAAATGTGCGCGCCATCTGCGGCATGATCGGCGATGCCGATGAAAAGGGTGCCGATGTGCTGGTCTTCCCGGAGCTGGCGGTCACAGGCTATACCTGCGCCGACCTATTCTTCCAGGATGCCCTGCTGGATGCCGCGAACCGGGGGCTGGATGAGATCGTCCGCTGCACCGCGGATCACCCCGGTGTCACCGTTGCCATCGGCGTTACGGCGGAGCTTACCGGTCAGCTATACAACTGCGGCGCCGTGATTTCCGGCGGTATGCTCCGGGGTCTGGTGCCCAAGACCTTCATCCCCAACTACAGCGAATTTTACGAGCGCCGGTGGTTCACCTCCGGCGAGGATCTGAAGCTCACCTGCATCAGCGCCCGGGCGCTGGGGCTGGATGGGGACTATTCGGTGGCTGTGGGCAGGGATCTGCTGTTTTCCCTGGGAGAAGGCACCATTCTGGGTGTGGAGGTCTGCGAGGATCTGTGGACGCCCCTGCCGCCTTCCTCCCTGCAGGCACTGAACGGTGCCCAGGTCATTGTGAATCTGTCCGCCTCCAACGAAACCGTGGGCAAGCGCGCCTACCGGAAAAAGATGGTGCAGCACCAGTCCTCCGCCTGCATCTGCACCTATGCCTACTGCTCCTCCGGCTCCACCGAATCCACCCAGGATCTGGTGTTCTCCGGTCACTCCATGATTTCCTCCGGAGGTAACCTTTTGGCGGAGAACCAGAAGGAAATCGATACCGACTACCTGCTGCTGGCGGACGCGGATCTGGGTGCCCTCCGTGCCGACCGCAGAAAGAACAAGAGCTTCTGGGAAACCGCCCGGGTTCACGGCAACGCCCTGGGCTGCCGGGTCATCCCCTGCCAGGACACCCCGCTGCGGGGTGACGGCACGCTGGTTCAGCCTGTGAAGCTGCCCTTCGTCCCCTCCTCCAGAGAGGGTCGTCTGGAGCGCTGCATGGCGATCTTCGGCATCCAGGTTGCCGGTCTGCGGCACCGGCTGGAAACCATCGGCGCCAACGCGGTGATCGGCGTGTCCGGCGGACTGGATTCCACCCTGGCGCTGCTGGTGGCCACGGAGGCCATGCGCCAGCTTGGAAGGCCGCTGACCGATGTCTACGGCGTGACCATGCCCTGCTTCGGCACCTCCGACCGCACCTACCGCAACTCCCTGGAGCTGATGCGCACCCTGGGCATCTCCAGCAAGGAGATCAACATCCGGGAGGCGGTGGATCTCCACTTCCGGGACATCGGGCACGACGCCACCGTCCACAACGGCACCTACGAAAACTCCCAGGCCAGAGAGCGAACCCAGATCCTCATGGACTACGCCTCCGTGGTGAACGGCATTGTGGTGGGCACCGGCGACCTGTCCGAGCTGGCTCTGGGCTGGTGCACCTACAACGGCGACCACATGAGTATGTACGGGGTCAACGCCTCCATCCCCAAGACCCTGATCCGCTGGATGATCCAGGCCATCTCCGAGGCGCCTGCCTTTGCCGCCTCCCGGGAGGTTCTTGCCGATATTCTGGACACCCCCATCAGCCCCGAGCTGCTGCCCCCGGATGCCGACGGCAAGATCGCCCAGGTTACGGAGGATCTGGTGGGTCCCTATGCCCTCCACGATTTCTTCCTGTACTACCTGCTGCGCTATGGCTTCTCCCCCACCAAGATCTACGCCCTGGCCTGCCGTGCCTTCGCGGAGGATTTTGACAAGGCCACCATCAAAAAGTGGCTCATCACCTTCTATCGCCGGTTCTTCAGCCAGCAGTTCAAGCGGAGCTGTATGCCCGACGGTGTCAAGGTCGGAACGGTGTGCCTGAGCCCCAGAGGAGACTGGAGAATGCCCAGCGACGCCTCCGCAAAGGTCTGGCTGGCGGAAGCGGAAGCCCTCTGACCGCCGGAAAATATTCAAAATTCCACACAAAAGGTCAAAAACCACTGCCTTTTGTGTGGAATCCTTTTTTACAGCAGCAGAGGCTGAATCTGATGTCCCTCCAGGGCTTCCCGGAGGGTTTCGGGGATCAGGGTGAAATCCGCCACCAGGCTTCGGGGCTTTCTCACCGGGTCATCCTGTCCGAAGGGCACAAAGTAGATGTCCCGGCGTGATAGCAGCCTGCCGATATTCTCCGCTGCCACCCCCAGCCCGTCATTGGTGGAGACCGCCAGGATCACCTGCCGTCCGTTCCGCAGATGGCTCTTCACCGCCATGGTAATGGGCGTGTCCGCAATGCCGCAGGCCAGCTTTGCCAGGGTATTCCCCGTGCAGGGTGCCACGACCAGCACATCCAGCAGCTTTTTGGGGCCGATGGGCTCCACCTCCGGCAGGGATTCCAGGGGCTTACTGCCGCAGATCCGCTCCGCCCGGTCACGGTGGGCCTGGGCCGTGCCGAACCGGCTGTCCTGCAGGTTTGAGAAAATGGGAACCACCTGGTGCTTTGCCGCCAGTTCCTCCATCACGGGAAATACCTTGTCGAATGTACAGAAAGAGCCGCACATGGCAAATCCGATCTTCATACCGGTTCCTCCCCCAGATACCGCAGCACCGTCCCGGCAATGAGCCTGCCGGACGCTGCCGGCGCCAGTTTTCCCGGCAGTCCTCTCGCCCAGATCACCCGGTCACCCCCGATGCCGGGCAGGGATGCCAGATCCAGATAGACAGTGCCCGGATTCACGGCCCCGGTCAGCAGGGCAGGCACCGTATTCACCACGATTTCCGGGTGAACGCCCGGAACCTCTGCCGCCGTGCCGTAGCCCAGCGCGGTGAGCATGGCACGATCCGCTTCTTTCCGGGCGTAGACCGTCACCTCCGCCCCCAGCCCACGCAGCATCCGGGCAAGGCATTTGCCGATTTTTCCCCAGCCCAGGATCAGCACCCGGCTGTGATCCAGGGTATCCTCCGTCTCCTCCAGCAGCAGCCGGAGGGCGCACTGGGCCGTGATGGCACCGTTTTCCGCCGTGAAATACGGATCTTTCAAAAGATCTGTGTACGCTTCCTCCGGCACCCCCTCGGGCTTCTTCCCGCCGCCGAACACCTTAACCCCCTCCGGCAGGGGTGTTTCCATGGTGCCGGTGGGGATCCGGAGCAGCACATGGGTAGGCGCCCGGTTCCCGTCAAAGGGGATCCCCCGGCGACGCAGCTCCCGAACCGCCGCTTCCTGGGCCTTTCCGCCGCCTATGGCGGCAAAATTGATGGAATCCATAGTTTTCCTCCTTCCCTGATTCAGAATATGTCGCCGGGGCTGACATGGTGCGACTTGATTTTTCCGCAGGATCCTGTATAATGGAGAAAAATGCAAAAAGAGGTGTTTTTTGATGCAGCGTCTGGGCTTTATCCACGATATGATGGATGTGAAGGTTCTCATTCTGTTTGTCGCCGCCCGTTCCAGCTATCCCATGACCACCCAGGAGCTCTACGAGCTGTGCTACCAGGACGAGTGCCTGAGTTATTTTGATGTCTGCACCGCCGTTCCCGAGATGATCGCCTCCGGTCATCTGCGTGAGCAGGCGGACGGCAGGATCGAGATCACGGAGAAAGGCCGGGAGCAGGGCGCGCTGCTGGAGGACTCCATCGCTTACAGCGTCAAGCGGAAGGCGGAGGACGCGGTGGCACGGTTCAACCGGCAGCTTCGCCGCAGCAGTTTTATCCGCACCCAGCTTCTGCCCCGGGACAGCGGGGAGTATTCCGTGGTGCTTTCCCTGGACGACGAGATGGGCAACCTGATGACCCTGGAGCTGGTCGCGCCCGACGAGCGTCAGGGTGTGCGGCTGACCAAGATGTTTGAAAAGCGGGCAGAAGCCCTGTACAACCTGACCATGAACCAGCTTCTGGAAGCGGAAGACGAAATTGATGGATAATTCCCCCTTGTCGAATTTCAAAATCGTGGTATAGTCTAAGTACAACGGGATCCACCCGTGAAACGAAAGGAGCTGCCGCATATGAAATTCCAGTATAGTGAGAAAAAAGTAAAGCTGCCCGGAAATGTCCATGCTTATGCCGAGAAAAAGGTCATGAAGCTGGCGCGGTTCTTTGATGAGGATGCGGAGGCACTTGTCACCTTTTCTGTGGAAAAAGACCTGAACAAGGTCGAAATCACCGTCCATGGCGCGGGAACCTGGTTCCGCAGCAGCGAGAAGACTTCCGATATGTTCGCGTCCATCGATGCCGCCGTTGCCAACATCGAACGCCAGATCCGGAAGAACAAGACCCGTCTGGCAAAGCGTCTGCGTCAGGATGCCTTCGTCCGCACCGCGGAGGAAACCTCCTTCGTGCCGGAAACCCAGGAGGATGACCTGAGCATTCTGCGGGTGAAGCAGTTCTTCATGCGTCCCATGACCCGGGAAGAGGCCGTCCTGCAGATGAATCTGCTGGAGCACACCTTCTTCGCCTTCCGTGACGAGGATAACGGCGGCGCCTTTGCCGTGGTTTACAAGCGTAACGACGGCGGCTACGGTCTTATCGAGGATCAGACGTAAAACAGGATATTTCGGGGATCCCACACCGGGATCCCCGTTTTCTTTTGCCCGGGACCATCGGCAATCCGTTCTCCGAATGCTTTCGTTCTGACTGGCGCGGAAGCAGGAATCAGATGTACTTTGTAGTGTAATATTTCACTTTCTTGTCTCGGCAAGAAAGTGACAAAGAAGCCGACTTAAGGGGCGCTTCGGGCAAATGCGCCCCCTTAAGAATCCCCCGCCGCATCTCCGGCAGTGCGAAGCGAACCTGATAGGTTTTGACGCAGCAATTCGGATGCACCCGGCTCCCAAATTTCTGCGTCATTGCGAGCCAGTGTCGCAACTACTCCGTGGCAATCCGTACTCCCTGTGCGTTCGTTCTGATTTGTGCGGAAGAAAGAATAGGGTATACTTTGTAGTGTTTATTTCACTTTCTTGTCTCGGCAAGAAAGTGACAAAGAAGCCGACTTAAGGGGCGCTTCGGGCAAATGCGCCCCCTTAAGAATCCCCCGCCGCATCTCCGACGGTGCAAAGCAAACCTGATAGGTTTTGGCGCAGAAATTCGGCGGCATTTGGCTATCAGTTACCACGTCATTGCGAGATAAATGTCGCAACTACTCCGTGGCAATCCGTTCTCCTAATTAGGTACTATCGACAACCGACATGGTAAGGGGATGCGGATTTGTCATGGAGCGGCTCGCACTCCTGCTTCCCATGCCAGGCTTCTTCATTCTTGCCAAGACGAGGATCCTGTGATACAATGAAAAAAACGCGAAAAAGAGGGGATACCTATGAGCAAAGCAGATGAAATCTACCGCAAAACCTGTTTGGACATTCTGGAAAACGGCTTCTGGGACACGGAGCTGGAGGTGCGCCCCCACTGGGCGGACGGCACCCCCGCCCACACCGTGAAGAAATTCGGCGTGGTAAACCGCTATGATCTGCGGGAGGAATTCCCCATCATGACCCTGCGGCGCACCTACTGGAAGACCGCCGTAGACGAAATCCTCTGGATCTGGCAGAAAAAGTCCAACCGCATTGCCGATCTGGGCGCCCATGTCTGGGACGAGTGGGCCGGCGAGGACGGCACCATCGGCAAGGCCTACGGCTACCAGTTGGGCATCAAGCACACCTATAAAGAGGGGATGTTTGACCAGGTGGACCGGGTGCTGTACGATCTGAAGCACAATCCCGCGTCCCGCCGGATCCTGACGAACATTTATAACTTTGAGGATCTCCACGAGATGAACCTGTACCCCTGCGCCTACTCCATGACCTTCAATGTCACCGGTAACACCCTGAACGGCATCCTGAACCAGCGCAGCCAGGATATGCTCACCGCCAACAACTGGAACGTGGTGCAGTACGCCGTGCTTCTGCATATGTTCGCCCAGGTCTCCGGTCTGGAGGCAGGAGAACTGGTGCATGTGATCGCGGACTGCCACATCTATGACCGCCATGTGCCCATGGTGAAGGCCATGCTGGAAAACGAGAGCTTTGACGCGCCCAAGTTCTCCATAGACAAGAGCGTCACGGATTTCTATGCCTTCACACGGGACAGCTTCTCCCTGGAGGGCTACCGGTTCTCTCCCTTCCCCTTTGAAATTCCCATGGCCATCTGAGGAAGCGGTATGAAAGCAATCGTTGCTGTTTACGGCGACTGGGGCATCGGCAAAGACGGCACCCAGCCCATTGCCCTGTCCGCCGACCGGAAATTCTTCCGGCAAACCACGAAAGGTGCCTGCGTCATCGTCGGCCGCCGGACGGTGGATGACTTCCCCGGGAAAAAGCCTCTGCCGGGAAGGACGCACCTGGTGCTGTCCCGGCAGGAGCTGGAGATCCCGGGCATGACCACGGTACACAGCCCCGGGGAGGCGCTCTCTGCCGCGAAAGAACATGAAAATGTCTTCGTCATCGGCGGCGGCAGCGTCTACCGGCAGATGCTGCCCTGGTGCGACCAGGTCTATGTGACCAAGCTGTCCGTGACCCCGGAATCCGACACCTGGTTCCCCAATCTGGATCTGCTGCCCCAGTGGGACACGCCGGAGCGCGTGCAGTCCGGCGAGGAAAACGGGATCTCCTATGAAATCCTTCTCTACCGCAGGCGGCAGTTTCTCCAGACGGAGGATGCCCCCTTTGTGACGGAAACGCCCTGGCAGGACTATCCCCGTCCCCAGATGCGCCGAGAAAGTTATGTAAACTTAAATGGTTTCTGGGACTTTGCCCTGGCAGACGGGGATGATATAGAGCAGTATACCGGCAAAATTTTGGTGCCCTTTCCCCCGGAAGCGCCCCTTTCCGGCATTCCTCAGCCCTTCCGGAACCAGGGGAAGCCGTTGTGTTACCGCCGTTTCTTCACGCTCCCGGAGGGATTCCGAAAGGATCGGGTGCTGCTGCACTTTGGCGCGGTGGATCAGGTCGCAACGGTTTATGTAAACCAGCAGGCCGCCGGCACCCACGAGGGCGGCTATCTTCCCTTCACTTTGGACATCACCCGGTTCCTGCGGGAGGGAGCCAACGAACTCACCGTCGTTGCCCGGGACGATCTGGATCCCCATTTCCCCTACGGAAAGCAGACCAAAACTCCCGGCGGGATGTGGTACACCCCCTTTTCCGGCATCTGGCAGACCGTATGGCTGGAGAGCGTCCCCCGGGATTACATCCGCAGCGTCCGTGTCGATGCCGGGACTGACCGGTTTACCGTGACGGTGGACGGTACCCTGCTGTCCAGGCACCTGATTTTCGGTGATCGGATCATTCCCTTCCGGGGCAACTCCGTCACCGTGCCGGTGGATGACCCCCATCTTTGGAGCCCGGAGGATCCCTACCTGTACCGCTTTTCCGTGGTGATGGGGGAAGACCGGGTCGAATCCTATTTCGCCCTGCGGAGTCTGGAGCAAAAAACCGTGGACGGCATCCCCCGCCTGTGTCTCAACGGCAAGCCCTTTTTCTTCCACGGGCTGCTGGATCAGGGCTATTTCCCCGACGGCCTGTGCCTGCCTGCCACCCCCGACGGCTACCGCAAGGACATTCTGGCGGCAAAAAGGCTGGGCTTCAACACCCTGCGAAAGCACATCAAGATCGAGCCGGAGCAGTTTTACTACGAATGCGACCGGCTGGGCATGATCGTCTGGCAGGACATGGTAAACAGCGGAAAATACCGCTTTCTCCGGGACACCGCCCTGCCCACCCTGGGCTGGAAGCGCCGGGACGACACCCGCTTCCGGGTGCCCGATGAGACCAGGCGGTTTTTCGAGCAGCATATGCTGCGGACGGCGGAGCATTTGGGCAGCCACCCCTGTATCTGCCAGTGGACAGTGTTCAACGAGGGCTGGGGACAGTTTGCCTCCGACCGCCTGGGCGCCATGCTGCTCCACCACGACGGAAGCCGCTTTGTGGATGCCGCCTCCGGCTGGTTCTCCCAAAAGCATAACCCCCTGACCAGTCTGCACGTCTATTTCCGCAGATTCAAAATGCCCAGATCCGAAAAGCCTGTGGCGCTGACGGAATTCGGCGGCTTCGTGTGGAAAGAGGAGCCTCACAGCCTGGTTCCCGGCAAAGCCTACGGCTACCGCAGCTTTGGCTCTATCCGGGACTACCGAAAGTCTCTGCTGCGCCTTTACCGGGAGGAAATTCTCCCGGCGATCCCCAAGGGACTGTGCGCTGCCGTCTACACCCAATTGACGGATGTGGAAAACGAGTGCAACGGACTGTTTACCTACGACCGCAAGGTCTGCAAGGTTTCGGAGGAAGACTTCCGCCGGCTTGCCGGGGAACTGAAAAACAGCATATGAAGCAAGGGACTGCCGCAAAACGGATGTTTTGCGGCAGTCCCTGTTTTGTCATGCCTCCCCTTCCGGGAGGAAGCCTTCAAATATAAAGTAATCGTAGTAGTCCCGGATCTCGTCCAACTGCGCCTGGCTTCTCACCGTCCAGGCCACGCTGGGACAGCCGTACAGCTTCCGGCACAAATTTTTTGCCACCGCCCGGTAGTCCCGGCAGTCGTAGGCAATGAAGTCCGGCTCCGTCAGGAAGTTGGACTGCAGGTGCCGCATGGCAAGGAACACCGGCTGGTACCTGCCGTCGTGCTTCTGATAGTTGGTGGAGAGCTGCCCGCGGCAGACCTCCGGCCGGTTCTTCCGATACCACCGCAGCGCCGCGGGGTGGAAGGACTCCACACAGTAGATCCCTTTGTAATGCTTCAGCAGGTCATTTACCCGCTGGCAGACATGGCAGTCCCCGTCTTTCATTTTGATCTCCACGATCAGGGGCACCCGGCCGTCCACCAGGGCCAGCACATCGGAAAACAGGGGGATCTGCTGGTCGGAACCGCAAACCCGGTACTGCAGCAGCTCCCCGTAGGTCAGCGAATCGATGGTCTGATCCACGCCGCAGATCCGGTTCAGATGCATATCGTGGGCAACCACCACCCGGTCGTCCTTGGTGAGCTGCACATCCAGCTCAATGCCATAGCCATGCTCCACCGCCTTGCGGAAGGCCGCAAGGGTGTTTTCCGGGGCATCCGAACCGTTTTCATGGAGCCCCCGGTGGGCATAGTACACCTTGGGCATGGGTGCCGGGCGGTTCGTCAGACGGGGTTTGATGTTGAACAGGTAAAGGGCGGCAGCGCCCGCCGCCAGTTTTGCCGCGGTTTTCAAGAAACGTCACCTCAATCATCCACATCCAGCGCTTCCAGGCCCTTCTTGGGCACGGGACGGCTGTCGCCGTGCTGCACAAAGAGCATGGTCACAAAGGCAAGCGCCGCGAAAATCGTCGCATAGGGGAACAGAGAAACCATACTGGTCTTATCCATCAGGTAGCCGGACAGCAGCGGAGTCACGGTCTGGGCCGCCATGCTGGCGGTGTAATAGAAGCCGGTGTACTTGCCGATGTCGCCGCCGCGGCTCATTTCCGCAACCATGGGGAAGGAATTGACGTTGATGGTTGCCCAGCCGATCCCCGCCAGGGCAAACAGGCAGTTGATCACCAGGCTGGAGCTGCCCAGACGGATAAAGGACGCGCAGAAGAAGGCAGCGGTCAGCATGGCGACACCCAGCAGGATGGACTTCTTCCGTCCGATCCTGGATGCCAGCATACCCACGGGCAGGTAGGACGCAATGGCGGCGCCCTGGGCAATCAGCAAGGTCATATTGTAGTCCAGATTCAGCACCTTGTCCGCGTAAACCGAGTATTTGGAGGTCACGGCGTTGTAGCCCATGTACCACAGGGCAACGGAGGCCAGAATGAACAGCAGCGAACGCTTTTCCGCCGCACCCAGCTTCCGCTTTTCCCCCTGATCGTCCCCGTCGGACTCGTCAATGCCGTACCTGGCGCTTTCTTCCCGCATTTCCCGCACAAATTGCGGCTCCCTGACCTTCCACAGGAAGATGGCAAGAGCGCCAACCATGACACCCGCCACCACCGTAAAGAACGCGGTGTAGCTCATCATGGAGTTGCGCAGGGCGCTGGTGGCAAAGACCTTGCCCAGTACCAGCACCAGCATGCCGCCCGCGGTGCCCATCAGGTTAATGACGGCGTTGCCCTTGCTCCGCAGCGGCTTGATGGTCACATCGGGCATCAGCGCCACGGCAGGACTGCGGAAAATCGCCATGGACAGCAGAACCACCAGCAGCAGTCCTATAAAGAATACCAGCACGGCGGGACTGTCGGCGGTGACCTGCCACGCGTAGGCCTGCCGGGCAGGCACCACATAATTGGTATAGTCCGGGTTGGTGGTCAGCTTGCCGTCCACCTCCACCTGGGAACGGATCTGGCAGAACGCCTCCTCGGTGAACACCTCTTCCAGCACAAAGCTGTCGCCCTGGGCGTTTTTCAGCTTGTAGGAGGACTGGGATTCGTAGATCTGGTGCAGCGCCTGGGGATCGTCAATCACCGCCACACGGTCCAGATTGGCGATCTGCAGGTTATCCACAAAGGACAGGCACACCAGACTGCAGACAGCCACCAGGGTGCCGATCACGATGTACGGGGTACGCCTGCCGAAGCGGGTCCTGGTCCGGTCGGACAGGCTGCCGAACAGGGGCAGGATGAACAGGCCCAGAATGTTGTCCAGAGCCATGACCACACCGGAAGCGGTCTGGGACATACCGAATTTATCGGTCAGGATCTTGGGAATGATGGTGTCATAGGCCTGCCAAAAAGCGCAAATCAGGAAAAAGGCAAAGCCCACATAAATCGTACGCTTATAGTTAAGCTTCAATGGGATACCCTCCTTTTTGATGGATGGATCCCATTATAGCACACTTTGTCTGATTTTGGTATAGATTTAGTCATTTTTCCCCTTATCATCCGGGTTCACATGGATCATCACGTGCTTGACGCTGGGGAACCGGGCTTCGATGCGGCTGTGAACGCTCTCGGCGATGGCGTGGGCCTCGTCCAGCTTCATGGAGCCGTCCATGGCAATCTCCAGATCCAGATAGACCCGGTTGCCGAACTGCCGGGTATGGAGCAGATCCACCCGCTCCACCTGGGGCTCATTCTCCACAAAGCCGCGGATCTCCGCCTCAAATTCGTCGCTGCAGGCAGTATCCAGCAGCTTGCACAGCGCGTCTGCCGCAATGTCATAGGCCGCCTTGGCAATGAACACGCAGATCACCACCGATGCCACGCTGTCGCAGACGGGGAAGCCCAGCATGGCGCCGCCGATGCCCAGCAGGGAGCCGATGGAGGAAAGCGCGTCGGACCGGTGGTGCCAGGCATCCGCCAGGAACGCGTCGGAATGGAGGATCTTGGCGTAGTGCCGGGTGTATTGGAACATGGCCTCCTTGGTCACGATGGATACCACCGCCGCGACCAGCGCCACCGGGCCGGGCACGGAAAAGGTCTTGTAGGTGCCGGTGATGATGGCACGCATTCCCGCATAGCCGATGCCCAGGCCGGTAGCCAGCAGCATGAGGCTCAGAAGCAGGGACGCCACGCATTCCACCCGCTCGTGTCCGTAGGGATGCTCCTTGTCTGCCCGCTTGCCCGAGATCCGGGTGCCCACATAGGCGATGACCGTGGTCAGAATGTCGGAGAAGGAATGGATGGCGTCGGAGACCATGGCGGAGGAGCTGCCGACCAGGCCCGCCACCATTTTGAAGACCGTCAGCACCGTGTTGCCCACCACGCTGACCGCGGAGAGCCGGTTGATGATTTTGATTTCATTTTGTTGCATAATATCACCGATTTCCTTAAAAATGCATACTTTTTTCAAAGTCTTCCGTGTGTCCCTGTATTATACGGCCCACCCCTCCGGTTAGTCAAGCGCAACATTTCCCAAAAAGGAAGGGCACAGATCCGGCGGCGCACGCCTGGGGATCTGTGCCTTATTTCTGTCTGTTTTTCCCTGAGGGCGGGTTATTCCACCGTCACGGATTTCGCCAGATTCCGGGGTTTATCCACATCGCAGCCCCGTTCCACCGCCATATAATAGGCCAGCAACTGCAGCGGGATCAGCGCCAGTCCAGGCTGGAGCATGGGATGGATCCCCGGAACGGTGATCACATCGTCGGCAGCCTCCGCTGCCCGCTCCGCCATCTCCTCCGTGGAAACGCAGAGCACATAGGCGCCCCGGGCCTTGACCTCCTTCACATTGGACATGGTCTTGTCAAACAGCCGCGGATCCGTGGCAAGGGCAATCACCAGCGTGCCGTCCTCGATCAGGGAGATGGGCCCGTGCTTCAACTCCCCGGCGGGATAGGCCTCGCAGTGCAGATAGGCCACCTCTTTCAGCTTCAGGCTGCCCTCCATGCACAGGGCGCTGTCCAGGTTCCGTCCGATGAAAAAGGCGTCCCGGTGGGCCGTGTGCTTCCGGGCAATATCGTGGATCCGTTCCACCCGTTCCGGCTGCAGCACCGCCTCCAGCCGCTCCGGCATATCCAGCAGCGCCTGCCGCATCCTGCCCAGCTCCTCAGGCGGCAGGGTTCCCAGGGTTTCGGCGAATTGCAGCGCCAGCAGGTCGATCACGGACAACTGGGCGGTGAACGCCTTGGTGGTCGCCACGGCAATTTCCGGGCCTGCCCAGGTGTAGATCACATGATCCGCTGCCTTGGCAATGGCGGAGCCCACCACATTGACGATGGCCAGGGTCTTTGCCCCCAGCCTCTTTGCCTCCCGCAGCGCCGCCAGGGTGTCCGCCGTCTCCCCGGACTGGCTCACCGCGATGACCAGGGTATCCCCGTCCACCACCGGGTCGCAATAGCGGAATTCCGACGCCATGGTAGCCTCCACCGGGATCCGGCAGGCTTTCTCCAGAATGTATTTCGCCAGCACGGACACATAGTAGGCAGAGCCGCAGGCGATCAAATGGATCTTCCGCAAGCTTTTCAGCTCCCCGGCGGAAAAATCCACCCCTTCCAGCCGGACGCTTCCGTCCTTCAGCCGGGGCAGCACCGTGTCCCGCAGAGTCCTGGGCTGTTCAAAAATCTCTTTCAGCATAAAATGGGCATAGCCGCAGCGCTCCGCGGCGCCGCTCTCCCAGGTGATGATTTCCCGGGGCTTCCGGGTGATCTCTCCCTCCGCGTTCAGGAAACGCACCGTGTTCTTGTCGAAAATGGCCATTTCTCCGTCGTCCAGGTAAGCCACCTCCCGGGTGTAGCGCAGGATCGCGGGCACATCGGAAGCGATGAAATTCTCGCCCTCTCCGAAGCCGAAGATCAGGGGGGAGTGCATTTTCACCGCGATGGCGGTGCCGGGGCAGTCCTCGCAGAGGATCCCCAGGGCGTAGCTGCCCTCCAGACGACCGAGCGCCTGCCGAACCGATGCAGGAAAGTCCCCGTTTTCTTCGTAAATGCAGCCGATCAGGTTGGCGATCACCTCCGTGTCGGTGTCCGAGCGGAATTGGATCCCCCGGGCTTCCAGCTCCTGGCGCAGCGCCGCGTAATTCTCGATGATGCCGTTGTGCACCACCACGATCTTGCCGGAGCAGGAGCGGTGGGGATGGCTGTTGGCATCGGAAGGTGCCCCATGGGTGGCCCAGCGGGTATGCCCGATGCCGCAGGTGCCGGGAACCATGGTGCCCTCTTTCGTTCTGTCCCGCAGAACCTGCAGCCTGCCCTTTGCCTTTTCGATCCGCAGGCCGGTTCCGTTTTCCACGCAGATCCCCGCGGAGTCATAGCCCCGGTATTCCAGCCTGCCAAGTCCGTCCAGCAAAATCGGTGCCGCCTGGGCGTCTCCCGCGTATCCCACAATTCCACACATAGATCAAGAGCCTCCTAACGCTGTTGTGCGTTGCATTATAACACACCTGCGTATAAAAATCAACTATATTCTTATATATTTCAATTCCTCTCTTTTTGTGCAGGATATTTCTCGCAGGTTACCGGAACAGCAGCCGTTTCCTCCCGGCTTTTCGCGTCACCGGCTCCTTTCCGCTTCTTCCTCCAACGCGATAACACTTTGTTTGTATAATTACAGGATTCATGTTGGTATACTGTTATCAGTTCAGCATTGAGGTGTTATCATGGCAACAAACAAAATTCAAACCGGGATTCGGTTCGAGCCGGAGCTGCTCTGCAAAATCGCATACGTTGCCAGGGAAAACCGGCGTTCTCTGATACTCATTCTTAATAAAAGAATTCAAATAGCAGCGCAGGTATATTGGGGCAAGACAAGGCAGAGGAGCGCCGCCATACTGTATGTATGGCAAGCGACGATAACGCAGTATTGCACCAATAGACCAAGCTGATATTGAAGGATTTTATTAAGGCAACACCGCATAAATGCCAAAATCCGCATTATACAGCGGGTGCCAAA